>QHZY01000214.1 GCA_003224855.1 Acidobacteriota bacterium | reverse complement strand
GCGCGGATTATGCACCGGCTTCCACGCCGAGTTCTCATTCGACGAGCCCATCGCGAACTCGTCGCAATTGGTTTTGCCCAGCATCACCGCCCCTGCCGCATCCAGGCGCTTCACTACCGTCGCGTCATAGGGCGGAATGTAGTTTCCCAGGATCTTCGATCCCGCAGTGCTGCGAGTACCCTCGGTCACCAACACGTCTTTGATCGCAACCGGCACGCCGGCGAGCGCCGGCAACTCATCGCCCCGCTTCGCCCGCTGGTCGACCTCATCCGCTTTGGCCAGCGCGCGCTCTTTCGAAAGCGTTAAGAATGCGCCGATCTTTGGATCATCGCGCTCGATGCGCGCGTAGCACGACTCGGCCAGCGCAGTCGCAGTCATCGACTGTGATCGCACTCCCGAACCGATATCTTCAATGTTGAATGAGTTCAATCGCGACCCAACTGACTATCTCTCAATCACCTTCGGCACCTCAAAAAAAGTGCCATCAGTTTCCGGCGCATTGGCCATCGCGATCTGGTGCGGCAACGATTTCCGCAATCCTTCAAGCACATCCTCGCGCATCGCGCCGTCTTTCGAGCAGACGGAAACCTGCGACATGGGCTCGACCTTCGCAGTGTCGAGCTCATTCAGCATCTCTATGTTCCCAAGGATTGAATTCAGGTCGCCCACCATGCGCGCGCGTTCTTCCGCTGTCAGTTCCAGATTGGCCAACGCGGCAACGTGGGCGACATCTTTTTCCGTAACCTTCATTTGAATGACCTCAACCCGCAATATTCCTTTGCTGAAATCAAGCGCCCGGGTGCGTGCCGCCACCATCGAGCCACAAGCCAGCGGCCAGGCCAGCACCGGCCCTTCGCCCGCCGGAGCGCGGCGCAGACTGGACCCGACAATCTTCTCCAGCCCGTTACCGATCGGCTCCATGGAACGGCTCATGTGTATTTTGGGCTTGTAAACAAAAATGGCACGGACCGGGATCCGTGCCTATCTAATTCCAGCATAGCAAATTCGACAGGGAAAATGTGTCATGGTTTGGAACTTTATTTTCGCTTTCGTTTGAAGCACTTAACGATTTTTCGGCCTTCAAGGGGGCTTGACAAGTTTTTTTAGCCACCCAGCGGAAAGGCAGTTTTCACGAATTCCAGCGCCTCACCCGCCGAGCAGAGTTGTCCTTCCAGTTGCGCATCTTCGACGGCCGCCAGGATCTGTTTAAAGCGGGGTCCCGGCTGATACCCTTCCGCAATCAGATCGTCACCGCTCAAAAGAGGCTTGGGGCGGATGGCTTCCGGCGGCATGGTCAGCATCTTTTCCCGCGTGAACTCGTATGATGCCAGGTTGCGGTGGCTGGCCCTACAGTCAAGCCGGTGCAACTCAAGATGTTCGTCAAAGCGCGGCAGGCGGACGAATTTCTTGAAGGTCGATTCCTTCATTTGCATCACCTGCGCGAAGCGCATGTGATTTTTCACCAGCGCCATGATCTGCTCGGTGTCGTGATTGGAGAAGCGCAGCCTGCGGCAGATTTCTTCCGCCATCTTCACGCCCACATCCACATGCCCATCAAAGCGGATGCGGTCGGGAGCGACACGGAAAGTAGGCGGCTTCCCCACATCGTGCAGAAGCGCTCCCCAGGCCAGCGTGGGCGGACAGGGCCGAGGCAGATTTTCGAGCAGCAGCATGGTGTGTATGAACACGTCGCCTTCGGGATGAAATTCCGGCGGCTGCTCAACCCCTTTCATGGCCTCAACTTCGGGAAGAACTTCGCGCAACAGGCCAGACTCGCTCAGAAACCGAAATCCGTGAGCTGCTTCTCCTTCGATCAGAATTTTCGTGAGTTCATCGCGCACCCGTTCGCGCGAAACCTGGCGGATTTCTGGCGCAGCCGATTTTATGGCTGCCCATGTCTGATCTTCGATCTTGTATTGAAAGCGCGCTGCAAAACGCAGCGCGCGCAACATGCGCAACTTGTCTTCTGCGAATCGACCTTTCGCATCGCCAATGGCCCGGATCAGGCCGGCTTCCAGGTCCTTGCGTCCGCCAACGAAATCAAGAACCTCTCCGCTGATCGGATCAAGCAACAATCCGTTGATAGTGAAGTCGCGTCTCTGGACATCAATCTGCGGGCTCTTGCTGAATCTCACTTCGTCGGGATGCCGCCCATCCGAGTACCCGAGATCCGACCGGAATGTCGCGACTTCCACTGACCCATGATGTCCAAAGCCCGATTGATCACGCGCATCTTCGCCATTGCCTGAAGGCAATGGCACCAGCACCACCCCGAACTGCACGCCGATCGCGAAAGTCTCGGGGAAGAGTTGCATCACCTGCTGCGGGAGTGCATCCGTCGCGATATCGTAATCTGCCGGCTGGCGACGCAGCAGCAGATCACGCACACATCCGCCCACCAGGTAAGCCTGGAATCCATGCTCGCGCAAGGTGCGAACAATGCTGGTGGCGAACTCTTTCACACATTCAGTTTACCGAGTTCCGCTATCTGTGGCGCTGGCCCCTCGCCCGCGAATCGCTCAATTCGACAGGGCGTGTGAATGGGCTTGAATGCTCAGGCCAACATTCAGCTTCATGCTGTGCTTCACGAGCGTGCGAGTGATGGCTGTGCATTGCCGGTTCGAACCCTGGACGTGCTTTCCTCCCGCACAGCGGTCAACTGAGCGAGCGAGAATGCCGCAACCGCCAGGCCCAGATCACGTACCGCGACGTCGAGAAACTTGCCCATGGTGAGCAGGTTCAAAGCGATGGCAATGAGCCACAAGGTGACTACATAAGCCCCGATCCTGGTCAACTTTGAAAGCACCACGACCCCGGCGATGATCTCAATAACGCCGACAATGTGCATGAATGTTGCCGGGCTGACCGGAATCGCTTTGATCGCCAGCGGATTCAGGTACATTTCCCAGTTGGTCAACAGGTTGAAAAATTTGTCCAGGCCCGCAGCTATAGGAACGAAACCAAACAGCACGCGGAGCGCCCACCAGGTGGTATTCAGCCGATTATCTGTGTTCTGCATTTTTCCTCCTCGCTCGAATAGAGTCGTTCCCGGCAAGCTGGTTACAACCCCGTGCCCGCCCGCGTTGTCCAACTAGCATGTAACCTTTCCGTGGTTTGACCCTCTATTCGACAGGCAGGAACATGAGCCCTACTACGCTAGAACTAATCAACAGCGCCGAGATGCTGTCGGATGAGGAAGTGGTTCGTCGCATATTGCAAGGCGAGACAGCATTGTTTGAGCTGATCATGCGCCGGTACAACCAGCGACTGTACCGCGTCGCCAGAGCGATTCTGCGCGACGATTCGGAAGCGGAAGACGTGATGCAGGACGCGTATGTGCGCGCTTACCAGCACCTGGCACAGTTTGCGGGCCGATCCCGGTTCGCGACCTGGCTGACGCGGATCGCGATTCATGAGGCATTGGCTCGATCTCAACGCCGCAGACTTACCGAGCAGTTCGACGCAAGTGCCAGGAGTGAAGGGACAGTAGATGGGGAGGCCGAGGTGGTAGCGAACGCTCTGAACCCGGAAGAACAGTTGTCGGTGTCCGAATTGGGACGCGCATTGGAAGATGCAATTCTCTCGATTCCAGAGCAATACCGGCTGGTGTTGATGATGCGTGACGTGGAACAGTTAAATACGCAGGAGACTGCCGCAGCTCTTGACCTTACGGAAGAAAATGTCAAAGTGCGGCTTCACCGTGCTCGCGCCATGGTGCGCAAAAATCTATTCGCGCAGGCTGGGGCTGAGGCGCCCGCCGCATTCGGATTCATGGGGCCTCGCTGTGATCGAGTTGTGGCGAGGGTGATGGAGCGGGTTTCTGCTGAGAGCAAATAAACTGATTGCCTTGAACTGCGCCAGAAATCAATGTTGCGGGAGGTTCAGGCCAAACATGGGCCAGCCAGGTTGTTGGTGAAACTGCCGCCAAACCTTTGCGGGCGAGCGCCCGCTCCAGCACAACTACACGATAGAAACCGTCTCATCCACCAGCTTCTTGTCGCTCTCATCTGTCCCGGTCAGCTCGAAGGAATTCGTGGTTACTGTCTTACTCTTCTCTACGCTGGTGATCACATAGGAGCAGCCGAACCAGTGGGCTTCCTCCAGGTCGGTCTGCGACCAGCGGGCGGGATGGTCGGGATGGGAATGATAGAAGCCGATAATCTCTTCATTGCGTTCGCGGCCTTCGCGCTGAATGCGAACCAGCTCTTTCGGATCGATGCTGTAACGGTTCTGCGGAGAATCAGTGCGGGTATTTCCGGCGCGCGCGACCGAAGTCACAATTCGAGTATCCCGCTCGACCGATCCCATCAGCACACCGCAGCACTCATGCGGATACGTCTCTTCCCCATGCTGACGAATCGAATCGTAATGTGACTGGCCGAGTTTCAGCATTTCAGTGCATTTTCTGTCCGAGGCACAGAGGCAAAAAGAACAAACTCATACTCTGCGATCCCTGCGCTCGTTCTCTTGCGTCTTCAGCGATTTAAGATTCTGCTGCTTCCGTAGTAGCAAATCATTCTTCCCAGAATCTCTCGCTCAGGTACTTATCGCCGGAATCGCACAGAATGGTAACAAAAACCGTGGCTTCTTCTTTAGGAAGGTGGCGCGCAATTTGCAAGCACCCCTCGACCGCTGCCGCGGCGGAAATTCCTACCAGCAGGCCTTCTTCCCGCGCCAGGCGTTTCGCCATGACGTAGGCTGCCTCGGTTGCGATGCCCAGATCCTGGTCGGCCAGTGACGGATCGTAAATCTTCGGCACAATTGCTGAGGCCATATGCTTCGCCCCTTCGATGCCATGAAACGGGGAGTCAGGCTGCAGCGAAATGCAGCGGATGTCTGGGTTCAGCTCTTTCAAGCGCCGCGAAGTTCCCACAAAAGTTCCGCTGGTGCCGAGCATGGAAACGAAGTGCGTGATACGTCCTTCTGACTGTTGCCAGATTTCATTGGCCGTGCCAAGGTAATGCGCGCGCCAGTTGGCATCATTTGAATACTGATCAGCATAGAAATATTTGTCCGGCTCCGCCGCAAAAAGTTCGCGCGCTCTGCGAATGGCGCCATCGGACCCGTCATCAGGATCTGTATAAACGATGTTTGCTCCGTAGGCGTGCAGAATTCTTTTGCGCTCGATGGAAACATTCGACGGCATGCAGAGCGTTACCGGAAATCCCTGGGCGGCGCCGATCATGGCATACGCAATGCCGGTATTGCCGCTGGTTGAGTCGAGCAGAATTTTGTCAGGAGAAAAACGTCCGCTGGCGCGGCCTTCAGCCACAATGTTCGAAGCAGCCCGGTCTTTCACTGAGCCGCCGGGATTCAGCCATTCGGCTTTGCCGAGCAGCGTGAGGTCAGGAAATTCAGCTGCAATGCGCTTGAGCGTCAGCAGCGGAGTGTTGCCGATTCGCTCCAGCGTGCGCTGCCCGAGCTTGGGCTCAGGCTTCGCTACTTCTTTGCGAGTTGTGGAAGCGGGCTGCATCTCGTAAACCGGAAAACATTCGTATGACTATCGTAATGTGCGAAAACTGCAGAAACCCGAGTAAATAACAGGTGCTTAGATTATAAAAAACGGTATTTGGTTCCAGCTTGATGCCGAATCCGTAATCCTGCATCTAACCCGAACAAGGAAAAAAGAATGTCCACAAAAGTTGAACAACGGACTTACGAAGATGCCCTCAGCTGGCTGCGCGATCACGGATTCGATCTGATCGAAGCGCCCGGCACCCAGGGCCGCGTATTCCTCAAAAAGTACACCTGTTCTGCTGCCATCCAGAAAGATGGCGAGGAAGGTGTCAAGATCTTCGCGTACCCTGGATATCTGATTGGCGGTGAGATATCCAAGCTCATCAATCGCGGATATCAGCAGTTTCTGAAGACTGCCAAAACCGAAGTTCCCGCGACTGCCGATCACCTGAAGAGCCTGCAACAGTTCACCGAGGAATTGAAAGAAGCGCTCGGTTTGCCGAGTCTCTACAACGAGTCGCTTGGTACCGTGAGCGAGTCTTACCATTATGACCGCGTTCAGGACCGTGACAAACCTGCCGCCGCCCGGCCGAAGCGGCCATGGGAAGTGACCAAGCTCAAACCCGCCAGCACTAAATCTCGAGCCTGAACGGCAACACTCCTCGGTTGTGCGACACTGTTCCGCACTGGAGCTCGCATGTTCAGGTTTGCCATCCTGCTTCCCTTGTTCTCGTCTCTGACGCTTTTTTCCGCCGATGATGTCACCCCGGCAATTCAGCAAGTGCTGACCCGGCAGCAGGACGCCTGGAACCGTCACGATCTCGAAGCCTTCATGTCCGGTTACTGGAACTCGCCGCAGCTTACGTTTTTTTCCGGCGCAAGAGAAACTTCAGGTTGGCAACCTACGCTCGAACGCTATCGGCAGGCCTACCAGTCCTCCGGCAAAGAGATGGGCAAACTTGAATTTTCAGAACTGAAGATTAAATCTTTTGCTGGTGACGCGGCATTCGCGCGCGGCGCCTGGAAACTCACGATGTCCGGCGGCAAGACTCCGCACGGCCTGTTCACCCTCATTTTTCGTAAATTTCCCGACGGCTGGAAGATCGTCCACGATCACACCTCGGCCGCAGACTAAAGCTTTCACTTACTTCTTGACCCGCAACTGCACTCGGGTACCATCTGGCAGGCTGCCGTTGAGAAGCCGCACTCTGCCGTCCTCCACAACGCCTTCGAATTCGGTCGGCGACTGCTGAACAACCCGCGCAGGCGCACGCCCGCTGCCGCGGTCCATGGCGTCATTCGCCAGCCGGTCGGCTTCCTGGTTGTGCTCCCGCAACGCATGCTCTATCCAAAACCAGTCCATCTGCCCAATCAGCACCTTCGCCCGCGCGTGCAGATCCTGCAGCGTGGCATTCTTTACTTTGTAGATGCCTTTAATCTGCCGCACCAGCAGCTCTGAATCGCTGATCACTTTCAAAGCCTTGAAGCCGTGCTTGAGCGCATATTCGAGCGCCGCAATCAGCGCCTGATATTCCGCAAAGTTATTGGTCTGCTGTCCGAGATACTCGCTTAACCCGGCAACTTTCTTTCCGGTTTCATCCTGGATGGCAACGCCATAGCCGGCCGGCCCCGGATTTCCGCGCGCGCCGCCGTCAGTATGTGCGATCAGGTAGTGCGATGGAGGGGACACCAGGACAGTTTATCTTCCCGCCGCCAGCCGCGTCGCCAGCCGTTGCGGAAGATTCGCCGCCAGAATGCGATCCTGTGCGCTTTTCAACCCATAAGGCGTCCGGCAGAACGTGACCATGCGGGTTTCGGTATCAAACAGCGCAAACGCGGCGCGCCAATCTCCATCGCGCGGCTGCCCCACCGATCCCGGATTCACCATGTAGCGCGTATTCGGACGCAACTTGAACTGCACCGTCTCCGCCTTGCCGATAGTTTTGTATGGCGGACGATAAAAGTCAGGAGCGTTTCCGTTGCTGAAGAACAATCCCTGCAGATGGGTGTGCCCGAAAAACGTGATCGCGGTGGAAGCTATGGTCAGCGGCTCCACCGCGTCATCGAGCGTGACCACGTACTCATCTTCGTCAATCGGCGAACCGTGCACGAACTGGATTTCCGGAAGTTCCGCAACCCGTACCGGCCCCTGCGGCACGTTGCGCAGCCACTCCAGGTTTTCCGGCTTAAGGTGTTCGCGCGTCCACAGCGCCGCCAGGCCCGCCACCGGATTGAAGTCCCGCAACTCCATCTGCCCGCTGGCCGCCTTGTCATGATTTCCGCGCACGAAGGTTTTTCCGAGATCGCGCGAACGTTCCAGTACTTCGTTGGGGCTGGCGCCATAGCCCACGATGTCCGGCTTCGACTTCCACCAGCTCCGGCGGCTTTCGCGCGCACTCTTCCACCCGGAACTCGCAGCGCGGCTCAAACAGACATCCCGCCGGCATGTTCTGCAAGCCGGGAACGGTGCCCTCAATGGTCTGCAGGGGACGCGAGCGATCGGTCCTGAGCGTTGGCACGGCCCGCAATAAACCCTGCGTATACGGATGCGCCGGCCTGTGAAAGATCTGTCGCTTGGTCGCCAGCTCCACCAGACTGCCCGCGTACATCACGCCCACCCGGTCGGCGACCTCCGAGATCACTGCCAGGTCATGCGAGATGAAAAGCATCGCCAGCCTGAACTTGCTCTGCAGTTGCGCGAGCAGTTCAAGGATCTGCGCCTGGATGGTGACATCGAGCGCGGTGGTCGGTTCATCCGCGATCAGCAGCTGCGGCCGGTTTACGATCGCCATTGCAATCATGATCCGCTGCCGCATGCCGCCCGAAAGCTGGTGCGGATAATCCCGCGCCCGCCGCTCCGGTTCCGGGATCGCCACCTCCCGCATCGCTGCCACCGCCTGCTCCCACGCCGTGCGCTTGCCGACCGGCTGGTGGGCCAGCACCGCTTCTGCAATCTGGTCGCCCACTCGCATGACCGGATTCAGCGCGGTCATCGGCTCCTGAAAAATCATGGCCATGCGGTTCCCGCGCAGGTTGCGAATCTGCTCTTCACGGATGTCGAAGATTTCAAGCGGCTGGTTGTTTTCCGTGTAGCGGATTTTTCCGCTGACTCGCGCCTGCGGCGGCAGCAGTCGCATAACAGCCAAAGACGTCAGCGACTTCCCCGACCCCGACTCGCCCACCAGCCCCAGCACTTCACCTTCGGCAATGGTAAGAGACAGATCGCGAACTGCGGGAAGCAGTGCTCCACCCGGCCCGGCAAACTGGACGTTCAGATTCGCAATCTCAAGCAGCGCCGCCACGCGGCTATCCTAGCAAAGCGCTGAAGGGAAATTACCTGGCGCACCGGGTCCACAACTTAGGATGTAAATGCCGCCGGGCTCCCTGATACCAGTCGAGTCCCTTTCGTCTATCGCCGGGGCTGAGTATCCAGCGAACGGCCCCCCCGCACCAACTTCGTCACCACCCCCTTGCACTCCGCCCGCGCTCGTGATATAAAAATCGAACCGTCGAGAGCAATTGTGGCTAGCCGGATGTTTTAACTGAATCTCTCGTCGCTCGTCCGGCATCTATTACTTAACAGGTTGAAACACCTGAAATTAGCCTCGGCCACGAGGCTCACATTCGGGGACAGCGGTCCTCGAAGGGTTTAGCGGTATTCGCAAAAACCTCCTGAATCGATCTTTTCTGATTTTTAAATCTTCCGCCCTGCTGTGGCTTAAGTGCCCGTGCCGGATGGGCTCGCGCCGAACCTGACGCTTTGAGTCTGCGGCACAGCAAGGCGGGAGACGCGCTCTGTTGCTCTCCAGGATTCCGTTTGAATTAAGGATGGGAGTGTCTGGGAAGGGCACGGTTTAAGCCGTGCCGGTCGCGCTAGTTCCTGAGCGGCTTTAGCCGCTGCGGTTGAGCTACTGTGGATAACTTGTGTAAATCCTGTTATCCCAATGCGTTGACAGGCGAGCAGCAGGATCGGTAACTTTAAAAGGTTTCGAGGACGGTCAGATTCATTTCTGACCGGACTGAATAAGCGCCGCTCAGGCGGATCACGCGAGTTCGGT
>QHZY01000003.1 GCA_003224855.1 Acidobacteriota bacterium | reverse complement strand
CGCAGCGCATCGGAACCGATCCGACGGTTCAGGACCATCTGGGAGATCTCTACCTGCGGACCGGACGTTTGAAGCTGGCGGCCGCACACTGGGAGCGGGCGCTGAACGAGTGGAACAAGACCGTTTCGGCAGAAGTCGACCAGACAGATGTAGCCAAAGTCCAGAAAAAGCTCGAGTCAGCCAAGATGAAGCTGGCCAAGGACGAGTCCCAGAACAAGTGATGTTTACGACTGCGGCAGGCAACAGACCGCTTAGGGGCAGTCGCCGTCGCCCTGTCCAGTCGCGCGTGGCCGTGTGCAAAATTCCTTCGTTGATCGCGTCCGTAGAAGCAGTCTGCTGAGTTGCGCTCCGCTCAACAGCAGAGGGCGGCGGTCGCTACGTGGTCTGTGAGTATAGTTCTGATTTAGACTCGCTATATGCTGGCTGGCTATGCGGTTCACGTCGAGCAATCACGCGGACGGCGCCATCCTGAACCGCAGCATCCCTATCGAAACGACTTTCAGCGTGACCGCGATCGCGTGATTCACGCGCGCGCCTTCCGCCGTTTAGAAGCAAAGACTCAAGTCTTTACGCGACGTTATTCCGACCACTTCCGCAACCGACTGACTCACACCATCGAAGTGGCGCAGATTGCGCGTACCGTGGCCGCACAACTCAATTTGAACGTAGACCTGGTAGAGGCGCTGGCTCTGGTTCACGACGTCGGCCATCCCCCATTCGGCCATGCCGGGGAGAAGGCGCTGGATACGGCAATGCGCCGCTACGGGCTGTTCTTTGACCACAATCTTCACGCATTGCGCATAGTGGAAGATTTCGAGTTGCGATATGCGGCTTTCCGGGGATTGAATCTGACATTTGAGGTGCGCGAAGGGATCATCAAGCATTCCCGAGATTACGACGGGAAAGAGTTTCCCGAACTTCGCGAGTACTCGCTCGAGCAACTTCCTCCGCTGGAAGCACAGCTGATCGACATCGCCGACGAAATCGCCTACAACACCGCCGATCTGGATGACGGCTATGAATCACGGCTGTTATCGCTCGATCAGATTCGTGCAGGTGTGCCGGTGTTCGCAGGTTTTCTGGAAGAGGTGGAGCATCTTTATCCCCATGCAATTCCCAAACTGCAATTCAATGAAGCGCTGAAACGAATGTTGAACAAGTTCGTTGGCGATCTTATTGAGAATACTCGAGGCCAGGTTCGGTCCGCGGGCATTCGTACTGTACAAGATGTGCGCGCATGTTCCCGACGCCTGGTTGGGTTGAGTTCTGAAGTGGAAAGAGAAAGAGCAGCCACCAAGCGATTTCTTTATAACAGTCTCTACTTCAGCGAGCCACTTGATCCGGAGAAAAATGACGCCGAGCGTGTAATCTCAGAGCTGTTCGAATTCTGGACAAAAAACCCTGACAGACTTCCTCCCAGTTACCGGCAAAAATTACGAGAAGAACCTCCGGCACGGGTTGTTTGTGACTATATCGCGGGCATGACCGACAACTACATCCAAGAGCGGCATCAACAATTCCTTGCGGTCGTTGCAAAATTCTAAGTGCCGAGTTCGCAGAGAACTGCCGCGAAAGTCGCAGGGTGATAACAACCGCGGAAGATCCGCCGGCTTACTGTGCGTGCTCTGCGATTAAGATTTGTCCCTTATTTTTGGTAAGTGATCCTATAAACCACTCCTGCCGAATCATCAGCCAGGTACATTGCGCCGTCCGGCCCGATGGCCAAGCCAACAGGCCGTCCCATCCATGTTCCCTTGCGGGTCTCGCCTTCCCGCAACCAGCCAGTAATGAAATTTTCGGGCTGGGCTTCGGGCTGGCCCTGGTCGTTCAGCTTTACACGAATTACCTTGTAACCAGTGGGCACGCTGCGATTCCATGAACCGTGGAGGGCCACATAAACATTATTGCGATACTCAGCCGGGAACATATCGGAGTTGTAGAAGATCAGGTTGAGGGGCGCAGAGTGCGCCTGCATCTCAACTTTCGGCGCAATCGTCTTCGAGCAGTCATAATCTTTGCTTTGAGATTTATCGAGAATTTTGTTGCCGTAACAGTACGGCCATCCGAAGTTGCCGCCGTTCTTGCCAAGATCGTTCAGTTCTTCGGGCGGAAGATTGTCGCCCAACCAGTCTCGGCCATTGTCCGTTGCCCAGAGCGTGTCGGTCTTCGGATTAACAGCTAATCCAACCGCATTCCTTAACCCAGAGGCGAAGATGCGTTGCCCACTGCCATCTTCATTGTATTCGGAGACTGCAGCCCTGCGCTGGTCCTCTTCTTTGCAGACATTGCAGCTCGAACCCGCTGCCACATACATCTTGTTATTCCAGAAAGCTATGGTGCGGGTCGAGTGCCCTCCGCCGCTGCCGGGAATATCAGCCAGCTTCCTCCCATTGGTCGCCTTGAGCTGTGATTCATCCCAGTCATAACGGTCGATGGCATTGATTTCCGTGACGTACAGTTTGCCGTCATGAAAGGCAATGCCATGCGGAGCATTCAGATCCTGGATCACTGTGGCCGTTCTTTCGGCATGCCCGTTATGTTTCGAGTCGGGAAATGCCAGAATCTTCCCGTCACTCATGTCCGTAACCAGCAAAACACCACCTGGACTGAATGCCAGCAGGCGGGCGTGCGGGGCTTCCGCGAAAACCTCAATATGAAAACCAGGTGGGACTTTCAGGCGCGAGATGTCGAGCTTTTCGGCGTGAGTGCAGGAAATCATCAGAAGAGCTGCGGCTGCAACCGTCAACGAGCGCATGGTGATTGTGGTTTTCCTCTTTGAGTTGAATTTGCTGATTGGACGTCGGTGACAAGTATCCGACAAAATCTGGAAGCTAGCCAAACCGCTATGGATGGCACAGCAGTTTTTATATCAACTATTGCCAAATTTACTCTCCTTCAAGCCTCGTAACCAACTCTGGATGAGCGTATAATTTGTTTGTTGGCAACAACTTAGCTTTTTGTGGAATTTGGCATCAGAACTGTTATAACGAAAGGGCAGGCGCTCTGGATTGGGGCGCCGGCTTACCAGGTTTTGCTTGCGGAGCGTCAACGCAAGCGGCGGGCTTTCGGAGTACCGCATGAGGGGACGCACAGCAAATTTCGTACACGCCCAAGGGCGTGAGTGGAGCCCCGATGCTCCCCATTCGGAGGAAGTGAACATGAAAAGTCGCATTCTCGTAGCGCTGCTTCTGGCCGTTGTGATCGCGCTGCCCGCGGTAGCGCAACAGAGTGGCACAACGTCGCAAGATCAAACCACAACCAGTCAGCCCTCATCCACCGATCAGGCGGGCACAGGCGCGAGCGGCAAACCGGCACTGCAGTCTGATACCCACGAAGGTTTCTGGGGCAAGCTGAACCCATTTGCCCGCAAGAAGTACGTTCAGCGCCAGACCGCTCCTATCCGTGATCGCGTAAACGAGCTCGATGAACTGACTTCCGCCAACAGTAAGATGATTAAAGACACGGATGCACGCGCGCAGGAAGGCATTCGCCTGGCGTCGACCAAAGCCAACGAAGCTGATCAGCATGCAATCGATGCCGGTAACAAGGCGCAGGTGGCGCAGCAGACTGCGACCACGGCCACGAACCGCCTGACCACGGTCGAGCAAGTGGTTGGCAACATCGACCAGTACAAGGCAGCCACGCAGACTGAGATTCGCTTCCGGCCCGGCCAGACTGTGCTGAGCCAGAATGCCAAATCCGCGCTCGATGAGATTGCCACGCCTCTGAAGTCACAGCGCGGCTACATCATCGAAGTACAGGGCTTCTCAGCTGGACACGGAACCGCCGCTATCGCAACTTCGCAGAAGATGGCCGATTCAGTTGTCCGTTATCTGGTGCTGAACCATGACATTCCGGTTTACCGGATTTACGTGGTCGGCATGGGCAATGCGCCGGTACAGACCGCCGACGAACAGGGTGGCAAGGCGAAGCGCATGAGCGGTGGACGAGTAGAAATCAGCCTGCTGAAGAACGATCTTGAGCAGCTTGCGACTACCTCAAATGCTCCGGTTCCTGCAAGTCAGGATCAGGCTGCACAACCGAAGTAAGTCTGAAGTTTAACGACGTCTCGACCGAGCCTCTTGCCGCAAGGCAGGAGGCTTTTGTTTTCTACCAGTCATTGCACAGAGATGTTATGCTTTCCGCCGTCTGAGTCTCAGCCTTCATGCTCAAGCAGATTGTGCTCATCACTGCGTTGTTTGCTCTCCCCGCTTTTGCAGGTCGCGCACAAACCGGGTTTCTGAATCGCACGGTAATGGAGGCAGGGGAGGAATACCGATACCAGGTTTACGTGCCGGCTGATTGGAACGACCATAAAAAATGGCCGGTGATTCTGTTTCTGCACGGAGCTGGTGAACGTGGCGATGATGGCCTGCTGCAATCAGATGTCGGTCTGGGCCACGCCATCAGGAAAAACGCAGCCGCTTTTCCGTTCATCGTGGTGATGCCGCAGTGCCGGAAAGGCAAAGTCTGGACCCAGCCTGACATGGAAGCGCAAGCGCTTGGGGCGTTGGATCGCTCGATCAAAGAGTTTCATGGCGACCGGGAGCGCGTATATCTGACCGGGCTTTCCATGGGAGGCTTCGGCACCTGGGACCTGGCCGCAAAGTATCCCGGACGATTCGCCGCCTACGTAGTCATATGCGGCGGCATAAGTCCGTTGCCGCAACTTCCTGAGATCGCCGTCAGCCTGGCGAAGGAACATAAAGTTGCTGATCCCTATGCCGAGACGGCGCGCCTGGTCGGCAAGACACCGGTATGGATTTTTCATGGCGATGCCGATCCCGCTGTGCCCGTTGAAGAATCGCGCAAGATGAAGGCAGCGCTCGAAGCTGCGCACGCCAACGTCAGATATACCGAGTATGCGGGCGTTGGTCACGAGTCGTGGGACAACGCGTATGCCGAGCCGGACCTGGTTCCGTGGCTACTGCAGCAACCGACGCAACACTAATTTCCTTGGCTGCCACTTCCACCACTGCTACTGCAGCAAAATCAGTACTGCGTAAAGCCAGCCTGTTCTATTTCGTCTGGGTCATGTTCTCCTACACGACCGCAGGTCCATTCGGACTGGAAGATCAGGTGAGCACCTCGGGCCCGGGAATGACCCTGCTCTATCACCTGGTAATCCCATTTTTCTGGTGTATCCCGGTCTCTCTGGTAGCGGCAGAACTCACATCAGCGATGCCGGTACAAGGCGGATTCTATCGCTGGGTGCGCGCAGCATTCGGCGATTTTTGGGGTTTTCTGGCCGGTTGGTGGAACTGGTCGGCTTCATTTCTGCTGGGCGGAGTGTATGCAGTCCTGTTTACTGATTACCTACGCATCTGGTTTCCGCAAATCACCGGTTGGAAGCACTATGTGATCTCGGTGGGTCTGGTAGCGGTAATCGCATATGTGAACGTGCGCGGCATCCAGATGGTGGGAAAATTCGCAACCGCACTCGAGCTCTTCATTCTGCTTCCCATTCTCATACTGGTCGTTCTGGGGCTGCTGCATTGGCATCACAATCCATTCGTTCCCTTCATTCCGCCGAATGGGCCACCCTTCAAAGTCTTCGGGGTGGGATTGGCTTTAGGGATCTGGCTGTACTCAGGTTACGAGCAACTCTCGACGGTTGCGGAGGAAGTGGATAATCCGCAGCGAAATTATCCTATCGCCCTGGCGATTGTTGTCCCGCTTTCTATAGCGACGTATTTTTTGCCTACGCTGGCATCATTAGCAGCTCTGGGCAACTGGCAGGACTGGCACACCGGATATTTTTCTGATGCTGCGCGGCTGATCGGCGGCCCGTGGTTTGGCCAGTGAATGACTATCGCTGCAATGGTAACGAACGCGGCCTTGCTGAACAGCACCGTGCTCACCACAACCCGAATGCCGTTCGCCATGGCGGAAGATCGCTATCTTCCGCGTGCGCTCACGCGCTTGCATCCGCGATTTGGTACACCATGGGTTGCGATCCTGGTATCAGCGGCAGTTTACGCGCTGCTCGCATTCCAGACGCTTACCAGGCTGATCACGATTTACGTGTGGCTGCGTTCCGCAACAACTATTCTGACCGTCCTTGCTGCCTGGGGAATGCGCCGCCGCCGGCCTGATCTGCCACGAGCGTTTCTTGTTCCGGGAGCGAAGGCCGGCCTGGTATATGTCATCGCTGCCCCAGTGATCATGAGCGTGGTCGCGCTGCTCGGCAGCGACAGTTTCACCTGGCGCTGGGGGCCTGTCGCTCTGTTGCTTGGGCCAGTGGTTTATCCCCTGTTACGAGCAACGCGCAGTGAGAAATCCTTGTGAACTGTGCATTCCGGCGGTAACTCGGTCGTACACTCCCTTCTGGTAACCCTTAGTAACCATACGATTCCGGCTGCCGCGCCTTACAATGAGCCTTGTCCGAAAGACCATCTCGCAGGCATGTACCGCGAGCCAGTCTGATCAGACGATAGCTGCAGGCGAAATCGAAAGCTGGTTTCGTACTCCTGCAGCAAACCGGACCCG
This sequence comes from Acidobacteriota bacterium, assembly GCA_003224855.1. GTDB lineage: Bacteria > Acidobacteriota > Terriglobia > Terriglobales > Acidobacteriaceae > Gp1-AA142. The sequence goes on along the minus strand of QHZY01000003.1, from coordinate 55,820 downwards.
GAGTCGGCACTGCTATGGCGTTTGGCTTTGGCTTTAACAAACAGAAAGCTCTCAGCTCAGCCGAGAAGTTCGTTCAGCAGGGCAAGCTGCAGAACGCTATCGCGGAATATGAGAAGGTCCTCAAGGCTGATCCCAAGGACCTGACCGTCTCCAACACCGTCGGCGACCTTTACTCCCGTCTTGGGCAGGCAGACAAAGCAGCCACTTGCTTCAAGAGCGTTGGCGACGCCTACGCCACCCAAGGTTTCACGGTGAAGGCGATCGCCATGTACAAAAAACTCACCAAGATGAAGCCTTCGCTAGAGCATGTGTTGCGACTGGCGGAGCTTTATACCCAGCAGGGGCTGTTTAACGACGCCCGTGCCCAGTATCTGCAGGTTGCGGAAGAATTCCTGCGATCAGGTCAGCTGGAAGAAGCAGTGCGGATTTTCCAGAAGACGCTGGAGATGGACCCGGAAAACGCGGCCATGCGCATGCGCCTGGCCGAGGTTTACATCCGGCTGAACAAGAAAAACGAGGCGTGGCAGATCTTTACCTCGGCTGCCGATCATCTTCGCGCCAAAGGCCAGCTTGCCGCCGCTGAGGAAATTCTGCAGCGGATGCTTAAACTCGATCCCCACAATAGCTACGCACTGCTGATGCGCGGCCGCACCGCATTTGAAACCGGCAATATTCCCGAAGCGATAAAGAATCTGGAAGGCGTTGCGGATCTCGATAGCCATCCCGAGGGCCTGAAGGCGCTGATGCAGGCGTATCAGCAAAGTGGGCGCCTGGCAGAAGCAGGCACTTTGGCTACCAAGCTGAGCACGGTGCATAACGATGTTTCCGCGATTGCAAGTTATGCCGAGGCGCTGATCACTGCCGGACATTATCAGGAAGTTCTGGGTGTATATAAAGAAAACTTCGAGCGGCTGCTGGCCAACGATTCCGGAAAAGTCGTGGACGCTTTGCATGCCTTGATCGGGCACGTCCGGGAAAATGTAGGCGCGCTTGAGACTCTTCTTGAGCTCACCGAAAAAGCCGGAGAGAAGTCGCACCTGACCGAAATATACGAATTGCTGGCGCACGCGGCGGTGCAGGCCGGAAGCCTCGAAAAAGCGCGCGATTATTATCTGAAGCTCACGCAACTGGAACCGCAGAACCAGATGCACACCCGCAATTATGAGCAGGTGCTGGCGAGGCTGGGAGGCAAAGCCTCCAGCGCAAGCCTGATCAGTCCGGAAGAAGGCGCTGTGCTGGTCGACGAACTGGAAGCAACCGCCCCTTTCATCGACCAGCGTTATGCGGATGAGGTGGCATTGGCAGTCCGAGCAGCTCTGACGGACGCCGAACTTTTCATTTCCTATAACATGCCCGCGAAGGCGCTTGGACCGCTCATGGCGGCGTTGCCCAAGGCGCCGAAAGATTTGCGCATCAATCAGCGGCTGGCAGCTTTGCACACCCGGGCGAGCCGTTTCGCGGAAGCAGCAGTCTGCTGCCGCACCTTACAAGAGCTCTATCACGAAGCAGGAAGCGCCGACGAAGCAACTCGCTATGGGGAGTTGGCCGACAAATATGAGGCTCGCTCAGGGGCGGCACGCGCCATCGAAGCCCAGGCCCGGCCAGAAGCGCCATCTGCAAAGTTGCCCGAAATACCTGCCAAAGCCGCTGCTGCTCCGTTCTTTCACCAGCCAGAAGCCATGCCTGAGGTTGGGCAAGCACTCTCGGCAGAGTCAAAACCTCCGGGCGAAGAAGAAATCGACATTTCTGAAGAGTGGGAGAGCGATCTGTCGGACGAGGCTCCTGAGGAAGTTGCCGGCAGCGCGGCGCCTGCAATATCACCCTCGGCTTCCGACCAGGCACATAAATCGCAACAGATTGTGGAGGCGGTCGAACAGATTCGATTTTATCTTTCTCAAGGATTCATTGATCAGGCGCAAACCGTGTTTCACCATCTGGAAAACCTTAATCCTGGTGACACGCAACTCTCTATTCTCCGCCGCGAGATTGAAGTCGCAAACTCGAAACCTGTTCCTGAGGTCGCAGTTCCTGAAGTCACCGTTGAAGAAAGGGATTTCTCTGCAGAACGCCCTGAGCGGGCTTCCGTTCCGGTTGACCATTCTGTTGACAACGATGAACTGAAAGACCTGGTTGCGGATCTTGACACCTCTCTCGGAGATGGTTTCATTGCTGGGTCGGCTCCTCACGCCGAACCGGCTCCTGAGGTAGCGGTCGCACGTGCAACTGACACTGCCGGAGATCGGCTGAGCGATTTTGTCTCTGATTTGGAGAGCTCTCTTGGACCTGACTTCATGCAGGCTCCGGTTGTGCAACCCGGTGCAGCAGCTGCGCGCATTGCCCAACCAAAGCCGGTTACTCCCGCACCTGCTCCGAGTTGGCCCGCCATGGCTGCGGTAACCGCCGGCACCGATGGCTCCGCCTCAGCAGTAGCTCCGGCGCGGATTTCGGAAACCCCAACAGCGTCTCCGTTCACTTATGGCCTTTCAAAGCCGCGGCCCCTGGCCGGAACTGCTGTTACGGCGGCGGCGACCGGCGCTGGCATCGACTTGGCGGACATGTTCGGCGAGCTCAAGCAGGAACTCGAAGAAGATACCGCAGCAGCTCAGGAAGATCCCGAGACTCATTACAACCTGGGAGTCGCGTTCCGCGAAATGGGACTTCTGGACGAGGCCATCAGCGAATTGCAGAAGGTCTGCCAGGCGGTCGATAAGGGCCATCCGTTCCCGCAAGTTATGCAGACCTATACCTGGCTGGCTCAATGTTTCCTGGACAAGAGTGTTCCTGAAGCTGCAATACGCTGGTACGAGAAAGCCCTGAAACTGCCCAACATCGATGGAGAAACGACTACCGCGCTCAACTACGAACTGGCAGCAGCTTACGAATTCGCGGGTAACCGGCCGGCTGCTCTCACCCACTTCATGCACGTGTACGGCAGCAACATCGATTATCGTGACGTCGCGGAGCGCATTCAGGCTCTAAAGTCGTAAAATAGGCGAATGCCTTGTCCCAGGTATTCGGGATCTGATGAAGTCAGCTCTCAATTTTTTGAGACACACCCCCGCTGGCGCGGAGTGATTTTTGAGCTCTGAGTCCCCCATCAACCCAATCTCCGCAACCCAGGTAGACTCCAGGGTACAACCAATTGCGGAAGCATCGCGGGCTCAGGCCGAACTCCACCACCGGCAGATCTCTCCGGCGCGGATTTGGATCCATCGCATTCTGGTTTTGTTTTTCGTCTTCTTATGTGCTGGGGTTGGAGTTCTGCTTGTCATCCTCCCCTGGCGTCCGGAGTGGACCGACAACTATTTCTTTCTCGACTTCCCCGCACTGCGCTCGGTTTTTGCCAGCGGTTTTGTTCGCGGGTTGTGCACGGGATTAGGCGTGCTCGATATCTGGATTGGATTTTGGGAAGCCGTCCATTATCACGAAGCCCACTGAGCTCCACGAAAGTATGGTGCGATGAACGACTTATTGAAATCAGCCCCGCTTGCTTATCAGAACGAGAAGTTTCTGAACAGCCCGGAAGGACGAATTCTCCGTATTCTTGCTGAGTACTCGGAACCATTATCGCGCTTCCGGCGCGAGCAGATTCAGGACACCGTGGTCTTTTTCGGCTCCGCCCGTTTTCAGAACCGGCTCAATGCAGAAAAGAATCTGCTGGCGCTTGAGAATGACCCCGCTCACGCTGCTGAACACCAGCGAGCGGTGGCTTCCGTGGACATGGCCCGCTACTACGAAGACGCCCGACAGATGGCATTCCTGCTGACCCAGTGGGCCATTCAGATTCCAGCACGACGCAAGCGATTCGTTGTGACCACGGGCGGCGGACCGGGCATTATGGAAGCGGCCAATCTTGGCGCGCAGGAGGCGGGAGGGAAAACCATCGGGCTGAACATCGCCCTTCCTTTCGAGCAGTCCCCGAATCCATACATAACGCCCTCCTTGAATTTGGAGTTTCACTACTTCTTCATGCGTAAATTCTGGTTCGCTTACCTGGCTAAGGCATTGGTCATTTTTCCCGGCGGCTTTGGCACGCTTGACGAGTTGTTTGAGATATTGACCCTCGCCCAGACCCAGAAGCTCGCGAAAAAAATTCTGGTTGTGATCTACGGACGTGAATATTGGAGTCGTGTCCTGAATTTCCAGACCATGGTCGACACCGGAACCATTTCGGCCGCCGACCTGAGCCTTTTCAAGATGGTGGATTCCCCACAGGAAGGTTTTGAATATCTGAAAGCCGGCTTGACGGAATTCCATCTGCGCCCCGAGAAGTCGAAACAGAAAGAAGAAGAAGAACCGGAAATAGCCAAGACCAATCGCTGATTGCTGCTCTACTACATCTCTGATCGAACTCAGTTCCCCGGCAACGAAGCGGAGCGCTGCCGACAGCTTCTCACCCGACTCTCGGAAGCCATGCGCTACGGCGTCGACTACATTCAGTTGCGGGAAAAAGACCTCTCATCGCGCGACCTGGAAGGCCTTGCGCGGCAACTGAGAACTGAGAACCGGCAACTGAAAACTGTTCTTCTTATCAATTCCAGAATTGATGTCGCCATTGCGGCAGGAGCGGATGGAGTCCACTTACGCTCAGATGACGTCTCAGCTGCGGATGCCAGAGCTGTCTTTTCACGGGCCGGCATCGATCGAGTGGTGGTCGCGGTTTCATGCCACAGGCTTGACGAGGTGCGCAAAGCCGCCCACCACGGCGCTGACTTCGCGGTTTTTGGTCCGGTATTTGCCAAAGGCGAGAGCGAGGTTGCGGGTCTGGACAAATTGTACGAGGCTTCCCAGTCAGGAATTCCGGTGTTGGCGTTGGGCGGAGTAACAATTCGAAATGCGGCTTCCTGTCTGGCCGCAGGCGCTGCCGGGGTTGCAGGCATTCGATTGTTTCAGGCAGGCTCGCTCTCCGAGACAATTGGAAAGCTCAGATCACTTGGCGGTTAGCTGCCCCGGTTCGGTCGTCTGTGTTAGATTGAAAAATCCGTCAGCAACTCCCGCCTACGCAGATTCAGGAGAAACCGCTTGCCACTGCCTCAGGACGCGCTTTGGTACAAAGACGCGGTCGTTTATCAGGTGCACGTTCGCGCATTCTATGACAGCAACGCGGATGGCCGGGGTGACTTTCGCGGGCTGGCGCAGAAATTGGATTATCTCCAGGACCTTGGAATCAACACCATCTGGCTGATGCCGTTTTTCCCCTCACCTCTGCGCGATGACGGCTACGACATCGCCGATTATCACTCGGTGCACCCCAGCTACGGAGTACTCGAAGACTTCAAAGCCTTTCTGGACGGGGCCCACCAGCGCGGAATTCGCGTCATCATTGAGATGGTGCTGAACCACACCTCTGACCAGCACCCCTGGTTTCAGGAATCTCGCAGTTCGCACGATAACCCCAAACGCGACTGGTACGTCTGGAGCGATACCGATACCAGGTATCGCGGCACCCGCATCATCTTCCTGGATACGGAACTTTCCAACTGGGCGTGGGACCCGGTTTCGAAGCAATATTACTGGCACCGCTTCTTCAGCCATCAACCCGACCTCAATTACGACAACCCTGCCGTGCGCGAAACCATGTGGGGCGTCATGAAGTTCTGGCTCGACATGGGGGTGGACGGTTTCCGGCTCGATGCCGTGCCGTACCTGGTTGAGCGCGAAGGTACCAATTGCGAGAATCTGCCCGAAACCCACGTAATCATTCAGGATTTTCGGCGTCGGCTTGACGAGGAATATCCCGGCCGCATGCTGCTGGCGGAAGCCAATCAGTGGCCGGCTGACCTTCGGCCTTACTTCGGCGGCGGAAACGAATTCCATATGGCATTCCACTTCCCTCTGATGCCGCGAATGTTCATGGGACTGAAGCTCGAAGACCGCAAACCGATCACCGAAATCCTGCAGCAGACTCCCGCCATCCCTGAAAACTGCCAGTGGTGTCTGTTCCTGAGGAATCATGATGAGCTCACGCTCGAGATGGTCACCGACATAGAGCGCGACTACATGTACGACGAATATGCCAAAGACCGCAGCATGCGCCTGAATCTTGGCATTCGTCGCCGCCTGGCTCCGCTGTTAGATAACGACCGCCGCCGGATCGAGCTGATGAATGGCATGTTGATGTCTTTGCCTGGCACTCCTATCGTCTACTACGGCGACGAAATCGGCATGGGTGATAACGTGAACCTGGGCGACCGCAATGGTGTTCGCACGCCCATGCAGTGGGATGGCGGCTGGAATGGCGGATTTTCCACAGCCGACCCCGAATCACTGTATTCGCCTCTCATGCTGAACCCGGTGTATGGCTACCAGGCGGTCAACGTACAATCTCAAAAGCGTTTCGATCATTCATTGCTCTCCTGGATGAAACGTCTTATTCGCATACGCAAATCGCTGGCTGTCTTTGGACGCGGCAGCATTGAATTTCTGTATCCCGCAAACCACCGGGTCCTGGCGTACGTCCGTCAATACGGGAAGGATGCCATCCTGGTGGTCAACAATCTCTCCAGTTCTGCGCAGGCTGTTGAGCTTGACCTTCGCCACTACAAGGGCAATATTCTGATAGAAATGTTCGGTCGCAACATCTTTCCGCGCATCGGCGATTTACCTTATCTGCTCACCTTGGGGCCATATCAGTTCTATTGGTTCCGGCTGAGAAAGATTTGAACTGCGGAAGGCGTGTTACGGCGCTGGTTTGCGTGGCTAATTGCCTTAAATTCCGTTGCGTGATTCCACGCTGAAGCGGGAGGAGAGTTTTGCCCGAAGAGACCATCCTTAACGATGATTTTCTTCGCGAGTTGATGAACGTAGGTGAGGTCGACCTTCTCGTCGGCGTTCCTACCTACAATGACGCGCGCACGGTCGGGCAAGTCGTTCAGGCCATCCGCAGCGGCCTGCTCAAGTATTTTCCCCGCCAGCGCGCGGCCATCATCAACGCCGATGGAGGTTCCAAAGACAACACTCAGGAACTGGTACGAGCGGCTTCCATCAGCGATATGCACCACGCGGACAATCTTTACGCTTTGCGCACCCTGCACTGCATCAGCACCCGTTATACAGGCACGCCTTCCAGCGGCACCGCGCTGCACACCATTATGGCGGCCAGTGACCTGCTTCGCGCCAATGCTTGTGCGGTGATTTCACCTGATTCAACCAGCATTACACCCGAGTGGATTCAGACCCTGTTGCAACCGGTAGTGAATGATGTCAACGATTGGGTGACTCCGGTTTACCGGCGCCACAAGTTCGAAGGGCTGCTGATACGCAATCTGCTTTATCCCATGAACCGCGCCGTTTACTCCTCGCGCGTGCGCGAACCGTATCCCACCGACTTCGCGTTCTCTGGCCGGTTTGCCTCGCACGTCGCGGGACTCGACACCTGGTCAGAGGAGGCTGCCCGCGTAGGCGCTGAGATGTATCTCACCATTGCGGCCATCACCGGGAAGTTTCGGATTGTGCAGACATATCTTGGTCCCAAGTCACGCGGAGAAGGAGCCCCGGCAGATCTGGTAGCTGCAATGCGCCGTAGCGTCGGCACTCTCTTCTGGTCGCTCGATTCCACCTTCAATATCTGGAGCGCGGATTTGGACCCTGAACCGGTCGTGACCATTGGACCGGAGCACGAGCTTGATCCCGAGCCCTTGCGCTTCAATCGCAAGCGCCTGCATGACATGTTCGCTCGCGGAGTAGGAGAACTTGAACCAGTACTCAGATCCATTTTGAGCCACAGCACACTGTGCCAGGTGCAGCAGGTCGCATCCTCGCCGGAAGGCGAGCTGGGGTACACCGATGAACTCTGGGCGCATACGGTCTACGAATTTGCCGCGGCGTATCACAAATCCGTAATCAGCCGTGACCACATTGTGCAGGCGCTCGCGCCCTTGTATCGCGGCAGAACTTATACCTTTTTAGCGGAAAATCGTGACAACTCGCCGGAAGCGCTGGAATCGAACGTAGAGGCCCTCTGCCTCGCCTTCGAGCGCTCCAAGCCGTATTTGCTGGAGATGTGGAATGGCAGGAAGTGAGGTTTTATGTGGGAAAGATTTTTTAGCGAAATGACCAAAGAGACACTGGAAATTCTGCGCAGCGTGGCGCAGTTTCTGCCCCGGCTCATGATCACCCTGATCATCGTTCTCATCGGCTGGGTGATCGCCTACGTGCTGCGATATCTGCTGCGCAGCATTCTGCGGCTGGCCAAATTTGACCGGCTCTCGGAGGATGCAGGCGCAAGCCAGTTTTTGAAGAAGGCTGCACTGCCTTCGACCACCGAGCTTCTGAGCCGGTTTGTGTTCTGGGTGGCATGGATAGGTTTCATACTGATCGGCGTAAGTGTGCTGGGCATCGTTGGCCTGCAGGAGCACATCGGGCGCTTCTTCGGATTTCTGCCTCGCCTGTTCGCTGCGTTATTCGTTTTCTTCTTCGGACTGCTGGCTGCGAGTTTTTTTTCGCGCGCAGCATTGCTGGCTTCGGTCAATGCAGACTTGCCCTCCCCGCGTCTTATCGCAGCCACCGTACGAACCGTCATCGTCATTTTTTCAGTTTCGGTGGGCTTCGAAGAGCTGGGAATTGGGGAACACACCATACTGGTGGCTTTTACCATCGTGTTCGGCGCCCTGATGCTCGGATTGGCCCTCGCCTTTGGACTGGGCGGGCGCGACCTGGCGCGTCGCTACCTCGAACGACGCTTCATGCACGAGCACAAAGAAGAACGGGAAGACGAATTGTCTCCTCTTTAGCTTTTTTAGCTTTTTATGGTCTTTGAGGTCGCATCCCAGGTCACCGCTGTGTTTCTGAAGTACGCTTCATTTGCCATGTGGCAGGCCAGTGCTGCATGGTGGCCAAATACCGCGTCTTCCACTACCGGCTTCCGCGTTTTTACCGCACGGAAGAAATTCCACAGATGCGGCTTCACATCATCGAAGTCATTGCCCTTGTAGCTGACCGCCTCGAACAACGGTTCCTTCCCTGGTTTGGGATCATACTCCTCATGCCATTTGTTCAGGTATTCCTCCCGCATCGCTTTCGGGAAACTCACCGTGTAGTAACTGGGGCTGTTGTCGACGCCGGTCTGAGGCGTGTAGCTCAGGCCGAATTCGGTCAACTCGATGATTCCCTTTGATCCCTGGAACCGGTATGTCTCCGGCATTTCCGTGCCCAGGTTCAGGCGCATGTAAACCGGAATATCTCCGTATTGGAACAACGCTGCATGAACATCAGGCATGTCCCGTCCATCCTTCCAGCGCAGAATACCGCCCATGGCCATGGCGTGCTTTGGTGGCTCGTTGATCCCGAGCACAAACATCATGCCGCTGACCAGGTGAACCAGCAGATCGCCTGCCACACCGGTCCCATACGCTCTCCAGCAACGCCAGCGGGCGAATTTGTTGGGATTGAATTCTATCTTTGGCACCGTGCCCTGCCAGGTTTCCCAGTCGAGATTCTGCGGCGACAGATCGAATGGAGGAGGATACTCCCACGCTCCTGTCGGATCATTGCGTCCCAGCCAGCCCTCCACCATCATCAGGTCGCCGAGCGCTCCTTGCGCCACCATTTCCTTTGCTTTTGCACACAAAACCGAACTGACGCGCTGTGACCCGATCTGTACGATCCGATTATTCTTCTGCGCCGCGGTATACATATCCACGCCTTCAGCCGCGGTGTGAGACATCGGTTTCTCACAATAAATGTCTTTGCCCGCATTGCATGCGTCCACCACAATCTGCTTGTGCCAATGGTCCGGAACGGCGGCAATCAGACATTCGATTTCTTTGTTCGCGAGCAAATCGTGGTAGCGCCGTGTTACCGGCAAGCTGGGATTGTTGGTGATCTCTCGCGCCAGAGTATGCCGCCCATCATAAAGATCGCAAGCCGCTACGCATTCCACCCCGGGCAGCTGAATTGCATTCTGCAGCAGACCAGATCCCTGCATGCCGATGCCGATGATGCCGAAGCGCACCTGTTCTGCTGGACCCGATTGTGGAAGCGCATACAGTGGATCGGGATCAAGAATGATCGTTTTGGCAGCCAGACCGGCCCCTGCCACTGCTGCGCTGATTTCCAGGAATCGCCGGCGCGAGAAATTGCTGGTCATGAATCCTCCGTTCGCTCACTTGGTAAGCATCTTCACCGCAACTTCTTTAAAAAACACGATGTCATTATCGCTATGGTTCTGCAACCCTATGTACCCCTGGTTCGGGCGAGTGCCACGCTGCGGCTCAAAATCAAACTTCCGCTCCGGAACCGGCTCGCCTTCGGTGTATTCCGTCACCTTCACGCCGTTCACCACAACCGTCGTCTTAGGTCCGTCCAGGGTAATTTCCATGGTGTTCCACTCAGGACCGGGTTTTCCAGGGCGAGCCAGCGGTTTGGTTAGCGAATAAAGCGTTCCCGTAACGTGGTAATCGTCTTCATTCGACTTCTCCGGCTCATTGTCGATTTGAACTTCGTAGCCATAATGGACCGGCATCCATTCTTCACGAGGTTCAACCGGAATTCGAATGAAAACGCCGGAATTGCTGTTATGGTCTCGCATTTTGAAAACCACCCGGATCACGCAGTCGCCCAACTTCCCTCCGGTCCAGTAAAGCAGCCCCATACCTCCGTGGGTTTGAATCAAGCCATTTTCGACCGTCATCTGGCCGGGCCCGACGTGTTTCCACCCCGTCAGGTCCTGGCCGTCGAACAGTTGCTTCCACTCTCCTGAATCGGCTCGCGCCCCGCTTGCGAAGCTTGACAATGCCATGATTGCAACCAATAGTCCTCTCATCATCATTGGGCTCTCCAGAACACGGAACTATACACTATCGAGTTGTGGAAGACGCCACTAAGTCCTTTGTTCTTAAAGTCTCTGGCGAGAAGACCCGCCGCCGGCGCACTCGGCCGAAGACAGGTTACCTGCGTCGTAAATTCATCGCAGCAAGCGCCAGAGATGCCGCATCAAAGAGATATAATGCGATTTGCAAGCCAGTCTCCTGAGGAACTCTGAAATCGATGTCCAAAATGTTAAAAGCAACCATACTTACTTGTTCCAGCGCCATTCTTCTTTTCATTCTGGTGGGCGGCTCCAGCGGCGTCCGGGCCTCCAGCAACGATGGCGCTTATCGCCAGTTGCAGGTATACAGTGAGGTGCTTTCCAGAGTCCGCAGCGAGTATGTCGAGGAACCGAATATCCCGCAGGTCACCGATGGAGCCCTGCATGGCCTGCTGGAATCGCTCGACCCGAATTCGAGCTATCTGAGCCCCGCCGAATACAAAGAGTACAAATCGCATAAGACCAGTGCCAAGGCAGAGATCGGAGCCGCCGTATCCAAGCGGTTCGGTTATGCGGCAGTGATATCAGTAATTCCGGGCGGTCCGGCGGATAAGGCGGGCATTCAGGCTTCCGACATCATTGAAGCAATTGAAGCCAAGAGCACTCGCGAAATGTCGCTGGCTGAGATTCATAACCTTCTTGAAGGCGAACCGGGATCGACTGTGAGTGTCGCGCTTGTGCGCGCCCGCCGTGCTGAACCCCAGAAAATTACGATCACCCGTGAAAACGTTGCGATCCCGCCAATTTCTGACAAGATGGTGCAGGATGGAATCGGCTACATCCAGGTTGACGCCCTCACCAAAGGCAAGGCCCAAGAGATTGCTGCCAAGATCCGGTCACTGCAGAAATCGGGTGCGAAGAAGCTGATTCTCGACCTGCGCAATTGCGCGGAAGGGGACGAGGCTGAAGGCATCGCGGTCGCCAACCTGTTCCTGAATCACGGGACCATCACCTACCTGCAGGGCCAGAAATATCCCCGTGAGGCATTCAATGCCGACCCCACGAAAGACATAACCGCTCTGCCGCTGGTGGTTCTTGTTAATAAGGGGACAGCCGGTGCGGCTGAAGTGGTTGCCGCGGCAGTGCTCGAAAATGCCCGCGGAGACGTGGTCGGAGACAAGACTTTCGGAGATGGGGCAATTCAGAAAGTGATTGAACTGCCCGATGGCTCTGCCTTGATTCTTTCAGTGGCGAAATACTATTCGCCCGGCGGCAAAGCGATTCAGGATAGCGCGGTCACCCCCAACGTACTGGTTGCCGATAGCGGCGATGATGGTTCCGCGCTACCGGATGAGGACGAAAATGCCACGCCCGCCCAGGACGAGAAGAAGCAGCCTTCGCCGCAGGATGATCAGTTGCAGAAGGCGATTCAGGTATTGAGCAGCCGTACCAGCTAAGCGCTTTGTGATGGTGATCCGGCGCAAAGCTTGCCTGCTATCCTAACCTCACGATCTTCCGTGAAAGCAGTTGTCAAGCTCGCGCCCGAAACCGATGTAGTTCCTCGCAAAATCTTAGGCTGGATAATCATCAGCTTGCTGATGTTCGTGTCAGCGCTCGCCGGCGCCACCGCTGGCCTGGTTCTGGTTTATTCCACCGATCTTCCGCAGGTTGAACAACTGGAGCGTTACCGGCCGAGCGCAGTGACCGAATTGTATGACTCACAACGCCACGTCATCGGAACCTTCGCTTTGCAGCACCGGGTCATTGCGACGTATGAACAATATCCGCAGGTGCTGCGAGACGCCCTGATTGCGATCGAAGACAAGGACTTTTACCGTCACTGGGGAGTTAATGTTTGGCGCATCGCCGGCGCCGCCTACCGAGACATTCTTTCCGGGGGTAGAGTTCAGGGCGCGTCCACGCTGACCATGCAACTTGCCCGTAACCTGTTCCTTTCCCCCGACCGCTCGTTTCACAGAAAAATTCAGGAAGCTCTGCTGGCCATCCAGATTGAGCGTCGTTTCACCAAGCAGCAGATTTTCACACTCTACGCGAATCAGATCTATCTCGGCCACGGCGTCTATGGCTTTGAGGCGGCCTCCCAGTTCTACTTCAAAAAACCGGCGGCGGATTTGATGCTGCAGGAAGCAGCGCTTCTCGCAGGCTTGCCGAAATCGCCCAGCATCTATTCGCCCATAGCCCATCCTGATCGCGCTATCAAGCGCCGCAACCTGGTGATCAACGCCATGCTCGAAGATGGAAAGATCACCGCTGTACAGGCGGCCCAAAGCCGTATACAGCCGCTACAGTTGATGCTGGCGCGTGATCCCCCCTCGCTCGCGCCGTACTTCGTTGAGGAACTGCGCCGCTATCTGGAAGGAAAATACGGCAGTGATCAGGTGCACGAAGGCGGCCTGCGGGTTTACACCTCAATCGACAGCAATCTGCAGCATGCCGCCAATCGCGCGGTGCTCGATGGTCTGGCGGCATATGAGCGTCGCCACGGCTGGAAAGGCCACCTGGAAAACGTCATCGATTCCGGCATGTTGATCAGTTCCTACCAGCACCCGGATTGGGATGAAGAGCCTGAAGAAGCGGGATATATCCATGGTGTTGTCACCCAGGTTTCCGCAAGCTTCGCCAGTGTCAAACTTGGGCGGTTCAGCGCCAGGATCACCCCCGCGCAAGCCACATGGACTCACCGCAAATTACTGCAGCTACTGAAGCCCGGAGACGTGGTGTATGTGAAGATTTTGACGCTGACACCGGATGGCAAGGCGGCAGTCACTCTTGAACAGGATAGCGGTGTTCAGGGAGCGCTGATCGCCATTGACAACAGCACAGGAGAAATTCTCGCCATGGTTGGCGGCCGCGACTCTAATCTCTCAAAGTTTAACCGCGCTACTCAGGCCCTTCGGCAGGCAGGATCATCATTCAAGCCTTACGTTTATACGGCCGCCATCGATCGCGGTGCGCGGCCCGACGACCCGGTTCTGGATGCTCCCGCCATGTTTCAGACTGCCTCCGGGCCCTATGTTCCCCACAACTACGATGAAAAGTTTGAAGGCACCATCAGCTTGCGGCGTGCTTTGGCGCAGTCTCGGAATATCCCTGCCCTCAGGCTGGCCGAGCAACTTGGCATCAAGACTGTGATTGGCTACGCTCGTCGCTTCGGTATCACCTCCAACCTTCCGGAATATTTGCCGATTGCGCTGGGCGCAGCCGACATTACACTGTTCGAGCAGACCGCTGCGTATAGCGCCTTTCCGAATGACGGCGTCCGCATCACTCCGCGCTATCTCACGAAAGTGACGGATTACGATGGACAAGTGCTGGAAGAAAACTTCGCCGACGTTCGTGATGTAGTTAGCGCCAACACCGCGCGCACTATGACTTCCATGCTGCAGGAAGTTGTGCAGCACGGTACTGCGATCGCGGCGGCCGGCTTGAAGCTGCCTCTCGCTGGTAAAACCGGCACCACGAATAATTTCACTGATGCCTGGTTCGTGGGCTTCTCACCTTCCGTTACTTGTGGCGTCTGGGTGGGATATGACGAAAAGAAAACTCTGGGCGCTAAAGAGAGCGGCGCGCGCGCTGCGCTGCCCATCTGGATGGAGTTTATGAAAGCAGCCGCTGTGGGACGTCCGCCGGGAGACTTCCCCGCAGCCCCGGCGCCCCTCACTGCTTCAACCCAAACCAGGCTCGATACACCCGACACCGCTCCGGCTGCGGAGGAGAGCCATTAACCTGAAAACTTTCTTTCGAGTAGTTCTGGTCGGGCTTGCCATGATCGTGGTCGCGCTTGTTTCTGCTTTGATCACCATGAGCATTGCGATCCATGGACGTGAGGTAACCGTACCCGACCTCGCCGGCCAAACCGTGGCAGACGCTCGACGGCTCGCCAGCCAAAAGAACCTGCAACTGATTCTGGACCGGCAATTCTTCAGCGCGAGTGTTCCCGAGGGCCGAATCGTCTCGCAATCTCCTTCTGCCGGCAGCCAGGTTCGGCGCAGCTGGCAAATTCGCGCGGCCGAGAGCCTGGGGCCGCAGCGCATTGAAATCCCTGATCTGACTGGTCAGAGCGAACGAGCTGCGGACCTTAATCTTCGTCGGCGTGGAATTGAACTTGGTATGGTTGCGCGCACTGACATCCCCGAAATGGCCGACGAGCGAGTGATTGCCCAATCGCCCCCGCCAAGCGCCCGCGGAATTTCATCGCCCAGAATCAGCTTGTTGTTTGGTACTCCGGGGGCGCAGCAAGCGTTCGTAATGCCGAACTTTGCCGGCCAGCCGTTGGGTTCGGCAACCCTCGCCTTAAAGGATGCAGGGTTTCACGAACCCAAAGCTACTACAATTGCCGAGGCCAGTTCGCCAATTTCACCAGCGAGCATTATCGTCTCGCAAACTCCCTTTCCCGGAGAAAAGGTCGAGCTTGGATCGGCAATCGAGTTCCAGGTGAAGTAATCAGCGATTGACGGTCGAATGCTCGAGGATCGCGGCAAAAAAACCATCGCAGGGGTGCAGGCCGGGGAGAGTTCGCAAATATGGTCCGCGGACCAGCGAAGCGGGTTCCGCCCACGTGATCTCGCCGCGACTTCGCAGCCAATCCAATTCCGGCAAAACGTCAACTACCCGGAACGAATTTTGCGCAAGCGCTCTTGCAATCACTTCTTCATTCTCCTCCGGCTCGAGTGAGCAGGTTGCGTACACCAATCGGCCACCGTGCTCCAGTTTTGCCAGGGCCGACTGCAGAATGCTCAACTGGCGCTGCTGCAGATCTTGGACATCAGACGGTCTCAGCCGCCATTTTATCTCCGGGTTTCGCGCCAGCGTTCCGGTACCCGAACAAGGTGCGTCTACCAGGATTCGATCAAAGGCTGTTTCAGACAGAGCGCGAACATCCCCCGCGATCACCTGCACGTGTTGCTCTTTTACCAGGCGCCGCAATAGCTCGGCCCGGTGCGGATGCAATTCCACTGCAACCACTTCAGCCTGCGGATTCCTCTGCGCGAGTATTCGCGTCTTGCCGCCTGGCGCCGCACAGCAATCCAGGATTCGCTTGCCGAAACCAACCAGCAGCCCAACCAGTTGCGATCCCTCATCTTCAATCGCGACCTGGCCATTGAGAAACGGCTGCGCACGCGTCACATCTCCTGAGATTACGCGCCGCGCCGACGAGAGCAGCAATCCAGGAGCAAGCTCCACTTCACACTCGCGCAGTTCATTCTCCGTGCTCACATCCGGCAAACGGACCGCAACACCAGGCCGGTGCTGATCGTAAGCACAAATTCGCTTTGCGTCCTGGAGGCCGAAGCTTTTAACCCAGCGCTCTACAAGCCACTCTGGATGCGAACCGGCACCAGCCAACTCTGAGACGGTTCCAGCTTTTTCAATCGCCTCCCAATAATTTCGCTCACTCGGATCCGCATCTATTTTCCGCAACACAGCATTCACGAACGCCGCCGCTGAGGTCTTGCGAGCCCGCTTAACCAGCTCAACGGATTCATTGATGGCCGCTCTCGCCGGGATGCGATCCAGAAATCTCAGCTGATATACGCCCATTCGCAATGCGGACTGAACCTCCGCATCGAGACTGGTAATCGGACGTTTGGAATAATCTGAGAGCCAGTTATCAAGAAGCGAGCGCCAACGCAGGACGCCCATAACGAGTTCGGTCAACAGACCGTGATCCTGAGGGGAGAGTTTGGCGTACCGTTCCGAATGCAACAGCTCAGGCGCGAATGCCTGGTCATGATCAACTCGAAGAAGCACCTGAAATGCTGCCGACCGCGCTGGCGAGAGTGACATTGAGCGTGCTTTTACCTGCCCAATACTTCGCCCGGGCGTGGATGATAGCCGTGCACAAAATCGCGGACCGACATTCGCTTCTTCCCCTCGGGCTGCAGTTGCTCAGGAACCAATGTAGTTCCGGCGCCGCACCCAACCAGCATGCGTTCGTCCTCGATCGTGATTTCAGCTTGCGGCAGGTTTTTGAGATCGGTCGAAGCGCTCCAGATGTGAAGCAACTTTCCTCGAAAGCTTGTGAACGCGCCCGGCCACGGCTGAAACCCACGCAGACGATTACAAATTTCCTGCGCCGTGCGCTTGAAATCGATGATTCCGTCTTCTTTCTTCAGCAGTGGAGCAAGGCTCGCACGCGAGTGATCCTGCGGGCGCAGTGCAATCTCACCTTTCCGAAGCCGGTTTATCGTTTCCAGCAGCAAATCCGCGCCAAGGTGGGCCATCCGTAGTGACAGCGTCTCCGACGTATCGTCTTCCTCAATCCTCATGCTGCGTTGCAGAAGTATGTCACCGGTGTCCAGGCCTGCGTCGATCTTCATGATCGTGACCCCCGTCTCGCCTTCTCCGTTCGCGATCGCCCATTGGATGGGCGCTGCCCCTCGGTATTTCGGCAAGAGCGATGCATGCACATTGATGTTCCCAAGCGGCGGAAGGTCTAACATCCATTGCGGAATCAGCCGCCCGTATCCCACAACAATAATTGCCTGCGGCCTTAGGCTTTCCAGTTGCGACCGGAATTCCAGATTGTTTTTTATTTTTTCCGGCTGCGTCAATGGCAGGCCGAGCTCAGTGGCCCGCTGCTTGACTGGAGAGTGGGCCACTTCCATTCCCCGTCCCTTGGGACGGTCCGGCTGCGTAACCACCAGACTGATCTTGAATCCAGCGCCGGCCAGGCTGTTGAGTGACGGTACAGCGAACGGTGGAGTTCCGGCAAAAACGAGATTGAGCGGCTCGCCTACCACTCTCCTGCTTTCATCAGCTTGCGGATCTTCCGCTTTATAAGATCGCGCTTCAAGGCGCTCAGATGGCTAATGTACAGCTTGCCATTGAGATGATCGGTCTCGTGCTGGAAGGCGCGCGCCAGCAGTTCCTCTCCGGTTTCTTCAAACCATTCGCCTTGCAGATTTTGCGCCCGCACGGTCACCTTCTGCCCGCGCGTAACGGGTTCGCGAAAATCCGGAATGCTCAGGCATCCCTCATCGCCCCGCTGCTTGCCTTCTACTTTAACGATCTGCGGGTTAGCCAGAACCAGCTTCGCTTTTGCATCTTTCCTGAAACTGATATCTATCACCGCCAGCCGCCTGGATATCCCGATCTGCGGCGCCGCCAGACCTACCCCATGTGCTGCATACATTGACTCGAACATGTCCTCCACCAGCTTTGCCAGGTCCTCATCAAAATTGGTCACCGGTTCCGCGGGTTTCTCCAGCACAGGGTTGCCATATTTCACGATCGGATAAATCATTAATAATTTTTCACTTGTTGGCAGTAGCCTTGGTAATTGCGCTGTACCTCGACCATGGAATCGCCACCGAACTTTTCCAGCGCACAGCGCGCCAGCGTCAAAGCCACCATAGCTTCGGCGGCAACTCCCGCCGCCGGCACTACGCACACATCAGAGCGTTCGTAAGCCGCTTTCACCGGCTCTCGCGTCGCGAAATCCACCGATTGTAAAGGACGGCGCAAGGTGGAAATAGGTTTGACGTAACCACGCACGCGAATCTCCTGGCCATTCGAAACTCCTCCTTCAATGCCTCCCGCATTGTTGCGAGTGCGCGTAAAGCCCTGGTCCCGCGAATACCCGATTTCATCATGCACCGCCGAGCCCGGCGAGTGTGCCGCCACGATTCCGGCACCAATCTCTATCCCTTTGACGGCCTGCAGCGACATCACAGCACTTGCCAGTAGAGCGTCCAGACGTTCGTCCCACTGCGCGTAGGTTCCGAGTCCGGCCGGAACTCCGCGCGCAACCACTTCGAAAACTCCTCCTACTGAATCGCCGGTTCTCAATACTCCATCAACTTGTTCTTTCATCCGCTGTTCGTCTTCTGCATCGGCACAGTTTAGTAGAACTTCTTCCTTCTGTTGCAAGTCCCGAATCTGCTCCCATAAGACTTCGTCCTTCGCCACCGCCGAACCTACGCCGACCACATGGCTTAACACTTCAATTCCCAGCTCATGCAAAAACAATTTCGCGACTGCTCCTATCGCCACTCGCGCTGCCGACTCGCGCGCTGAGGCCCGCTCCAGCACGTAACGAGCCTCGCTGAAGTTGTATTTCAAAGCTCCTGCCAGGTCCGCGTGTCCGGGTCTCGGCGAGGCGACCCTCTTATGTTTCTCAGGATCGCCCTGCTCCACTGGCAGGGCCTCAGTCCAGTTTTTCCAATCCTTGTTTTCCAGCATGATGGCAATCGGCGAGCCGATCGTTGCCCCGTGACGCACCCCGGAAAGAATATGCGCATGATCGGTCTCGATCTTCATTCTGCCGCCGCGACCGTATCCCTGTTGTCGCCGCCAAAGTTCACGATCGATGAACGACTGGGACAATTTCAATCCGGCGGGGATTCCCGAGATAAATGCCACCAGAGCCTCTCCATGCGACTCCCCGGCCGTGAAATATCGAAGCATCGTTCTGGATTGTATCCGATGGACCGAGCAAACCCTTTGTTCCAGAGCACATCCAACTCACGGGTTCTTGTGCTTTGAACGGCATTGTATTGCGGAGCGGCTGGTTTACAATGAATCGGAACCGCTGTCACTTATTAGCCCTTCGTCCCAGCGTATTCACGCTGCGCCAGGTTCGTTATCTGGCTCCAGGGGTGTTTTAGTGTCCGGTAAGTCTCGCTCTCGGAGCAAGGCTTTTCCGGAAAGCTCTCCGTCGGAATTGTCGCTGCACTTGCTCCGCGCGCAGGAGGAAGAGCGCAAGCGCATAAGCCGCGAACTGCACGACGAGACCGGCCAGGGATTGATGATTCTGCGCCTTTTCCTGAGCGGACTGACGGAAGAGGTGGAAGATGAAGAGTTTCAGGCCAAGGTCGGCGAAGCGATCTCGATGCTCGACCGCACGATCGGCGATCTACGGCGCATCATTGCTCGCCTTTCGCCGCGCGCGCTGGAGGAACTTGGTTTGATGAGTGCGATTCGCAAAGAAGCGCGAGAACTCGCCCGCAGCTCAGGAATTCGCGCCCGGCTTGCGCTGCCCCATCAGTTGCCTGAGATGGACCACGAAGCGGAGATAGCCCTTTATCGTGCGGTGCAGGAGTCGCTGACTAACATCAGCCGCCACTCCCAGGCCAGCACATTCAGCGTGACCCTGGAAGCTGCCGGCGGCAGGATCCGCTTGCGAATTGAGGATGACGGCGTCGGGCTACAGTCCTCCGGCGCCGGTCGTTTCGGATTATTTGGAATGAGGGAACGAATTGCCGCCCTCGGAGGTGCGGTTCGGATTCGCTCGAAGCCGGGGCAGGGCACGCGTATCAATATCACCCTGCCATTGACTCGTGACCTGTCGGCGCCGTCTGGTCGTGATCGAATCCGCGGCCGCAAGTCACTGCGCCCCAAGAGGGCGCAAAGATCAGGATCACTTAAAAATGTCGCTTAATTCACTCAGGAGAACCTTCGCATAATGCCAATCAAAACGCTGATCGTCGATGATCACACTCTGTTTCGCGAAGGCCTGCGCCGTGTCCTCGACCATGAACCTGATATCGAAGTGGTTGGTGAAGCCAGCGATGCGCGCACCGCCCTTGAACTAGTCGA
This sequence comes from Acidobacteriota bacterium, assembly GCA_003224855.1. Classification (GTDB taxonomy): domain Bacteria; phylum Acidobacteriota; class Terriglobia; order Terriglobales; family Acidobacteriaceae; genus Gp1-AA142. The sequence goes on along the minus strand of QHZY01000003.1, from coordinate 35,512 downwards.
CCAATTCAGGCCGCATGTCGTGCTCCTGGATATTGGCATGCCCGGGTTATCGAGTTTCGAAGCTGCGCGAATGATCCAGAAGAGCAACCCGGGAACCCGGCTGATCTTCCTTACCATGTACGAAGATGAGGAATACCTGCTGCAGTGTCTTGAAGTTGGAGCGGATGGTTACATTCTGAAAGACGCGCCTGCAAGTCAGTTAATTGGCGCGGTACGCGATGTGTATCAGGGGCGCAAATACCTGAGCCCACAGGTTCTCGACAAGCTCGTCAGCCAGAGTGGCTTCGGAGCGCACGGGGTGCCTAGAAGTTCCTCTCTTACTCCGCGCGAACGCGAAGTCGTAAAGATGATTGCCGAAGGAAATTCGGTGCGGCAAATTGCACAACTCTTAGGGCTGAGTATTAAAACCATCGAGGCGCACAAATTTAATCTGATGCGCAAGCTGAACATTCACAATAAAGCCCAGCTTGTGACCTACGCTATTCAGAAAAAAATTGTAAGAGTGCCGCTCGAAGCGTGATTGGATGTCTAGGCTCCGTTCGGATAGATCAGAATCTTGCTGGCTTGCCCGGCCTTAAGCCGTTCCATTGCGGTGGAAAAGTCTTTCATCGCGATGCGATCGGTAATCACCGGATGTAAATCAAGCTTGCCCGCCTTGAGCAACGCCGTCATCTGGTACCACGTCTGGTACATCCGCCGGCCGTTGATGCCCTGAATCGTGATCCCCTTGAAAATAATGTCCTCGGAGAAGTTTAAAGAGATGGGCTTGGAAGTGAGGCCCAGCAGAGAAATTCTTCCCCCGCGCCGCACTACATCAAAAGCTGTGCGGATTGCATCCGGGTGGCCCGCCATCTCCAGCACTACATCCGCGCCGGCTCCGTCCGTCCTCTCGCTGATAATCGCGCGCGCGTCTTCTTTAGACGGATCGATAATCACGTCCGCCTTCATTTCGCTTGCGATCTTGCGCCGGTGCTCATTCACCTCGATAGCGAACACCTGCGAAGCGCCGACGGCGCGCGCCACCGCGATGGCAAATAAGCCGATCGGACCGCACCCCGTAATGGCAACAGTCCGCGCCGCAATCTCGCCCGCCAGCACGGTGTGAACCGCATTTCCCAAAGGGTCAAGAATGGAGGCATACTCCTTCGGGATAGCGGGATCGAGTTTCCAGATATTGGACTCGGGAATCACCACGTACTCGGCGAATGCGCCATCCGCATCCACGCCTATGATCTTGACGTTCTGGCAAATGTGAGCCTCGCCTGTACGGCACTGCAGGCACTTGCCGCACGCCACGTGCATTTCGGCGGAGACGAAATCGCCTTCCTTGACGGTGGTCACTTCGTCGCCGAAGGCGACCACTTCCCCACAGAATTCATGCCCCGGGATCAATGGAGGATGAATTCGGCCCTGCGCCCAGCGGTCCCACTCATAAATATGCAGGTCAGTCCCGCATATGGAAGCCACTTTGACTTTGACCAGCACATCGTTGCGCCCAAAGCCCGGAACTTTCACTTCGCGAATCTCTGCGCCGGGCGCAGCTTTCGGCTTAACCACCGCCAGCATGGACTTTGTCATATCAGCATGAAGCCTGGATGGAACCAGCGTTGCACGGTTCGCTCCAGGCTGATCTCGATTCTACCACCCGCTCAACGCAGGTTTTTCGACGCACCAGGCTAAGCCTTTCCCCATCCCCCGCCACCCGGGCTCTCAATACGAATTCGTTCGCCCCTTATCAGCCGAACATTGAACTTCCCCGGCTTCCGTTCTCGCGCGCCATCCTTTCTCACTATCCACGCCTGCCCGCAGGATCCTTCGCCTCCGTGGTTGAGTCCCCAGGGGCCTCGTTTGCGCCTGTCCGCAAGCAGCGTCACTTCTGCATCGCACAAAACCTGAATCTCTCGCACTATGCCGTCCCCTCCCGGGAATTTCCCCTTTCCGCCACTCCCTGGACGGAGCGAATACTGCGTTACCCTGAATGGATAGGCGTGCTCCAAAGCCTCTACCGGCGTGTTCAGAGAATTTGTCATATGCGTGTGCACGCCGGAAACCCCGGCCTTACCCGGTCGCGCTCCCATGCCTCCCGCAATCGTCTCGTAATACGCGAAAGGCTCATTGGTGCGCGGATCGATTCCGCCGATCGTCAGGTTATTCATCGTCCCCGCGGCTGCTGCGGGAATACGGTCTGGAATTGCCTGGGCCAGTGCTCTCAGCAGCACATCTACTATTCTTTGCGAGGTTTCGACATTACCACCGGCCACCGCGGCCGGCGGCCGCGCATTCACCACCGTCCCTTCAGGAGCGACCACCTTGATCGGCCGCATCAGTCCCGCTGTCGCCGGAATGTCGTCAGCCAGCAGGCAACGAAAAACATAGAAGCATGCGGAATAAGTGATCGCCGCCACTGCGTTGACGCTGCCCTGCACCTGCGAATCAGAACCACTGAAATCGACGACAACAGAACGCTTCGCACTCTTCGGGATGCTGATCTTCACTGCAATCTTGATGGGCGCGGTTGAGATTCCATCGTCATCAATAAAATCTTCGGCAGCGTAAGTTCCGACAGGCATTTTCTTTAGAAATTCCCGCATCAGTCGCTCCGAGTAACGCAACAGACCATCCCCAGCTTGCTTGACGCGCGCCCTTCCATACCGGCCGCAAGTCTCGCGCAACCGGGTTGCGCCGGTATGGCAGGCCGAAATCTGCGCTCCCAGGTCGCCTTCGCGCTCTTCCGGTGTTCTCACGTTGTTCAACAGCAGGTTCAGAACATCTCTCTGCATCTCTCCGCCGCTCACGATCTTCACTGGGGGAATTCGCAAACCCTCCTGGTAGATCTCGCGGCAAAGACCCATCGAGCCCGGATACGCTCCTCCAACATCAGCATGGTGCGCACGAGAGGCTACATAAAAATCCGGCCGTTTCCGTCCCTTCAGCTGTACGTAAACCGGCATCACCAGCGTGATGTCGGGCAGGTGGGTACCGCCCCGGAAGGGGTCATTGAGCATCACCATGTCGCCTGGTTCCAGCGGAAAAGCCTCGATCGCCGCCTGCACCGACATGGGAATGGACCCAAGGTGTACCGGCATGTGATCTCCCATTGCAATCACTTCGCCTGCCGCATCAAAAACCGCACAGGAGTAATCACGGCGCTCCTTGATATTGGGCGAAAAGGCGGTGCGCCTGAGCGCAGCCCCCATCTCCTCGGCAATGGAGTGGAAGATATTCTTAAAAATTTCAAGCTCAACTGGATCCCTGCCCGCCATAGTTGGCCGCCAGTTTACAACTTTCCCCAGTAGAATAGAGTTGTCCGAAAGCCCGCATCGTGCTAGAAACCTGTGTAACAGATTTCCGGAAGATCGGTTCTGAAGAATGAGCCCTCGCGTAAAGTCCGTCTCTCGATCCACCACCGAAATTCTGATTCCCGAAAAACTCTATTTTCGCATTGGCGAAGTCGCTCGTCTTTGCCGGTTACCTGCCTACGTGCTGCGCTTCTGGGAGACTGAGTTCCCCCAGCTCAAGCCGATTAAAAGCAGCACTGGCCAGCGCATGTATCGTCGCAAGGATGTGGAAAGTGTGCTTCGTATCAAGCAACTGCTGTACGAACAAGGGTTCACTATCCCGGGCGCGCGCCAGCACCTGCGTGCAGAAGTGAAAAGTGACACTAAGCAGTCGCCCCTTCCCTTTCCAGCCCGTTCCAACTCTGAACTGAAGTACATCCGTCAGGGTCTTCGTGACATTTTGACCATGCTCTCTCCTCGTCATTAAGGCAAACCGCTTAGACACATACCTGGGTAACCTCTTCCGGCCACTTAGCTATTGACGCTCGCGCTCGCGCGCGGCACACTCGGAGTTATCGGGTTCCCCACCCGCACCGTATTCAGCGTTGGAGTTTACTAAGCGATGGCAAATTTGGGTATTCCCCTGCTTGTGCAGCTCTGCCTGGGCTTCGGCGTAGCCGGCTTGCTCTGGCCCGAGAAGTTCGTCGCCGTCTTTGATGTCCTGATGTTTCCCTGGCCCGCCAGCTCCCGCACCGTACGGGCTAACAGCATTGCCGCCATCGCGCTTTCGCTGTCGTTGCTGGTCACGATGCTGATCAAACTGCGATAGCCGCCGTTCCTCAACGCTAAGTTAAACTTAAAGCAGTTTTCCTCTGGTTTTACTGCGAAGCCCTGATTGCTTATCCCTCTCAAGCTCCCTTCTACTAGACTCTCGGCTTGGTAAGGAGGCTTGTAATGAAAGTGATCACTTTTCTTTTGCTTTGCGTGGTTTCTGCTGCCGCCTGGCAGAACTCTCCCGCGCAAAACGCGCCCATGAACCCCCGCTCTTCGGAGCGGATCACCCAGGAAGTTCGCCATCAGCTGGTAATGCTTCCCTATTACGGGGTGTTCGACAATCTGTCCTACAGGGTTTCACCCGACGGCACTGTTACCCTGCTCGGCCAGGTAGCTCGGCCAACTCTGAAGTCGGATGCCGAGCGCGCAGTTAAAAACGTTGAAGGCGTCGAGCGCGTCGACAACCAGATCGAGGTGCTCCCCACCTCTCCTATGGACGATCAGACCCGCCGCGCCGTGTACCGTGCCGTCTACGGCAACGAAGTTCTAAGCCAGTATGCCTTGCGTGCCGTTCCCCCCATTCACATCATCGTGAAGAACGGCCATGTCACCCTGGAGGGTGTGGTCTCTCGCCAGATGGACAAGCAGATTGCTGAAACGCAGGCCAAGAGCGTTCCCAATGTCTTCTCAGTCACCGATAATCTGCGAGTCGAAGACGAAGGCAAATAAACTCCGCGAAGCGGCGCCGGGTGCCCCACTTCTCGCGCCGGCGAGAAGTGGGATTGTTTGACGGTCACAGTATTGCTGTTTTTGGTGGATAGCGCTTCAGCAGGTCGAAGTGAAGCCGCGAAGCGGCCCATGAATGCAGCCCGTGGAGCAAGCCGTGGGTCAGCGTGAAGAGACGACCCGGCCCCCGAAGGGGCGAAAGCAAGAAACGGAACGGGAGGGCACGGCGTCCAGCGGTGCCCCAGATCTTCTAATGGGGGCTCAGCCCCGAATGCTCGAGGTATGATTTGCGCATGTCCGATAACCCAGCCCCTCACCTTTTCGACTCCGCCGACTGCTGGCCGGCTCTCCCACTTTCATCCTGGCAGCCAACTCGCGACACCCTTCATATGTGGACTCAGGTGGTGGGCAAAGTTCGTCTCGCACTAACTCCGCTGGTTAATCACTGGTGGAATGTGCCACTTTACGTCAGTGCGCGTGGCCTGACCACATCGTCAATTCCCTACGGGCTGCGTTCCTTTGAACTTGAATTCGATTTCATCGATCACCGTCTCGTACTGCGGGTGTGTAACGGTTCGCTCGCTTCCGTCCCTCTCTCTGCTCGGTCGGTGGCAGATTTTTACCAGGAGCTGATGGCCACGCTGCACTCCTCAGGAATTGAGGTTTCCATCTGGCGGATGCCAGTGGAAATAGCCGGCCCGATTCCGTTTGATCAGGACCACACCCACGCCTCATACGACCCACTTGCTGTAGAAAGATTCTGGCGAATCCTCATGTCGGTCGACGCCGTCTTCCAGCAGTTCCGCTCCCGCTTCATCGGCAAGTCCAGCCCAGTGCACTTTTTCTGGGGAAGCTTCGACCTCGCAGTGACCCGCTTTTCCGGCCGGCGCGCACCCGAACGGCCGGGTGCCGATCCCATTACCCGGGAAGCCTATTCGCACGAAGTCAGCAGCGTCGGCTTCTGGACCGGCAGCGGAGACATCACTGAACCCGCCTTCTACTCTTATGCAAGCCCGGAGCCCGCAGGATTCCGTGAATCACACGTCTTGCCGTCGTTCGCCAGCTACCACCGGCAGATGAACGAATTCATCTTGATGTATGAGGACGTGCGGCGATCACCTTCACCCAGCGCCATGCTGCTCGATTTCTGCCAAACCACCTACGCCGCCGCAGCCGATAAGGGAAGCTGGGACCGCAAATTGCTTGAGCGCACCGCCTAGCGAAGTCCACGTTAGGGGCGGATCTCTGATCCGCCCAGTCGAGCGCAGCTCGCGGCCGCTATCCTCCCGCAATCGCGCCGATCACAATGAACGGCTCTTTACCGGACGCCACCGCTTCCGGCAAAAGCGCATCCGGCGACTCGTGCGATAAATCTTCTTCACATGCAAAGAACCGCAAAAATGCCCGCCGCTGCTGGGTATCGTGATCGCGAATCGCCCCACGCAACATCGGGTACCGCGACTCCAGCGCGTCCAGCACCGAGCGCTGCGTAACGGGATTAGAAACTTCGAGCGTCACTTCCGCCTCGGCGTGCGCCAGAGTTCGAAGGTGGTAAGGAAGCGTTACACGAACCATATGAGTCAATCCGATGATTCTGCGATTTTAGCCATTGAGGGGATTGCCGCGCTACACCATAACGTCATTGATCGCGCTCTGGAACAACAACCGGTGCATAATTAACTCCCCTATGAACTCCTTTACCCGTCGTGATGCTCTCCGCTATGGAGCCGGCGCCGTAGTTTCAGGCGTTGCCGCTCCGTTGCTGTCCTCGCAGTCCAATCCGGCCACTCCGTCGCGCGAAACCTCAGACGAGATCTGCTTCATGCGCGCGGTCGATATGGTGACCGCCATCCGTGCCAAAAAACTCTCCTCGCGCGAGATCATGCAGGCGCATTTGAAACAGATTCATCGCGTTAATGAAAAGGTCAACGCAATAGTCACACTCGTTCCCGAGGACCAGCTGATGGCTCAGGCCGCAGCCGCCGACGAGGCGCTTGCCCACGGTAAATGGCTGGGGCCGCTGCACGGACTCCCGGTCGGAGCGAAAGACCTTCACGAGACCGCGGGCATCCGCACCACATTTGGCTCTCCCCTGCATAAGGATTTCATTCCCGATTTCGATTGCCGCCTGGTGCAACGCGAGAAGGCAGCCGGAGCAATCGTGGTCGGAAAAACCAACGTGCCGGAATTCGGATTGGGCTCGCAAACCTTCAACAAAGTTTTCGGTCCCACACGCAATCCCTATGACCTGAACAAAACCTGCGGCGGAAGCACCGGGGGCGGCGCCACTGCCCTGGCCTGCGGAATGGTTCCGCTGGCCGATGGCAGCGACATGGGCGGCTCTCTTCGCAACCCGCCGAACTTTTGCAACGTGGTTGGCCTTCGTCCCTCGCCCGGGCGGGTTCCCGATATTCCAACCAATCTCGGCTGGTTCACGCTTTCTGTTCCCGGGCCGGTAGCACGCAACGTCACTGACTGCGCGTACTTTTTAAGTGTGCTGGCGGGCTTCGACCAGCAGTGTCCAATTTCCATCGACCAGCCGGGATCGCAATTCGCCGCCCCGCTCGATCGGAATTTCAAAGGTGTGCGCGTGGCCATGTTCCGCGACCTTGGATTGCCTTGGGAACCGGAAGTTAAAAACAGTGTCCATGCCCAGCGGAAAGTTTTCGAGTCGTTGGGTTGCACTGTCATTGAAGCTGAGCCCGATTTCACCGACGCCAACGAATGTTTTCTCGCTTGGCGGCACTGGGCTACCGAACGTTCTTTCGGCGATCAGCTGGCCACTCATGGCGACCAGTTGAACGAATACATTCACTGGCACGTGGAGGAAGGCCGCAAGCTCAACGGCCCATATCTTTCTCGGGTTGAAGCTCGGCGTACTGCCCTGTTCCAGCGTCTCTGCGGATTCAAAAATGAATTCGACTTCTTCGTGCTGCCAGTCAACCAGGTCCTGCCGTTTGACGTGAACACGCATTATCCGACCGAAATCGCCGGCGTAAAAATGGAGAACTACATCGCCTGGATGAAGTCTGCGTATTACATCTCAGTGGCCGGGAATCCCTCAGCCGCGGTGCCTTGCAGCTTTTCGAGCACCGGCCTGCCCATTGGCCTGCAAATCGTCGGCAAGCACCACGATGACTGGGGAGTTCTGCAGCTGGCATACGCGTTCGAACAGGCCACTCAGGTCGGCAAGCGAAAGCCGGAAATCACTTAGAGACATCACTGCCCGCGTGGGGACAGCCGCCATCGGCTGTCCAGTCAAGCGTGGCTCGACCAGGTTTCATAACCCCGTTCCGTGTCTTGCGAAAGGCAGTAAGCATGTCACCTAAGTTCCACATTTTCTGGATTTTAGGTGCAACTTCTTTGTTCCAAAGATTTTGCCCGATTGCCGCCGTAAACTCCTCACTCCAAAAGATGCGGGGAAGGGTTCCCCTTCCGACTCATTTCAGGGTCTGCACCTCGACCGAAAGCACCGCCGGCAGATCGCGCACAATCGGGTTCCAGCTGTCGCCCGCGTCGGCCGATGCGTACACCTGGCCGCCCGTGGTCCCAAAATAAATTCCGCATTTGTCGAGCGAATCCACTGCCATGGCATCGCGCAGCACGTTCACATAGCAATCCTTTTGTGGAAGGCCTTTGGTCAGCGGCTCCCACTCGTTCCCTCCGCTCTTGCTGCGAAAAACGCGCAGCTTGCCTTCGTGAACGAAATGCTCGGAGTCGCTTTTGATCGGCAGAACGTAAATGGTCTCCGGTTCGTGCGCATGCACGTCGATGACGAACCCGAAATCCGTGGGCAGGTTTCCGCTGACTTCTTTCCAGTTATCACCCGCGTCGTCGGAGCGCATGACGTCCCAGTGCTTCTGCATGAAGAGCACGCCCGGCCGCTTCGGGTTCATAGCGATGTGGTGCACGCAGTGTCCAATTTCTGCATTCGGATCGGGAATGTATTGCGACTTCAACCCGCGGTTGATCGGCTTCCAGCTCTTGCCGCCATCGTCGGTGCGGAATGCGCCTGCCGCGGAAATCGCAATCCACATCCGCTTAGGATTGCTGGGATCAAGAATGATGGTGTGCAGGCACATGCCGCCCGCGCCTGGCTGCCACTTCGGCCCGGTACCATGTCCGCGCAGTCCGGGAAGTTCCTGCCAGTTCTCGCCGCCATCGGTCGAGCGGAAAATCGCCGCGTCTTCCACTCCCGCGTAAACCGTGTCCGAATCGGTAAGCGATGGCTCCAGATGCCACACCCGCTTGAACTCCCAGGGATGCTGGGTGCCGTCATACCACTGGTGCGTGGTCAGCGGCGCTGCCGCCGCGTCATAAGCAAATTTATTACTGGCCGATTTCGGCGGTCCCGGCTCGGGCGGCTGCCCCGCGGGCGTCCCCGGCTGATGCCAGGTTTTCCCTCCATCATCCGAGCGCTGAACAATCTGGCCAAACCACCCGCTGGTTTGCGAAGCGTAAATACGATTCGGATCGGACGGCGAGCCTTTCAGGTGATACATCTCCCATCCGGCAAAGTGCGGACCAGAGACCTCCCATTTCTCCCGCTTGCCGTCGGAGGTGAGGATGAATGCGCCTTTCCGGGTACCAACAAGAACGCGGACAGAAGACATATATCTGGCTCCTTGCAGAGTTTTTGGCCACAGCTGTGGCTGTTTTATTTTTGTTCCAACACCGACAAAATATTACCAGCCGGATCTTTAAACCACGCAATCACCGGCCCGCGACCACGGAAAATACCGCGGTCGTCCGTCTTCAATTCAGGCTGGTTGTATTTTTCAAAACGCACGCCGCGCTTGCTCAGCTCATCGACTGCGTTCTCAATATTCTCGACCGGAAAATTCAGGACCGTGAAGTTGGCGGGCTGGTGCGAGGGCTTCGGATAGATCAGCACCCTGGCCTCGCTCACCCGGATGGTGCCCTCCGGGCCGCCAGAAACCTGCAGCCCGAGAGTATTGCCGTAAAACTGTTTCGCTTTTTCTATGTCGTTCACGGAATAACTGCTAAACGCTTTGCTGGCTTCTAACATGATTGCTCCTGTACAAAAAAACCCACCCTTCGAAAAAGTCGAAGGGTGGGAAATTCTGGAATTTACGCCGCTTTGGCTGATTGCGTACGCATTTTGCTCATGAACTCGCGCATGGCAGCGACGTGTCCGGGAGAACGCTTTTCGCTCCAGGCCTCGAAGCGCTGGGCAGCCTTCTCAAGGTGCGAAAGATAAGTGTTTGACTTGAACAGTTGACGGCTTTGAGGGACGGTCGCTTTCACGAACTCCCAAACTCCGAAAAATTCACCGGTGGTTTCGAAGAACAGGTCTTCGTGCAGCAAACCGTAATTCAGCAGAGCGCAGGTCTGTTCCCAATAGCTGATGACCATCATTGCCAGGGCGCCGTTTTCAGTTCCAGGCGCGGCGATCCGCATCGCGTCATCTACGCTGGTTACGTGATAGTTCTTGAAGAACCACTCCCGCGCCTGCCGTAGACGAGGTTCGCGCCGCTCTTCGAAAACCTGCAAATGGAGTTTTGCTTGTTCGTGGGTAGGATTTGCCATGATCGTTTTTCTCCTTCTTGTGTTTTGTTCGTTTTAAAACTGTTTCCGGGTGTTTTACGTTCGTGAGTAAAAAGTGTCTCGGCACTATCAGGATTGCGTTTAAGGTTGCGACAACCCGAAGACCTGCATTATTTGTTAATTTTGGGAAATTCGGGTCCGCCTTTATTACTCCAGATATGGAACGCTTGTCTAAGGGGCTGGCTTTTCGCAGTTTCAGCATCCACCTTTTTCGTAGAACCTGAACGCTGACTCGCACTCCCCCTTTAAACTGAGATAAGGATTCAACTGCATGGTGTGCTCCTTCGGACTGTCTGGTCGTATTTGTTGAGACTATGGATTGGACGGAATGCGCGCGCCTTTGGTTCGCTTATTTCCTGAGAAAAAATTACCAGGGCTGTAGGCAGGCAAAACCGGAGTTCGGTCTCGATTCTGCCATCGCAGGCGGACTTCCTTCAGCACCTGCTCACGATTTTTAGCCATGTTCTCAGTCACGGCACACGGAAGTCCTGCTGCTTCGTGGCGAGATCCCCAGATCAGCAATTCGAGCATTACGGGCGCAAGGTCAATGCCTTTTTCGGTCAGACGATAATTTACTCGCCTTGCATCGCCGGTTTCAGTTTCCGCGGAAATTATGCCCCATTTTTTCAGGCGCCGCAGGCGATCGGTAAGCACATTGCTGGCAATGCCTTCGCCCGATTCCTGGAACTGCTTGAAGGTATGAAATCCGCGCACCATCAGATCACGAATAATGAGCAACGACCAGCGGTCTCCGAAGCGTTCGAGCGCAATGCTCACCGGACACCCGGAGCGACGCTTTGAACTACTGCTTTCCAATGATTGAGACCTTAGCAAATATCACTTGCATATTGCAAGTTAATTTGAAAGTTGCCGAAATTATTTTTTCGGGAAAGGTCTGCGTGTACCCAAGGGCAACGGCCTGCGTCTAAACTCCTATGCGAGGTGCGCTATGAAGCGGAGAGAGTTCCTGAAGTCCGCAGCCTACGGTTCAGGCGGCATTTGGCTTCACAGCAAATTGCATTCCGGCATCTTCGCTCCTTTGCCACAGAAATTCAGCGCGTCAGACACGGTGACGATTGGAAAGACCGGGATCAAAACCAGCCGGCTGGCCATGGGGACCGGAACGGTAGGAGTAGGACACCACTCACATCAGAGTGATCTCGGCGTAAAGGGACTTTCCGAGTTGCTGCTGAATGGGCATGAGCACGGCTTGAGGTTTTTCGATTCCGCGGATTCATATGGGAGCCATCCGCATGTAGCGGAGGCGCTGAAGCATGTACGCCGCGATCAGGTCACGGTGCTGACCAAGACATGGGCACGCAATGCCGCAGGCGTGCGAGCTGACCTGGATCGCTTCCGGCGCGAACTGGGGACGGACTACATTGACATCTGCCTGATGCATTGCCTTACGGAAGCAGACTGGACGGAACGGTACCGAGGGGCAATGGACGTGCTTTCCGAGGCAAAAGAGAAAGGCACGATCCGGGCGCATGGATGCTCATGCCATAGCATTGAGGCACTGCGGGCGGCAGCGCAGTCTCCGTGGGTGGAAGTAGATTTGGCCCGAATTAATCCGAGCGGATCGCACATGGATGCCGATCCCGAGACGGTGGTCAGCGTTCTGCGCCAGATGAAAACGGCGGGAAAAGGCGTGATCGGAATGAAGATTTTGGGACAGGGCGATTTGAGCAAGCGCCAGGACGAAGCCATAAAGTTTGCACTTTCGCTGGGAGTGCTGGACGCATTTACGATTGGCGCAGAGACCAAAACTGAGCAGGAAGATCTGGTAAGAAGGATAGCGGCAGCGTAGGGCTCAGCCGCACAGGACGAAGCGAAATCAAATTGAATTGCCATTATTTCCAGTTTTTCGCGATCCGGAAACTAGCACCTGGTCATTGTTGGCGAAAAACGTTGGCGAAAAAACCGCGAGTTCACCAAAATTTTTGCTGGTAATGCTGTCACAAACGGTTGACGTTGGCGGCTTCCTGTTTGCCCGTCATTGGGAAGGACAAACACGGTAACTCTCTTCCGTTGTCCAAAAATTCGCGGGATTGAACGCGAACCTAGGCAGGGTTAGCATTGGACCAAGTCGGCAGGTACTGCAACTGTTCAAATTTGCACCCAGCATAGCTGGCGTACCGCCGTCGGAAAGAGAATGAGCTACGAAGACTCCTTCCGGAGTGTGGGTCGAGTACTGGTGGCCAAAGCCGGGCGAAAAACCCGTGTGAAGATCCCTCCCTGGATTCCTCAGGAGAGAGGTTGGCTGTGCTCGGCAGACCAGGGACGCACATACAAACAAGATTTCCTCGGTCGTCCACAGAGGTCACGGTATGTTCACAGCATCTGCACAGTCGGGCCGTGGTTGCCACTTGCGTCAACCATCATCAGGGTGCAAATTCGATAGAAGGACTTTGGCCGAACCTATGAAAGTGGCAGCGGAAGTTTGTCCGATCTGTGATGGTACAGGATGGAAGCCTTCGTCGGCAGGCAATCGACGAGTGAGCCGGTGTGATTGCCGTCTACAGGCGCGGAGCCAGGGATTACTGGAAGCAGCGCGAATTCCCAAGCGTTATGAGCATTGTGAACTTTCGAATTTCGAATTTGATGGGCCGCACCAATCGCTGGCTCGACCACGGCTGGCGGCGTGCAGGTTTGTGGAGGAGTATTCGCCAGCACGCGAGAATGCAGGATTGCTGCTGATCGGAACGATCGGAACGGGAAAAACGCATCTGGCGGTCGGTATTATCAAAGAACTGATCCTGAGCAAGGGGATTGGGTGCCTGTTCTACGATTACCGGGAATTGCTGAAGCAGATCCAGAATTCGTATAACAGCTCGGTGCAGGCTACGGAGTTGGAGGTATTGCGCCCGGTATTTGAGACGGAAGTGCTGGTGCTCGACGAACTGGGCGCGGTGAAACCGACAGAATGGGTATGGGATACGGTAAGCCTGATCCTGAACACGCGGTATAACGAGAACCGTACGACAATTATTACGACCAATTTCGATGATCAGCCGGCAGCGGCAGTTGCCGGGCCACGGGGCGCGAGCCGAAATGAGACGCTGGGAGATCGCATCGGCGAGCGGATGCGATCGCGACTGCATGAAATGTGCCGCATCATCAAAATGGAAGGCGAAGACTTCCGGCAGACCATCCGCAGCGCAAGTTTCCGATAAATTTACGCGCCACAAATTTAGAATGAAGGCGTGCTGAGCCAGCACCTGGAGTTCGATCCCGCGCGCCAAGATGAGTTCTTCAGCGCGCTGCCGTCATCTGCAGCAGTTTTCCTGCTGCGCAGCCACGATCCCGGCGGAGAACCATACATCAGCAAGACGGCGAATCTTCGCCGGCGGCTGCAGCGATTGCTGGAGCATTCGGGCGAACCATCACGCAAGCTAAATCTGCGTGAGCTGGCCAGAAAGCTGGAATTCAGCGAAACAGGTTCCGATTTCGAATCTAATTTTCTGCTTTACAGGCTGACGCGCAAAGAGTTTCCACAGGCATACACACGAAGATTGCGATTGCGCTTCGCGCCGCTGGTGAAGTTGCACCTCAAAAACCAGTATCCGCGCGCTTCGATCACTAACCGGTTAGGCAGCCAGAAGAGTGGGAACGTTTATTACGGGCCATTTTCATCGCGGGCTGCTGCGGAAACGTTTGCTAACGATGCACTGGACTTTTTCAAGATGCGGCGGTGCGTTGAGGATTTGCGGCCAGACCCGGCGTTTCCGGGCTGTATTTATTCGGAGATGAAGATGTGCCTGGCGCCGTGCTTCAAGGGGTGCTCGGATGAGGAATACGCGGCAGAAGTGGCGAGAGTGAAAGCCTTCTGGGACACGGGCGGAGAGTCTCTGGTGCGTGAAATTACGCTCCAGCGCGAAGTGGCTTCGTCGCGACTGGCGTTCGAAGAAGCCTCGGCGATACATTCACGCCTGGAAAAGTTGGAGCCCGTCATTCGGCAATTGCCGGGAATCGTTCGGCGGATTGACGAACTTTCGGGAGTAATCGTGCAGAGAAGTACAGAAGCTGAATGCGTCAATCTGTTTGTGCTGCAAAGAGGGACGATTTGTGATCCGTTGATATTCGCGATTCGCGGTCCTGAACATGCCAAGTCGCAGTCCATGGAAGCCCGGGTGCAGGAAGCGATTGCCGGCGCGCAGGCAGCCGAGGCGGCATCCGCGACTGAGCGAATGGAGCATCTGGCGATCCTGAAGCGCTGGTATTTCCGTGGAAAGCGAGCGGGAGAACTTTTTCTTACTGACCAGGGCGGGGCGCTTCCAATGCGCAGGCTGGTGAGGGGAATCTCTCGGGTGTACCGAGGAGAAAAAGAAGACGGTGTGGTGCCAGCCACATCAGAGCAAACCAGGGGTGAATAATGCCGGACAAGCAGCAGGAATTACGCGATCACGTTCTTCACGTATTGAAAGGCGGCGGCGCGCACGCCACACTGGAGCAGGCCATCAAAGACTTTCCGGAAAAGCTGCGCGCCCAGAAGGTAAAAGGGCTGCCGCACTCGGCGTGGATGTTGCTGGAACATGTGCGCATCGCGCAGTGGGACATTCTGGAGTTCAGCCGCGATGCCAAGCACAAGTCGCCCGCTTGGCCTGAAGGATACTGGCCCGAGAGCCCGGAGCAACCCTCAGCCGCGGCGTGGGACAAATCTGTGCGGCAGATTCGCCAGGACTTGAAAGCGATGGAAGAGCTGGTTGCGGACCCGAAAACAGACTTGTTCGCAAACCTTCCATGGGGAGATGGGCAGACAATTCTCCGGGAAGCGCTGCTGATTGCCGATCACAATGCGTACCACGTGGCGCAGATCGTGGATCTCAGAAGATTGCTGGGTGCCTGGAAAGAGTGATTCACGCGACCCGAGCTGCCGGAGTTGACCTTTTACGGAACACCGGCTTGATAGCTTCCCGCCAGTGCTCGTCGATGCCGACAAGAGTCCACGGAATTGCAGGAGAGACATAGCGCAGAATGGTGTCGGTCGCGGGATGAACGTGCAGAGCCGGAGCCACCAGCAACAGCAGCGGGGGCTCAGGCGACAGCTCAATTCCTGGGAAGTATCCGAACTTCTGAAATTCCCCACGCTGATGGTGCCAGCAGACGCGCGCCCAGTAGTCAAGTCCTTGTAGAGGCAGGTGAATGTCTTCATCGGCCTTGAGTTCGGCCACCAGCAGCCGGCCCTGCCGGGTGCAGGTGAGAACATCAATCATGGCGCGATCAGACGCGGAAAAAGCCGGGACCTGCGAATAGACAGGAGAGCCGGCGGCAAGTTGCTGATCGAGGGGGTGGAGGTTCCTGACGACCAGAGATTCGAGCCAGCGTTCGGGATGCATGCGCCAGAGAATGTGATCGCGAGGGCCCTCAGGGTGGCGAACTTCTCCGATGCTCTGGACCAGGCGCGCGAATTCGGAGCGGTTCTTTTCTGTGAGTTTCTGTTCCGCGGCTCCCAGGCCAAAAACTATCTGAGCAGTAGCGCGTAGCGACCCGTATTCGTACTCCAGGCGAGCGCGGGCGAATTCGAGGCCAAAGCGTCGGAAGCCCAGTTCGGCGGGCGAAAGCGCGACAACCTCACATTCCGGCATCAGTTCGCGAATGCAGGCGACTGCCGAGGAAAACCGCTCATAGGCTGCCTGGGGTTGAGTGAATTGCACCAGCCGAGTTGCAAGGTTTCCGCGATCTGCAAGATCAACGCGGACAGCTGAGTGCTCGCGCTGATTCAATTCGTACAGTTCCCACTTGGCCGCTGCTTGCGAGAGGCAGGCCATGCGCTCGCGAACCAGGCTTGAACCCCCAGGCGGAACGAAGATCTTCACGCCTTCCACCACGCATCGCGCGGCCTGAACATGGCGGCACAGGTCGAGCCATAGAATGGCAAAACTGAGAATGGCATCGACGGAAGCCTGGGATTCCTCGTGGTTGATGCCGATCAAGGCGAAGGCAGATTGTCCGCGCTTGATCAGGCCTCGGGTGTAGATGGGCCCGAAGGAGCGCTCAAGGTCCATGCTGGTGCGGAGATCTGTAATGGTGTACTCGGAAAAATGGCGGCCAATAATTATCTTGAGGGTACGCGCGTAGGTGAGGCGATGCTGGTGTTTTGCGCTGGCGGTACGACCATCGCGCTGGCGGCAGATCTCGATTTTGGTGGGCTTGTTCTGACCGAGTCTCTGGACGAGGAATCTTAGAACGTCATTTTTGATTTGCGCGTCCAGCACCCGCCGTACGACGTTGCGCTCGGCTGACCAGAAATGCAGCAGGCATTTGTTGTGCTCGCCGGAGACGGAATATTTCGCGTCGGCAAAGTCAAAAACCACGGCGCCATCTTCTATTACCTGGGCATCGCGTGCCGAGGCAAGGAACTCTTCGAGGGTACGAACCAGGCTCTCCGGAGTCATGAAGCCATTATTAGAAAGCTTTGTTCCTGTGTCTGTGACGGATGAACAGTGGAGTTTTGGCTGCCGACGCTGTGGGATAATGGCTTATACCTCGGAATCATTCCCGAAAAGAAGGACATCTAATCAGCGTGGATAATAATCGGTTCTTTTTTCAGCATTATGGGCTTACGGAGCATGATCTCGAGCGCTATCTGGCAGCCGCGCTTTCAGCTGGCGGGGACTATGCAGATCTTTATTTTGAATACCTTTCCTCAACTTCGCTGACGGTGGATGAATCCATGGTGAAGTCGGCATCGCAGGGAATTTCCGCCGGCTGCGGAGTGCGGGTAGTTTCGGGCGAGCGCACGGGCTATGCCTACACCGACGATCTCTCGGCCAACCGGATCCTGCATGCCGCGCGGACAGCGGCATTGATCGCGAGCGGGCCGGCGAAGACGCCATCCGCCGGGTTTCAGCAGAAGCAGGCGAGAAGCTTATATCCGGTCACGCTGCCGTCAGTGGATGCGGAGATCACGGCAAAAGTAGAGCTCGTCATGCGCGGAGACCGCGCGGCGCGCGCATACGATCCGCGAATAAAAGAAGTTCGGGCGAGCTATGCGGATGAACTGCGGAACATTCTGGTAGTGGGATCGGACGGAACGTTCGCAGAAGATTCACAGCCGCTGGCGCGGTTGAATGTGTCGTGTATCGCGAAAACAGAAGGCACTTCTGCGCGAGGCAGCTCGGGCGGCGGCGGAAGAGTGGCTCTGGACTTCTTCTTCGGCGAGAAAACGCCTGAGTATTTTGCGAAAGAGGCGGCGCGGCAGGCGATTTTGCAGCTGGATGCCCGTGAGGCGCCGGCCGGTGAAATGGAAGTGGTGCTCGGTCCGGGATGGCCCGGGGTGCTGTTGCACGAAGCGGTCGGTCATGGGCTGGAAGCGGACTTCAATCGTAAGCAGACATCCGCGTTTGCCGGATTGATCGGCAAACGGGTGGCAAGCGAAAAGTGCACTGTGGTGGACAACGGCACCATGCCGTGGCGTCGCGGATCGCTGAACGTAGACGACGAAGGTCATCCGACGCAAGAGACGGTGCTGATTGAAAAGGGCATTCTGAAGGGGTATTTGAGCGATAAGCTGTCAGCGCGTCTGATGAAAACTGCTGACACCGGAAACGGCCGGCGCGAGAGCTACGAGCACATTCCGATGCCACGCATGACGAACACCTACATGCTTTCCGGGCAAGATAATCCGGAGGACATCGTGAAGTCGGTGAAGAACGGGATTTACGCGGTTAACTTCGGAGGCGGGCAGGTTGATATCACGAGCGGCAAATTCGTGTTCTCGGCTTCCGAAGCTTATCTGATTGAGAACGGTAAAGTTACCGCCCCAATTAAGGGCGCGACGTTGATCGGCAACGGACCCGACGTTCTGACTCGGGTGTCAATGGTAGGAAATGATTTGAAGCTGGATGAGGGTGTCGGCACCTGCGGCAAGGATGGGCAAGCGGTGCCGGTCGGTGTAGGCATTCCGACGCTCAAGGTGGATCGCTTGACGGTGGGCGGAACTGCTAAACGCGACCCCGGCGGCTTCATGCAGTAAGGTCTTTTCCTCTTAAGATCAGGAATAACAATAAAAGGTTTGGGAGTTTCATGTCTTCTACACAGCTTGAGAATCAACCTGAGCAGATCGAGACCGATCTGAGGAATTTGGCGCAGGAGATGGTGAGCCGCGCGATGTCCGGTGGCGCAAGCGCGGCGGAGTGCGTAATTGCAGAGGGCGATGAGTTCTCGACCCTGGTGCGACTGGGCCAGGTGGAGACGCTGAAGGAGTCCGGCTCGAGGTCGATCGGCGTTCGGGTGTTCAATGGCAAACGTACGGCCAGCACATACTCGAGTGATTTTTCACGCGAAGGACTGGACAGGATGCTGAAGTCCGCGCTGGAACTCTCCCGAATCACATCGGAGGATCCGTTTGCGGGATTGCCGGAACCGTCGCAGCTGGGTTCGCTGAGTGGGGATCTCGATTTGTATCACCCGGATGTCTATTCCTTGCCGGGGCAGGAGCGAATTGCGTACGCACGGCGCACCGAGAAAGCGGCGATTGATGTGGATGCGCGGATCAAGAACTCCGACGGCGGTTCGTTTGACGCGGCCACTGGGCACAAGATTTTCGCAAACTCGCTGGGGTTTCGGGGCGAGTACCGGCGCTCGTATTGTTCAATTGCAGCGGTGCCGATTGCGCAGGATGAAAGCGGCGCGATGCAGCGTGATTACTGGTTTTCTGTTGCACGGAGCCTGGCGAAACTGGATTCGCCGGAAAATGTAGGAAGGATCGCGGCACAGAGAACACTGCGGCGCCTCGGCTCGCGAAAGGTGAAGACCGCGCAGGTACCCATTATTTTCGATCCGCTGGTAGCGGCTTCGATCCTGGAACATATTTTTGAGGGCGTGAACGGGGATTCGGTGTATCGCGGAGCGTCATTCCTGGCAGGAAAGCTGGGCGAGAAAATTGCTGCCGACCAGATCACGGTAATCGACGATGGAACTATTCCGGGCGGCTTCGGGACCAGTCCGTTCGATGGCGAAGGCATTCCGACGCGACGAACGGTTGTCATCGAGAACGGCGTACTGAAGTCGTATCTGCTGAATACCTATACGGCCAAGAAGCTGAAGCTGCAGACTACCGGCAATGCATCAAGAGGTCTGGCGGGAACTCCGGGCATTGGCCTGGGCAACTACTTCCTGCAACCCGGGATGAAAACGCCGGCCGAAGTAATTGGGGGAGTCAAAGAAGGCCTGTACGTTACCGAGTTCCTGGGACACGGCGCGAACCTGGTCACGGGTGATTACTCACGCGGAGCTTCGGGGATGTGGATTTCGGGCGGAGAACTCGCTTATCCGGTGGAGGAAATCACAGTAGCGGGCAATCTGAAAGAGATCTTTTTTAATATTTCAGAAATTGCCAACGACTTGGAATTTCGCGGACCGTTGGCGTGTCCCACTATTCGGATTGACGGGCTAACCGTTGGCGGCGAATAAGTACTCGCATTCCGTTACAATCAGCGCATGGGTGGACTGATACAGCCGTCGCCCGCAACCCAGGAATCAGAATCGAACCTGAAGCCTGTTCTGCTTGGGCTCGGCTTGGTTATTTTGGTGGTCGGTATCGCCGCTTTTCTCCTTCGCAATCAGCCCAAGACATCTACCGGACCTCATCCCTACGCGACAAAACTTCAGCTTACCAACATCAAGATGAGCGCGGCAGAGAACTTTGTGGGTGCGAGCGTCACGTACATAGACGGGACGATCACAAATACCGGCGACCGCACTGTAAGCCACGCGATGGTGCGGGTTATATTTAAAGATTCGATGAATCAGGTGGCACAATCTGAAGATGTCCCGCTGCGCGTCCTGCAAACCACGGGGCCTTATCCTGATGCAGTCGATCTAAAACTTGCCCCTCTGACGCCGGGCAGCAGCACACAGTTTCGCTTGAGCTTTGAGCACGTGACGTCAGAATGGAATCAGGAATATCCCACCGTTCAGGTCACGGATGTTGAATTGAAATAGCGCAACCGCTCCGACCACGCGCCTTCCTTTACAATTACCCACATGTCAGAAACCAAAGTTTTCCGGCTGACTGAGTCGGTCAAAGCTGCGGGTTGAGCGTCCAAGCTGAGTCCGGCGGCGCTGGACACGGTGCTTGGGAAATTAGCCCGGCAACATGAGTGGAAGCCCAATGACTTCCCTGGCGCTGGTTTGCTTTCCAGAAAAAGCTGATTTGTACATTCTGGAGCGGATTCTCGCGGGCGGCTTATCGAAGATGATGGAGGCGGGATGCACGGTGATCGGCGGACACAGCATCCGCGATGATGAGACGAAGTTTGGATATGCAGTGACGGGCAAAATCAATCCGCAACGGGTTATGGTCAATGGCGAAGCCCGGGCCGGCGACCGGCTGCTTCTAACTAAGCGAATCGGCACCGGAGTGATTTCGACGGCTATCAAGAAGGGCGCTGCCGAGGAAAAGTGGATTGACGCTGCGGTGCACTCCATGACGACTTTGAACAAAGCGGCCGCCGAGGTTGCGACGCGCCCGGAATTCGAAGTCCACACCATGACCGACATTACGGGGTTTGGACTGATTGGCCATGCGCGGGAAATCGCGGTGGCATCTGAGGTCTCTATGCGGGTATTCGCCAATCAGGTGCCGCCGATGGAAGGTGCGTTCGAATGCATTCGTGCCGGGCACATTCCGGGGGGATTGAAGGCCAATCGTGAGTTTGCGGAGTGTGTGGTCGCCTACGATGAAGGTATCGAGGAAGACGTTAAGATGCTGATGTTCGATCCGCAAACAGCCGGCGGTTTGCTGATTTCCGTACGCGATTCGGACTCACAACGACTCGCAGGCGAGCTGCAATCCGCTGGGGTGGAAGCGGCTGAGATAGGCGAGGTTATTGCGCATTCAAAATCACTGATCAGTGTTGCGAATACTTAGCTTATGGATTTCTCGCGATTCAAGGTAATCACGTTCGATACCTATGGAACGCTCATTGACTGGGAAACCGGGATCTTAGGCGCTCTGGCCCGCATTTCCGGACACGGCGGCTGCGCTGCGCCGGCTGAAATCAAAATATCGGCTGGCGATCATGTCGAACATTGACGATGACCTGTTCGCGAACACGCGACCGAAACTCGGCGTGGAGTTGGATGCCGTGATCACGGCCCAGCAGGCACAGGCTTACAAGCCATCGCTAAAAATGTTCGAACTGGCGCAGAAGCGCATTGGCGCGGACCAACGCGAGTGGCTGCACGTCGGTCAAAGTAAGTATCACGACGTTGCGCCGGCACAATCGCTGAAGATTTCGACGGTGTGGGTGAATCGTCCATCACCGCGATCGGGAGGAGCCGCCAAGACGGCTGACGTTCGCCCGGACGTCGAGGTCGCAAGCATGGCTGAACTGGCGGAAATGGCTGTACCTGCCGCAGAGCTTCGCTCGTCAGCCTGAGCCGAAACGTCTGAGATCACCTTGGAGAAAATTATGCCTGCCACAACGCGCGTTGATCCCCTTTCTTATCTCACGGACCAGCTGAACGAACTCAAAGACAAGGGAACATACTTTCATTTGCGGGTTCTCGATGACGAGCAGGCGCCGGTCTGCACCTTCGACGGAAAGAAGGTCATCAATCTCGCCTCAAATAACTATCTCGGATTGACCACCCACCCCAAGCTGCGCGAGGCGGCGCTTGAGGCTACACGCAAATACGGAGTGGGATCAGGCGCCGTGCGAACCATCGCCGGCACCATGAAGATCCACATGCAGCTGGAAGAAAAGATTGCGCGTTTCAAAGATGTTGAAGCCTGCGTGGTTTTCCAGTCAGGCTTTGCGGCCAACGCTGGAACTGTTTCGGCGGTGCTGGGCAAAGATGATTTCATCATTTCCGACAAGCTGAATCACGCCTCGATCATCGATGGCGCGCGGCTCTCGCGCGCCAAGATCCTGGTGTTCGAGCATAAAGATATCGGCGACGCCGAATCGAAACTGGCAAGCATAAAGGACCAGCCCGGCAAGAAACTGCTGATTTCGGATGGCGTGTTTTCGATGGACGGGGACATCGGGCCGCTGCCGGCGCTGTGCGATCTTGCCGAGAAGTACGGGGCCATCATGATGGTGGACGATGCGCATGCTTCGGGCGTGCTGGGGCGCAACGGTCGCGGCACGATCGATCACTTCAAAGTGCACGGGCGAGTTGATATTCAGGTTGGAACGTTGTCGAAGGCGATTGGCGCGCTGGGTGGATACGTGTGCGGATCACGCGACCTGATCGAATTCCTTTACCATCGCGCGCGGCCGTTTCTGTTCTCAACATCGCATCCGCCATCGGTGGCCGCGACTTGTATTGCGGCATTCGAGGTGCTCGAGCAGGAGCCGGGCCGGATCGACAAGTTGTGGGAGAACACGCGATTCTGGAAGAAAGAGCTTGGCCTGCTGGGCTTCGATATCGGCGGAAAAACTACGCCAGCCAGTGAGACTCCCATCACGCCGATTATTATCGGAGACGGAAAGCTCACCATGGACTTCTCTCGTGAACTGTTCAAAGAAGGTGTGATGGGGACAGGGATCGCGTTTCCGACAGTCCCAGAAGGGAAAGCGCGGATACGCACGATTATGACGGCAACCCACGCACGTGAGGAACTGGACGAAGCGCTTGCAACTCTGAAGAAGGTGGGAAAGCGGATGGGGATCCTTAATTAAGGACCGCGCAAAGCGAGTTGCACTAATTCCGCTAAATGTAGGGTGTTGCGGCTGACGCATTGACGGACCTGCTCGCGGCAGCTGAAGCCGTCGGCAATGATGAGGGTGTCGGGCGAGGCGTTCCGGATGGCAGGAAGCAGTTCCAGTTCTGCGATGGCAAGCGACACATCGTACTTATCTTTTTGGAAACCGAACGATCCTGCCATTCCGCAACAGCCCGCGGCAGGAGATGAAAAGTCTACTCCGATTTTGCGCAGGACCGATTCGGTGCTCGACATTTTCATAATCGCCTTCTGATGACAGTGGCCGTGCAGCAAGGCTTTACGCGGAAGTTTCGGAATCTCGAATGGTTGCAAATCATCCATGAATTCGCTGAATAGCAGAACCTGGCGGGAAAGTTTTTGCGCGCGATCGTCTTTGGGGAACAGATTGATCAATTCGTCGCGAAAAACGGCCGCACAGCTTGGCTCGAGAACAATGATCGGAGTGTCGGCGATAATTTCCGCTGAGAGTGAATCAAGAACTCGTTGAAGAAGCTCTTTAGCACGGTCGAGCATTCCAAAATCGTACAAAGGGCGGCCACAGCAGAGGCCGGCCTTGGGGAGCTTCACACTGAAACCCGCCGACTCGAGGACTTCGACCGCGGCTTGTGCTGTATGCGGCAGGAAGTAATTGTTGAAAGTATCGGGCCAGAGGATGACTTCGGCCGAAACATCTTTCATCGCAGAGTTCGCAGACGAAAACCGCAGGCCGCGCTGAGCAAGCCCTGGCCGTTTTCCAAACCAGTCTCTGAACGTCTGGCGAGCGAAGCGTGGAAGGCTTCGTCCTGGCGGAATTCCAAGAACCGACTTGGCGATCTCATCTATAACGGGAAGCTGTAGCAGATTCGCCAGTGCTGGTGCATGGGAAGCCATGCGCGCCCATCGATCGATATGTCCGAAGGCAAAGTCACTTAAAGGGCGATGATGTTTCTCGTGGTAGTGCGAAAGGAACTCAGCTTTGTAGGTAGCGAGATCCACCGCCACCGGGCAATCGCTTTTGCAGCCTTTGCAGGAAAGGCATAGGTCTAACGAGGCCTTCACTTCTTCACTGTTCCATCCGTCTTTGATGATTTCGCCTTTGGTCATCTCCCACAGAAGGTGAGCGCGGCCGCGCGTTGAATGTTCCTCTTCCCGCGTAACGCGAAAGCTCGGACACATGAGGCCACCCTGCTCTTGGCGGCATTTGCCGACGCCCACACAGCGAAGATTGGCAAGGGTCAGGCTGCCGTCGTCCTGCGGAAATTTGAAGTGGGTCTCAGGATGCCAGGGTTGGTAGTCGGCTCCGAGGCGCAGATTTTCATCCATGCGGTTGGGATCCACAACTTTGCCGGGGTTCATCTTCCAATCCGGGTCCCAGATCCGCTTGAATTCGCGAAAGGCTTGAACGAGTTCAGGGCCAAACATGCGATCGAGCAATTCGGCGCGCGCCTGGCCGTCGCCGTGCTCTCCGGAAATGGATCCGCCGTAGCTCACCACCAGGTCGGCGGCTTCTTCCATAAACCTGCGAAATTTGGCAATACCAGCGGCCGTTTGCAGATCGAAGTTCACGCGATTGTGAACGCAACCATCCCCGAAGTGCCCGTACAGTGTGCTGCGATAATCGAAAGACTTCATCATCCGCAGCAAATCGCGCAGGTAAGCCCCAAGTTTCTCCGGAGCGACCGCGGAATCTTCCCAGCCCTCCCAGGTCAGCGGTTCACCGGGGACATGAGAGATCACGCCCAGGCTTGATTCACGCACTTCCCAGACGCGCTTAACGTGCACGCGATCGGTGAACAAGCTCATGTTCGGCGGATTCGGAGAGCGCTCAAAGTGTTGAATAACTTTGCGGGCGCGGTCTTCGGCTTCGCGCGGATTGTTGGCGCCGAACTCGGCCAGCAGCCATCCGCCACCTTCTGGAAGCAAGGCAAGCCCTTCAGAATTGATCCCTTTGCGGCGCGTGTATTCGACCAGGAGATCGTCAATGCCTTCTAGACCGATCGGGCCATAAGAAAGAATATCGGGGACGTGATCGGCGCATTGAAAAATATCCGGCCAGGCAAGCACGAGCAGCACGCGATATTGAGGACTTTCGACCAGGCGGCACGTGGCTTCGAGAACGGTGACGCAAGTTCCTTCGGAACCAACCAGCGCGCGCGCAACATGAAAACTGTTTTCAGGAAGAAGGTAATTCAGGTTATAGCCAGAGACGCGACGCGGGATTTTGGGATAGCGGGAACGGACGAGATCCGCGTAACGAGTGCTGAGATTTTTCAGCTCTGAATGAATCTGAGCCTGCCGGCCGGACTGGCTGATGATGGCCTCAAGCTCTGTTTCGCTGGTTTGGCCAACCTTCATACGAACGCTATCGTAGGTGAGAATCTCCAGCGACTCGATGTTCTGGTCGGTCTTGCCACCCATCACGGAATGCACGCCGCAGGAGTTATTCCCGATCATGCCGCCAATCGTGCAGCGGTCGTGAGTGGCAGGATCGGGAGCAAAGGTCAGGTTGTGACGCTCGGCAGCGTTGCGAAGCGTATCGAGAACCACGCCAGGCTGAACACGAGCCAGGCGTTTCTGTGGATCCATCTCCAGGATGTTGCCCATATGGCGCGAGAAATCGAGCACCACGGCCACATTGCAGCATTGCCCGGCAAGCGATGTTCCCGCCCCACGGCACAGAACAGGAGCAGCGTGCTCGCGCGCAAGCGAAATCGCGGCAACAACGTCCGCTTCGTCGCGCGGAAACACAACCCCGATCGGAACTTGCCGGTAATTGGAACCGTCGGTGGCGTAAAGAGCGCGGCTGCTGGTATCGAACCGGACTTCGCCGCGCAGGTGGCGGCGCAAGGCGGATTCAAGCCGCCCAGCCTCCATCGATGCGCTTGTCTTTTGTGCAGAACTCTGCATCAGGACGGTTGCAGGATTAGCAGGAGTATACTTCAGCGCCCGCGCAGGGTCATCAGACGGCGCCGGCACCGCGCCAGCCGTAGTCCGTCAGGCTGAGCGCAAGCAGCAGCACCAGCCAGAAGAGGGCCGAGATCACAGCCACTTTGCTCATCTTCTCGTTCGTATACTTCAGGTGCATGAAGAAGAGAACAACAAGTAACGCTTTGAGAGTGGCGATTGAAAGAGCAACAATGGTATTGAATTGACCGAGGTCGACAAAAGCCACGGCAGCGGTAATCACGGTGAGGCACATGAGGCTGATCCAGATCAGGTAGTACGTTCTAGTCGGAATAATGTGCTCAGACATATGCCTCACTTCTTGCGATCGATCAAATAAAGTAACGGGAAAAGATAGATCCAAATGATATCGACGAAGTGCCAGTACAATCCGCAGTTTTCAACCGGCGTGTAGTAGCGCTGGTTGAAGCGGCCCTTCCACGCATACCAGGTCAGAATTACGAACATGAACACGCCGATGATCATGTGCAGGGCGTGCATGCCGGTCATCGCAAAATAAAGTGAAAAGAAGATTTGTGCGCTGCGGGCGTCAACCGGATGGCCGTTCAACTGGATTTCACCGGCATCGAACTGCGGGCCCGGGATGTGGTGCTCGTGGAATTTATCCGACCATTCCTTGCCCTTGATGCCCAAAAATGCCAGTCCAAAAATCAGAGTAAGTATTAGCAGCACCACCAGCAGTTTGCGCTTTCCCATTTGCGCCGCTCGCACACCCAGTGCAACCGTCAAGCTGCTGCAGATTAGGACAATGGTATTGATCGTACCGAGCCAGATATCCAACGTGCGGCTGGAAGCGGCGAATTCAGCGAAGTACCAGCGCCGGTAGACCAGATACGCGCAGAACATGCCGCCGAAGAACATGATTTCAGTGGCCAGGAAGAGCCACATGCCGAGCGAGGCGGCGGCACGCTGCTGCTCGGGATCGGCAAAATGGTGCAGCAGTTCCGGGCCGTGAGCCTGTTCGACGGCAACTGGACTATCGCTCAAGCGTCACCTCTTGCGGCAGCGGCATGTTTTCGTAATCGTATGCTTCCCAGGTCACAACCGGAGTTTCGTCAAAATTGTAGGTCGGCGGTGGCGAGGCGGTGCGCCATTCCAGCCCAGTTGCGTTCCACGGATTATCGTCGGCCAGTTTGCCATAGCGCATAGACCACAGGAAATAGACCATAGGCAACAGGTAACCAACCGCGAGCACCGTCGAACCGGCGGTCGAGAGAACGTTGAGCACCTGGAACTCCTGCGAGTACTGCCAGTAGCGGCGCGGCATTCCAACGTAGCCCAGGACAAACTGCGGAAAGAATGTAAGGTTGAATCCGATGAAAACGATCAAAGCCGCCAGGCGTCCCCAACCTTCAGGATAAATACGTCCGGAAATTTTCGGCCACCAGAAATGCATTCCCGCGAGATAGCCCATGACCGCGCCGCCGACCATGATGTAGTGGAAATGAGCGATCACGAAATAAGTGTCGGTGACGTGGACGTCAATGCCCAGGGCGGCGAGGAAAAGGCCAGTGAGCCCTCCCATGGTGAATAGGCCGATAAAACCGAACGCGTAAAGCATGGGTGTGGAGAATGAAATCGAGCCTTTGTACATGGTGGCGGTCCAGTTGAAAACTTTGATAGCCGAAGGGACCGCAACCAGATAACTCAGCAAGGAGAAGATCAGGGCCGCATACAGAGACATCCCGGCAACAAACATGTGGTGGGCCCAGACCAGGAACCCAATCACCGCAATAGCAATGCTGGCCAGGGCGACAAAGTGGTAGCCAAAAATTCGCTTGCGGGAAAAACAGGGCACGACTTCGCTGATTACACCCATCGACGGCAAGATCATGATGTACACCGCGGGATGGGAATAGAACCAGAACAGGTGTTGGAACAGGAGCGGATCACCACCCCGGGTAGGATCAAAAATTCCCAGGCCGAATGCACGTTCGAAAACCACCAGCAGCAGAGTGATCGCCAGCACCGGCGTTCCCAGCAACATGATGATGCTGGTGGCATAGTGCGACCAGATGAACAAGGGCAACCGTGACCAGGTCATCCCCGGAGCCCGCATGCGGTGGATGGTGACAACGAAATTCAAGCCGGTCAGGATCGAGGAAAAGCCGTTTATGAAGACCGCGACACCGGCCTCAATCACTTTGGTGTTGCTGAAGCCGCTGCTCAGGGGCGTGTAGAAAGTCCACCCCACGTCCACCCCACCAGTGAGGATGCAATGTAAGTAAATAATTCCGGCGATAATATAGAGATACCAACTCAGCAGGTTGATGCGAGGGAAGGCAAGGTCTTTGGCCCCGATCATCATGGGAACCAGGAAGTTGCCGAGCACGGCGGGAATCGACGGGATCAGGAAGAAAAAGATCATCGTCTGGCCGTGCATCGTGAAAAGCTTGTTGTAAGTGTCAGCCTGGACCAGATCGCCGGCCGGAGTCAGCAACTCGAGTCGGATCAGTAATGCAAAAAAACCACCGATGAAGAAGAAAAAAGTAATCGAGACCAGATATAGAAGAGCAATGCGCTTGTGGTCCGTGGTCAGCAGCCACGAACTTATGCCGTACTCTTTATTTAGATAGTGCTCGCGTTCCGGGGTTATCGCTACACTTGACATAACTATTCCTTCGGCGTCGGGGGCTGAATGCCGGGAGACTGCAAATTCGGAGTGCCTGCGGCGCCACTGGCGGGCGTATTTAGCGATTTCACATATGCCACCAGCTCGTTTAACTGTTCCTCGCTGACCAGTCCTTGAAACACTGGCATGATCGGTTTGAACCCCGAGACGACCTTGGCGCCAGGATTCAGGACGGATTCGCGAATGTAATTTTCGTCGGCAACCACGCTGCGGCCGTCTTCGAGTTGAACAGTTTTCCCGAATAGGCCTTTCAGGTTGGGGCCGCGGCCCTGGACGTCAAAGCGATGACAGGTGTTGCAGCCGAACTGCTCAAAAAGAGTCTGTCCGCTCTGCGCGAGTGAGCCGGTGGTCGTACCGCCGCCCAGCCATGCCTGGTATTGTGCCGGCTCCATTACCACAACCTGCCCAATCATCCCGGAGTGCTGAGTTCCGCAATATTCCGCACAGAAAAGATGGTAAGTGCCCGCCTTGGTGGGATGAAACCACATGGTGGTGTAGCGGCCCGGAAGCACATCCTGCTTCAAGCGAAACGCCGGAACATAGAAGCTGTGGATCACGTCCTGCGATGTCATGATCATTTTGACGTCGCGGCCGAGCGGAACGTGCAGCTCATTGATCTCGCGCTGCCCTTCTTCATGCTGCAGCTTCCACATCCATTGCTTTGCGACTACGTAGATTTCGCTTGCTCCCGCCGGAGCGGTGCGCTCACGGAAGAAGATCACTGCGCCCCAGACAAAGATGACCAGAAACACTCCCAGCGGGATCACCGACCAGGTGATTTCAAGCGAAATCGAGCCTTCAATCGGCTCTGCCTGGCGGCCGTGCCGGCGACGGTATTTGGTGGCAAACACCAGGATCATGATGAAGATGGCCACGCTCATGAAGGCCGACAGCAGCACCAGGAAGATGTACAGCGCATCCACCTGCCCCGCGGTGGTCGCCGCCCTTGCCGGCCATAATGGAAAATTATCGAACATGGTTGATTTTTAGTCCGTCACACCTGCACCTTAGTGTTTGAGCCGATTCGCAGCAATGCGGTGATCAGAACCCCGATCACCAGCATGGTGGCAAGGCCGGAGATCTTGAGCACACGGCTGATGATCGCGCCATACTTTCCGGTTGCAGGGTCGTAGTGGTAACAGTAGAGAAGCACCTGGTCCACTACATTGCCGATCTTGTTTCCCGAGGACTGGATCAGGCTGAAACGCAAATCTTTCGGTGCGAAGTCAACCCCATAGAAGTACTGCGAAATCCTGCCTTCCGGTGTCAGCACCACGATGGTTGCCGCGTGAGCGAACTGCTGATTCTGCGGGTTGAATTGATAGCCAAAGCCGACCGCTTTGGTCAGCGCATCAATCGATGATTGTTGCCCGGTCAGGAAGTGCCAGCCCTGACCGGCACCGGCGCGCTTGTAGCGCTTCAGGATCTCTGCTTTCTTTTCTGAGGCTTGCTCGGGCGTGTCGCCGGGATCAAAGCTTACCGTTAATACTTCGAATTCCTTGCCGACGTCGAACTTCAGCACCCGCAACGAACTCTCAAGCGAGTTCAGCACCTCGGGGCAGAGCATTGAACACTTGAAATAAACCAGATTCAGAATCATGGGCTTGCTGCCCAAGTAGTCTGCCAGTCGCACCGGCTTGCCCGATTCGTCGCGAAACTCAAGATTACCCGGAACCTGCTCACCCAATCGCTGCTCGATGCTGACATTGGCCAGTCCAGGTGGGCGGACATTGGCGGGCGGCGACATAATGCCCTGCGACATGCGCTGCGCAAAACAATAGCCACACAGCAAAAGCATCATCACGGCAATGTTGAAGCTTCTATTCACTTGTTCTTTTGTCCTGCTTTTTGGCTGCTATCGGCTTTCTTCGCTGCCTCACGTGTCAGCTGAACCGTAGAAGGCGGGGCGGCTCCAGTCTGCGGGCGGGTCGGCAGCCCGCGTTGAGAGATCAACTCCATGGCACGATCAATCGGAATCCGTACCGGGCCTCCGGGCTTATCTGCCCAGCCATAACTGTTTAGAACTTTGTCTTCGCCATTGCGAAAACCATTGATTTCCATGCGTTCGTTTTCCTCAAGCCGGGGGTCGAGATCTTCGCGTTCAAAACCCGTTTCGGGATTGTTTTCGTCGCTGTAAAGTTTGTCCATCATCAGACCGAATGCTCGTGAGCCGGTTCGAGCACCTCCGAAGCAAACGAATCGTAAGCCGGAACCAGCGGCATCGAACTCAGGTTCCGGCAGAAATAAGCCAGCCATAAACATCCCATGGCAATAGGCACGGCGATATCTGCCCAGGTCACGGTGAAAGTCTCAGAGAAATTCGCCTCCGCCAGCCAGAACAGATCGACATAACGCATAAACAGCATCCACACTGCAAGCCACACCAGGCGAGTGATGTCCCGCTTGAATGGGCGGGACAAAAGAAGGATGAAAGGCATGGCGAAGTGAAAAAGCACGAGCGCTATCGCGACCCAGCCCCAGCCACCGTTTATGCGCCGCAGGTAGAACGAAATCTCTTCCGGCAAATCCCCGGCCCAGATAATCAGCCACTGCGAGAACGAAAAGTAAGCCCAGACCATGATGAAGGTCAGCATGAACTTACCGTGGTCGTGCACATATTCCGGCTTCAGCAGTTCGGACATGGGCCGGTAGTTGAACAGAACGCGTTCCACCACGATGGCGAAACAGAATGCCGAGAGCACTTCGCCGATCAGAATGATCAGCGGGTAAATGGTCGAAAACCAGCTGGGGTCGAGCGACATAACCCAATCGATTGCGGCAAAGGAAATCGTGAAGCCGTAGAGAATGATGCCCGGGCCACTCAGAACCTTAAAGCGCTGGCTGTTGTCGCGGACGGGAGGAGTGTCCTGCTCTTTCGACCACTTGGTGAGAAGGTACGAGAGCAGGTTCCAGATGGCAAAGTAAACCAGGGCACGCAGAACAAAGCCTTTGAGAGAAAGGTAGGAACTGACCTCTTCCAGGTGTTTGCGCAGGTGCGGGTCGGAAACTTTGTCGGGCTGCGTCCAGATATAGAGGTATCTGGCTCCAAAAATAAGCGGAATGAAAAATACCGTCATCAAGGGAATCGTACGCATGGCCGCGCCCTGGATGCGCCGGATAATCATGCCCCAACCGCCTTTGGTGAGATGGCGGAGCATAAGAATCACCATGGAACCGAGCGCGACTCCGAGCCAATCCATGAAGCTGATGAGGTATCCGCGGAAGAAAACTCGCGGTTGGAAAAAACCCCCGATTATGACAATGACCGATGCGACTACGCCGGCGATCAGAAAACGGCGCTGGTACACCTTGACGATGGGCGGCGCCAGCAGGTCTTCGGGCTTCCAGAGCAAGGCGCTCATTGTGATGGCTCCTTGCTTTGAGCGTCGGCGGCCGAGGTCTCCGATGGAATCTTCTGCCCTGAGGGAACGTCACCCTGGGCCGCGTCCTGGCTCAGTTGCAATGCGCGAATGTAAGCGACGATGGTCCAGCGGTCGCGCGGCGAAATCTGGGATGCGTAATCCGGCATCGCGCCGAAGCCGTTGGTCATGACGTCGAAGAAATATCCTAGTGGCGCTTTTCTAAGCCGATCGATGTGATACGAAGGCGGACGGCGATACCCGCGCTGCACGATCATTCCGTTACCGTCGCCCACTCGCGAGTGGCAGGGAGAGCAATAAATATTGAAGCGGTCCTGTCCGCGGGCCATCACCTCCGTGCTTACAGGAAATGGCATGTAGTCGCCCGGATTGTTGCCGATTTTTCCGGTGTAGAAGTACGAGTCTTCATGCAACTGCCCGCGCGCCACTGTTCCGGCAATGGGATCGCGCGCCGAGCGCAGATCAGCGTAGAATGCGTTTTCCGCCAGTGGTTTGAACTTGGGCTGGTCCTGCATGTCAAGCCGGCAGCCCCCCAGCGCAAGCAGGGGCAGTAGTATGCTCGCGCGAAGGTGCGGTTTCAACTTGGCACCTCCGATATGGATCGCGGCGAGAAGCTCTCCAAAAACCGGCGTGTCTCAAGCGCGTTGTACCTGGGGTCGGATGAAAAAACGATCAGGAAAAAGCGATCTTTGCTGGCCAAGGCGAATCGCGGCACATTGAAAACCGGATGATATGGCATAGGAAGCCCATTCAACGCCAGCATTCCGAACACCGCTGAGATGCCCGCAAAAAGAATCGTCATCTCGAAGGTGACCACGATAAACGCCGGCCACGAGTTGAGCGGCCTGCCGCCAACTACGACCGGATAGTTGATTACGTGAATCCAATACTGCAGAGCGAACCCGCTTAAGCCCCCAAGAATGCCGCCAATCAGAACCACCAGAGGAACAAAGTTGTAATGGAACCCGATGGCCTCGCTCAGGGCTTCGATCGGAAACGGGCTGTAAGCGTCGATCTTTTTGTATCCCGCTTCGTACGTCTTGCGGGCGGCATGCACCACGGCCTCGGGATTATCGAACTCCGCCATCAGCCCATAAACCGGAGTGTGCTTCATTCCTTGACCTCCGCTTCCGGCAGCAGAGTGCGCATTTCAAAGATCGAGATCATGGGCAGCACCCGCAGGAACAGGAACATGCAGGCCAGAAAGAACCCGATGGTGCCGATGAAGGTCATCCAGTCCCAGCGCGTCGGGTAATACATGCCCCAGGATGACGTCAGAAAATCGCGCTGCAGACTTACCACTACGATGATGAAGCGCTCCAGCCACATGCCCACCAGCACCACACCAGAAATCAGAAACAGCCAGAAGGGGCTGGTACGCAGGCGCTTGATCCACAACACCTGAGGGATGCCGATATTGCAGAGCAGCAGCATGTAATAGAAGAACGAATAGGGCCCGTGGAGGCGGTTCCATAGCAGGAAAGCGTCGTAACGATTGCCTCCGTACCAGCCCATGAAGGCCTCAATTCCGTATCCGTAGGCAACGATCAAGCCGGTTGCGAGCATTACCTTGGCTGAATTGTTCAGATGGCGCTCGGTAATGAAATCTTCCAGTCCGTAAAACTTGCGGATGGGAATGGCCAGCATCAACACCATCGCGAAACCCGAGTAGATGGCGCCCGCCACGAAGTAGGGCGGGAAAATAGTGGTATGCCATCCCGGCACCTGGCCGATGGCGAAATCGAAGCTGACCACGGTGTGAACTGAAAGAACCAGCGGCGGCCACACATTCATGGTGTTGGGATACGGGAACAACCAGTACGCCAGCCAGGGACGACCGAGGTGCAGCACCGGAAACATGCCGGCGCAGGCCACCGCGAACAGCGTCATAGCCTCGGCAAATCGATTGATCGAATTTCGCCAGGACTGGCGCAGTAAGAGAAGAATTGCCGAAATTAACGTGCCGGCGTGACCGATTCCAATCCACCACACGAAATTGACGATGGCAAAGCCCCAGCCTACGGGAATGTTTACACCCCAAATGCCTACGCCTTTCAGAAACAGATAGCCGATCGCGTACAGCAGTCCCATGGTGACCAGAAAGGCCACGCCAAAGCCCAGAAACCAGCCGTTCGAGGTCGGCCGGGTCAGCACGATCGAACTGATCTTGTCCGTTACCGTGCCAAACGTATATCCCGGTTCAATAACCGGCGCTGGTGTTGGCTGCTCGTCCATGCTCAATCAGCTTTCGAGTTCCCCGCTCGGGTTTCGTACCTCAGCCAGGTACGTGGTTCGCGGCCGGGTGTTCAATTCGGCCAGCAGAGAATAATTTCGCGCTCCCGCTTTCAGCTTGGATACAGCGCTGTTCGGGTCATTGACGTTTCCGAACACAATCGCGTTCGCCGGACAGGATTGCGCGCACGCAGTAGTAAACTCGCCATCGCCGATCAGCCGGTTCTCGCGTTCCGCTGTGATGCGATGTTCACTGATGCGCTGCACACAGTAAGTACATTTTTCCATCACCCCACGGCTGCGCACAGTGACATCAGGATTGCGCATCATCTTGTACTGAGGCGTGTCCCAGTCCTGGAACAGCAGGAAATTGAAGCGGCGGACCTTGTATGGACAATTGTTGGAACAATAACGGGTGCCCACGCAGCGGTTATAGACCATGTCGTTCAAGCCTTCGGTCGAGTGCACCGTCGCCCCGACCGGGCAAACCAGCTCGCAGGGCGCGTCTTCACACTGCATGCAGGGTACTGGCTGGAAGTGAGCGCGCGGGTTATCGCGATCGCCCTGGTAGTAGGCATCCACGCGCAGCCAGTGCATGTGGCGTCCACGGTTAACCATCTCCTTGCCAACGATCGGAATGTTGTTCTCCGACTGGCAGGCAACAATGCAGTTGTTGCAACCAACGCAGGCATTCAGGTCAATGGTCATGCCCCACTGATATGGGCCGCTCTTCGGATCGTAGTTCGGATAGGTGGTCTTGTAACCTAGCTGCGGGTAAAGTGTGAACTCTTTCTGCGGCTCTTCTTCTTTCGCAAAATTCGGCTCTTTGTGATATTCCTCAAGGTTTGTGACTCGGATCTCAGGACGAGAATCGCCATTCTCAGTGTCCATGGTCTGATAGCCCTGGGTTGAAGCCAACAAATACTTCTCGCCCGTCTTGCGCACATTCACGCCAGTGGCAAACCAGGGGGTTGCGCTGTAGCGAAGCTGATAAGCATCGAAACCTGCGCCTGTCCCCGCCCGTCCAGCGCGAGTGCGACCATAACCCAGAAAAACAGTCACCGAATTGTCGGGATGGCCGGCTTGGATCCAGACTGAGCCCTGAACTTTTTTGCCGTTCAGTTCGAGCTCAACAACATCCATTTTTTCAAGGCCCATCCGACCTGCCATCGCAGGCCCGACCAGCACCGGGTTGTCCCAGGTCAGCTTGATCATCGGCTTCGGCAACTCCTGCAGCCAGCCGTTGTTGGCGAAGCGGCCATCGTAGATGGATGGATCGCGGCGGAAATTGATTTCTATA
>QHZY01000058.1 GCA_003224855.1 Acidobacteriota bacterium | reverse complement strand
TAGATTCATTTATATCTATAGACGATTCGGCCCCGGTTCAGGTCGTACGGCGACAATTCCACCGCAACCTTATCGCCGGGCAGGATGCGGATGAAATTCTTCCGCATTTTGCCGGAAACATGCGCCAGCACCTGATGTTTGTTCTCCAGTTCCACCCGGAACATGGCGTTGGGCAGCGGTTCGAGGACCGTTGCCATAACCTCAATCGCGTCCTCTTTACTCATCGACTCCTTAGTTATCAGTTGTCAGCTTTCAGCTATCAGCGGCTTACTGAAAGCTGATGGCTGGCAGCATCACTGTGTCAAAATCACCGGGCCATCTTTAGTCACCGCCACGCAGTGCTCAAAATGAGCGCTGTAGCTGCCGTCGGCGGTAACGGCCGTCCACTTATCGTCGAGCACGCGGGTATCGGGACCGCCCGAATTCACCATCGGCTCAATCGCCAGCACCATGCCCTCGCGAAGCCGCGTCCCCTGGCCCCGGTTTCCGTAATTCGGGACCTGCGGCTCTTCGTGCAACCGGGTACCGATGCCGTGCCCCACAAACTCACGCACCACGCTGAAGCCGTTGGCCTCTACAAATTCCTGCACCGCCGCGCCAACATCGCCGACCGAGTTACCTATCTGCGCCGCTGCGATGGCCCGTTCCAGTGAAGCTTCAGTGACTTCCAGCAGTTTCTTCACTTCCGGCTTTATGTCACCGTCCACCGCTACCGTGATCGCCGCGTCACCGTAATAGCCATCCAGCACCACGCCGCAATCGATCGAAACGATATCGCCGGCTTTCAAAATCCGTTTCTCGGAAGGAATGCCGTGAACAATCTCTTCATTCATCGACGTGCAAAGCACACACGGATAATCGTAATAACCCTTGAACGCCGGCTTGGCACCGAGATCGTTGATCTTCCCTTCCGCCGCCCGCTCCAGATCCATCGTGGAAGCGCCGGGCTTTACCAGTGCGCGAACGTGATCGAGAACCTGGCGTACGATATGACCGCTCTGCTTCATTTTTTCGATCTCAGCCGCCGATTTGCATATGATCGCCATCTCTAGGAGCCGACAGCTTCCCTTCGGGAGTTTTCAACCAGGCGAATAATTTCCTCGGTGACCCGCTCTACCGGCATCTCGCCATTCACTGCTGACAGTCGCGCCTTGCGTTCGTAGTATTGCGCTACCGGACGGGTCTGGACCTCATAGCGCTGCAGGCGGTCGCGAATCACTTCTTCGCGATCATCGTCGCGGGCGATCAGTTTCGAACCATCGTGATCGCAGGTATCAGCGACCCGGGGAGGCTGAAGGTAAACGTTGTAAATGCGTGCGCAGACAGGGCAGGAACGGCGACCAGCAATCCGGCGCAGCAACAAATTATAGTCCACGTCGATGCGGATCACAACCGGCAGACATTTGCTGCGCGGCACGTTGTCAAAGAACTCGTGTTCCAGAAAAGCGTCCAGCCACCCGGCCTGGGCCGGAGTGCGCGGAAAACCATCCAGTATGAAACCCCGTTCACAGTCGACCTGGCGGAGACGGTCGGCCACCATGCCATACATCAGCTCATCGGGAACGAACTCGCCGCGAGCCATGATGTCTTTGGCCTTGATCCCCAGCTCGGTGCCACGCTGCCCCTGCTCGCGCAGAATGTCTCCGGTAGAAATCTGCGGAATGCGGTAGTACTCCGAAACCCGCTTGGCCTGGGTACCCTTACCAGCGCCGGGCGGCCCCAGCAGGATGATGGGTCCGACATTCTGCGAACTTGCCCCTGTCAAGCTGGCCCCCAAGCCTCCCGCTTAGATTTCTGACTGCCATAGCAACTGCCGTTTACCAGGCGCGCCGTCCGCGAACCCGCCCGCTGCGCGGTGAAAAACCTTCGTAGTGCCGCATGATCAGTTGCGCTTCGACCTGCTGCACCGTGTCCATGGCAACGCCCACCACGATCAGCAGTGACGTGCCACCGAAATAAAACTGCACCCCCAGCCCGTTCAGCATCCAGTTGGGCAGCGAATCAAAGAAGTGGCCCACCGGCCCCCACAGATGGTTGAGGTGAATGCCGGTAATCATCCATTCGGGAATAAACGAAATCACGATCAGGTAGAGTGCCCCTACCAGCGTAATGCGGGTAAGAATCTCATTGATATGCTCGGCGGTGCGCTTGCCGGGGCGGATGCCGGGTATAAATCCGCCGTACTTCCGCATGTTGTCGGCCACTTCGCTGGGATTGAAAACGATGGAAACGTAAAAGTAAGCGAAGAAGATGATGCCCACCGCATACAGCAAAGTGTAAAGCGGCTCGCCCCATCCCAGCGCGCGCAGCAGGTCTCCGAAATAGCGGCTGTTGCGAAGCCCGTAGCCTAATGTCTGCGGCAAAGCCAGAATCGACGAAGCAAAAATTACCGGCATCACGCCGCCGGCGTTCACCCGCAGCGGCAGATGGGTCGACTGGCCGCCCATGATCTTGCGGCCCACCACCCGCTTGGCATACTGCACCGGAATGCGACGCTCACTGCGTTCGACATAGACGATGAACGCGACCACTCCAATCATGAACACCAGCAGAAAAACCATGAGCACCGGCGTAATTCCGCCCCAGGCGCCGTTCTTCGCTTTGTCGATGAGATCGATAATGCCCCGTGGCAGCCCGACCACGATCCCGGCGAAGATCAGCAGCGACATGCCATTGCCGATGCCGCGTTCCGTGATCTGCTCGCCCAGCCACATGATGAAGGCGCTGCCGGTGGTGAGCGTCAGCATGGTCATCAGGATGAACCCCACCCCCGGGTTGATCACAAAGTCGCCGCTGCGCTGCAGCTGCCAGGAGATACCGAATGACTGGATCGCGCTGAGGATAACGGTCAGGTAACGCGTCCACTGGGTGATCTTCTTCCGCCCCAGTTCGCCTTCCTTCTGTAACTTCGCCAGTGGCTCATAGACCACGGTCAGCAGCTGCAGAATGATGGAAGCCGTAATGTAGGGCATGATGCCCAGCGCAAAAATGGTCAGGCGACGCAGGTTGCCGCCGCTGAACAAATCAACAAAGCCGAGCAGCGAGCCTCGGTTCTGTTCGAAAAACTGCGCCAGCTTGTCGGGATTGATCCCCGGGGTATAAATATGACCGCCAAGCCGGTACACAGCCAACAATCCCAGGGTAAACAGAATGCGTTTGCGCAGGTCGGGAACACGGAAAATGTTGGCCAGCTTGTCAAACATTACTGCAACACCTCAAACTTGCCGCCGGCTTTGGTGATCTTCTCCTGCGCCGACTTGGAAAACTTGTGGGCGTGAACGGTCAGGGCGGAGGAGAGTTCGCCGTCTCCCAGAATCTTCACCGGATGCTTGGTGTTGATGACTCCAGCCTTGCGCAGAACGTCAGGAGTAATGGTGGTCTCTCCTAATGCCGCCAGGCGTTCAATGCTGACAATGGAATATTCCTTGCGGAAGATATTGGTAAAGCCGCGCTTGGGGAGGCGGCGGTGCAAGGGCATCTGGCCACCTTCAAATCCACGCATCATGCGCGAACCACTGCGCGAACGCTGGCCTTTGTGGCCCCGAGTGGAGGTTTTGCCCATGCCCGAACCCATGCCACGGCCTACCCGCTTGCGCTTCTCGGATGCCTTCTTCGGCGCTCGAACGTTAGAGAGGTTCATAAATAAAGTCTGTTCTCTGGTCTTTCTTCCTGGTTCTCTGCTCTCAGTTCACAATCACTACCAGATGCGGGATCTTGGCGACCATGCCGCGAATGGCAGGCGTGTCCGGGCGCTCAATCACCTGGTTCAATCGGGTGAAGCCAAGCCCCTTGACGACTCTCTTCTGCTTTACCGGCGCGCAGATTGCCGAACGCACCCACTTCAACTGCAGCTTGGCCCCGGCTTTGCTTTCAGTTTTGACCGCCATTACAACTCCTCGGCCGACTTGCCGCGGGTAGCAGCTACGTCGTGCCTGCTCCTGAGTTTCTTCAGCGCCTCAAAGGTCGCTTTGATCACATTGTGCGGATTGGTGGTGCCGATCGATTTGGTCAGCACGTTCTGCACTCCGGCCGAAGTCATGACCGCGCGCACCGCGCCCCCGGCAATGACCCCGGTGCCTTCCGGCGCCGGCTTGAGCAGCACCCGGCCTGAGCCATACCGCCCGAGTACCAGGTGAGGAATGCTGGTCTGGGTCAGGTTTACTTTCACCAGGTTCTTCTTGGCCGACTCGATCCCCTTGCGGATCGCCTGCGGCACTTCCTTGGCCTTGCCGGACCCGAAGCCGACCACCGCGGCGCTCGGATCGCCTACCACCACCAGCGCAGCGAACGACAGGTTCTTGCCGCCCTTTACGACCTTGGTGACGCGATTGATCGACACCACCTGGTCCTTCAGCTGATAAGCGCCGGCATCCAGTCTCTTAATTACAGTTGGCATTTGCACCCACAATCATGAAATTGAACATTGGCAATCTGGCAACTGTTAAATTGGGATCGAAACCTGCCGCCCAAATTCCGCAGTTCCAAATCACTCAATTGAAAATCCTAAAACTCCAGCCCTGCTTCGCGGGCAGCTTCGGCCAGGGCCTTGACGCGCCCGTGATACAGATAGCCGCCGCGATCAAAAACCACCTTCTTTATTCCTTTTGCCTGCGCGCGCTCGGCAATGGATTTGCCGATCGCTTTTGCGGACGCCAGATTGCCGCCGGTCTTGCGCTCGCCCTTTTTACCCTGCGAGGTACTGGCGGCCACCACCGTGGAGCCGTTCAGATCGTCAATCACCTGCACGTAAATGTGATTCAGTGAGCGATAGATGTTCAGGCGCGGCCGCTGGGGCGTGCCAATAACCTTCTTGCGAATACGGTCATGCACATGGCGGCGCTTCGCGTTTTTGGATAATTTGTTAAGCATAACTTTTCAGCTCTCAGGTTCCGGCTATCAGCAAACCCTGATCTCAGCTCCCTAACTGAGAGCTGATCACGGGTGGCCGGTAACTTTATTTCGCTCCCGTCTTGCCGACTTTCTTTTTCAGCCGCTCGCCCACGTAACGCACACCCTTGTTCTTGTAAGGATCGGGTGGACGCAAACTGCGCATCTCGGCGGCAACCTGTCCAACCTTCTGGCGATCGATTCCGGTAACCGTCAAACGGGTCTGCTTGGGATCGACTGCGACCTCGACTCCGCTCGGCAGCGGGTACTCGATAGGGTGGGAGAAGCCGAGCGTGAACACCACCATACCCTTGCCCTTCATCTCCGCGCGATAGCCTATGCCGACGATCTCGAGTTCGCGCGTCCAGCCCCTGGTAACGCCTTCGACGGCGTTGTTGACCAGGGCGCGCGCCAGTCCATGGACCGCGGCCTGGGAATCATTCTGCCGAATCGCGACCAGATGCCCATCCTGCTGTTCCATCTGAATGCCGCGCGGCAGCAGCGTTTCCAGTTTGCCCTTGGGGCCCTGCACGGCAACCGTGTTGCCTTCTATCTTGACCGCAACACCCTGCGGCAGCGGAATCGGTTTTTTTCCAATGCGTGACATAAAGAAGCTCTCAGCTATCAGCTCTCCGGTTGCATTTCGCCTTCAGACTGATCGCTGAAAGTGGATGCCCGGAGAGCGAAATTCCTACCACACGTCGCAAAGCACTTCGCCGCCCAAGCCCTGCTTGCGCGCCTGACGTCCCGTCATGACGCCCCGCGGCGTAGTCAGGATATTGATACCCAGGCCGCCCAGCACGCGCGGAATCTCGCTGCGGCGCACATACACCCGGCAGCCGGGACGGGAGACACGCTCCACGTTCGAGATGGCAGCCTCGTTGTTGTTGCTGTACTTCAGGTAAATACGAATTACCTTGTGGCCCTCTTCTTCGGTGGGCTTGAAATTGGCCACGTATCCTTCTTCTTTCAGGATACGGGCAATCTCCAGCTTCAACTTGGAAGCAGGCACATCCACTTTCTGATGCCGCGCGCGAATCGCGTTGCGGATTCTCGCCAGCATGTCTGCGACCGGATCGGTCAACCTCATCGTTTTGCTTCTCCTTCACCGCGCGTTTGCTCCGACTGAAACCGGAGAACCTGCCACGGCGTTAACTTGTCCGGACTGGTGTGGCCCGGGCGCCCTCGCCCGCGTGCCCTTACCAGAACTAACTCACCAGGACGATTTCGAGACGCCTGGAATTTCTCC
Source organism: Acidobacteriota bacterium (assembly GCA_003224855.1). Classification (GTDB taxonomy): domain Bacteria; phylum Acidobacteriota; class Terriglobia; order Terriglobales; family Acidobacteriaceae; genus Gp1-AA142. The sequence goes on along the minus strand of QHZY01000058.1, from coordinate 8,412 downwards.
CCGCAACGCCAGCCCGCGAAAACACAAGCGGCAGATGCCAAACTTGCGAAGATAAGCCCGTGGGCGTCCGCACAGCTTGCAGCGGTTGTGCCGTCGGGTGGAAAACTTCGGACGTACGTTCTTGTCCTTGGCCCGCGCATCGTCAAACTTCTTCTGAATCTTCGCGTCTTTAACTCGCTTTGCTGTAGTTGCCATCGGCTCCTAGCTTTCAGCTTTCAGCTCTCAGTACGTCCGTACTAAAAGCGGTAAATTGCTCAACCAAATTTCTCAATCACTCAATTTCTAAGCGCGGAACGGCATGCCCAGGTTCTTGAGCAGCGCGCGTGCCTGCTCGTCGGTGCGCGCGGTGGTCACAATGGTGACGTTCATACCCTTCAGCTTGTCCACCCGCGCGTAATCGATCTCCGGGAAGATCAGCTGATCGTGCAGGCCGAGAGTGTAATTTCCCCGCCCGTCGAAAGCCTTGGTCGAGACCCCGCGAAAGTCGCGCACACGCGGCAGTACCACGTTCACCAGGCGATCGAAAAACTCGTACATGCGGTCGCCGCGCAGTGTAACCATGGCGCCGATCGACTGGCCCTCACGGACCTTGAAGGCGGCGATGGACTTTTTGGCGCGGGTGACCACCGGCTTTTGTCCGGTAATCTGGCCGAGCTCGTTCACCGCCGGATCCAGCACCTTGGCGTTCTGCGTGGCTTCGCCCACACCCATGTTGAGCACGATCTTTTCGAGATGCGGCACAGCCATCGGGTTCTTGAAATCGAACTCCTTCATCAGCGTAGGCGCGATTTCCTTCTGGAAACGCGTCTTCAAGCGCGGGGCTTCCTTGGCGCTGTGACGGGCTGCTGCGGGAGCGCGTTCCGGTTCGGGCGCGGCGCCTTTCTTCTCTTTCTTATTGTCTTTGTCTTTCGCCATAACTCTGTTTGTTGGTCGTTTTAAGCTTTCGTTTTTAGGTCTTATCCAGGGTGCTGCCGCACTTACGGCATACCCGGACTTTGCGGTCTCCCTGCAATTCGTGCCCGACACGTACCGGGCGCTTGCAGGCAGGGCAGACCACGCCGACGTTTGAGATCGAAATTCTGCTCTCCTGCTCGGCGATACCGCCCTTCACGTTGCGCTGCGGGTTCGGACGCACGTGCTTTTTCACGAGCATCACGTGTTCAACCAGGACCTTGCTGTCATTTGGAAACACGCGCAGCACGCGTCCTTCTTTGCCCTTGTCACGCCCGGCGAGCACCTGTACGGTGTCGTTCCGCCGGATATCTACTCGTTTGTGTCCTGCAGTTGCTGTCGCCATATTCAAGATCCATGTCTCACTGAGTAATTTGAAATTGGAAAATCGATCGCTCGCTTTTCAATTACTCCAATTACAGATTACCCAGCCAAAACCCTAAAGAACTTCCGGGGCCAAACTCACAATCTTCAGGAACTTCTTTTCCCTCAACTCACGCGCCACCGGACCAAATACGCGGGTGCCCACCGGTTCCCCGGCTTCGTTGATCAGCACGGCAGCGTTCTGATCGAAGCGAATGTAAGTGCCGTCTCGGCGGCGATGCTCTTTACGGGTGCGCACGATCACCGCCTTCACCACTTTCCCCTTTTGCACCTGCCCGTCAGGAGAAGCTTCTTTCACGCTGGCGGTGACTACATCGCCCAGGTGAGCGCGCAATCCCGTGCCGCCGCCCAGCGGCAGAATCATCTGCAGCTTGCGCGCGCCGGAGTTGTCGGCGACTTCGAGCATGCTTCGCATCATCACAGCCATGGCCAGATCTCCTTACGCCTTGGTCGCTTCCGCAGCCCCGGGTTCAGGCAGCAATGCGGTGCGCTGCACCACTTCCTTAAGCCGCCAGCGCTTCAGTTTCGAAAGCGGCCGGGTTTCTTCCAGTCGCACTACATCGCCCGCGTGCGCCTGGTTCTTTTCGTCGTGCGCATAAAACTTTTTCGCCTTGGAAACCACTCGTCCGTAGAACGGATGCGCCTTCTTGCGCACCACCTGCACCACGATCGTCTTATGCATCCGGCTGGATACGACTTTGCCGATAATCTGTTTGCGCTTGCCGGGGGCCTTGGCGGCCGCCTGAGTTTCTGCCATTACTTCTTCTCCGTTGCCTGGGCGCCCTGTCGCTCGCGGGCGATGGTTTTGACGCGGGCAATGTCTTTGCGCAGCCCGCGCATCTTCTTCAAGCTTTCGGTCTGCCCCATATTGAGCTGAAACTTCAGCTTGAACAGCTGGTCGTTCAGCTCGCGCTCCTGGTGCAGAAGCTCGTCGTCAGTCAGATTGCGTACCTTTTCAGCTTTCATATCCAGTCTCAGTGCTCAAATCTCAGTGCTCAAATCAGTGCGCTGCAGCGCGCTTCACGAACGTGGTGCGCAGCGGCAGTTTGTGCGATGCCAGACGCATGGCCTCCGTCGCGTCGGTCAGGCTCACGCCTTCCATTTCAAACAGAATCTTCCCCGGCCGGACGACCGCTACCCAGTGATCCGGCGCGCCCTTGCCTTTCCCCATGCGGGTTTCGGCTGGCTTCTTGGTAACCGGCTTGTCGGGAAACAAGCGGATCCAGATCTTGCCGCCGCGTTTGATGAAGCGAGTCATGGCCACCCGGCTGGCTTCGATCTGCCGGTCAGTAATCCAGCCCGGCTCGAGCACCTTTAATCCGTAGTCCCCGAACGCCAGCGTGCTGCCACGCCAGGCCTTGCCCGTCATGCGACCGCGCTGCTGCTTGCGGTACTTAACTTTTTTCGGCATCAACATAAAAAATCAGCTCTCCGCCTGCAGCTTAAAACGCGCCGGTGGCGCCAACCGTCTGCTGCTCGCGCTTTTTCTGCGGCAAAATCTCGCCGCGATAAATCCATACTTTCACGCCAATCACCCCGTAGGTGGTCTTGGCTTCGGAAAATCCGTATTCGATATCCGCGCGCAGCGTGTGCAGCGGCAGCCGGCCCTGCAGATACCATTCCGAGCGCGCGATTTCGTTGCCGTTCAGGCGTCCGCTCACCCGGACCTTGATTCCTTTGCACCCGAAGCGCAGCGCCGAATCCACCGCCTTGCGCATGGCGCGCCGGAAACCGACGCGCTTTTCGAGCTGCAGCGCGATCGATTCCGACACCAGCTGGGCGTCGAGTTCCGGCTTGTGCACTTCCTGGATGTCGATGTGCACCTCGCGCGCAGTGCGTTTCTGCACGTCCTGCTTCAGCTTGTCAATCTCGGCGCCCTTGCGGCCAATGATGATACCCGGCCGGGCCGTCTTGATGATTACCCGCAGCTTGTTGCCCGGCCGCTCGACTTCTATCGAGCTCACGCCCGCCGACTTCAGTTTGTCTTTCAGTTCGTTCTTCAGCTTGACGTCTTCGAGCAGCAGCTTGTCGTAGTCGCGCGAGACGAACCAGCGCGACTTCCAGGGCTTGGTGTAGCCGAGCCGAAATCCGTATGGATGAACTTTTTGTCCCATAATTCTCCTGTCAGCGCGCTGCTGTCGCCTTCTTTTTGCCCTTGGCTTTCGGAGCTGCCCTGCGCTTTCCCTTGATCACGCTTTTTGCAGCCTTTTCTTCACCCACCACCGTCGCCACCGGTTTGCCGTTCCGGTTACGCTCCGCCAGCACCAGCTCGATGTGCGAAATCCGCCGCACATAACGGAAAGCACGGCCCATGGGCGCCGGCCGGATACGCTTCATACGCGGCCCATCGTTGGCAATCGCCTGTTTGACGTAAAGCTGGTCAACGTCCACGTCCAGGCCTTTTTCCGTGCTCAGGTAATTTGCGTTCTGCAGCGCCGAGCGCAGCAGCTTCTCAACCGTGGCCGCCACCCGCTTTTTGGTGAACGTCAGGGTGTTGAGCGCGTCTTCCGCGCGCCTGCCGCGAATCAGGTCGAGCACCAGCCGCGCCTTCTGCGGCGAGACGCGAGCGAACCGGGTTTGCACTCGAAATTCCATGCTGCCTGTCTCCTGCTTTCCTTACGCCTTGGGCGCCGGGGCTGCCGGTGCCGCTGCCGGAGCCGAAGCTCCTGGACCGCCGGGTATACCCGCAGGCCGGGCTGCGGTTTCGGTGGCCGCCTTCATCGAGTGCCCTTTGAACTGGCGGGTAAAGCTGAATTCACCCAGCTTGTGGCCGACCATGTTCTCGGTGATGTACACCGGGATAAATTTCTTCCCGTTATGCACCGCGATGGTGTGCCCCACGAACTCCGGTATCACGGTGGAACGCCGCGACCAGGTGCGCAGCACCTTTTTCTCATTGCGCGAGTTCATGCCTTCAATCCGCGTCTGCAGAAATCCGTCCACGAACGGCCCTTTTTTAGTTGAACGTGCCATATAAAAATCTGCTCTCCAGCTATCGACTTCTTCGGCTCACGATAAATGCGTCGGTCCGTTTGTTGTTGCGCGTCTTGTATCCACGGGTCGGCTGTCCCCAGGGCGTCACCGGATGACGTCCGCCGGAAGTCTTGCCTTCGCCACCGCCATGCGGATGATCGACCGGGTTCATGGAGACGCCGCGATTGACCGGACGCCGTCCCAGCCAGCGCATCTTGCCGGCCTTGCCGATGGTGACGTTTTCATGATCGGTATTGCCGACCTGCCCGATGGTCGCCATGCAGTCCTGTGAAATCTTGCGGGTTTCGCCTGAAGGCAGCTTGACTAAGGCGTACTCGCCTTCTTTCGCTACCAACTGCGCCGCTCCGCCCGCCGAACGCACCATCTGCGCGCCCTTGCCGGGCTTCAGTTCCAGGTTGTGAATGGTGGTGCCGGGCGGAATATTTTTGAGTGGCAAAGCATTGCCTACCAGAATGTCCGCCTCCGGCCCGCTCACAATCTTCATTCCCACTTTCAAGCCGTTGGGCTGCAGGATGTAGCGCTTTTCGCCGTCGGCATACGCCAGCAGCGCAATGCGCGACGAGCGGTTAGGATCGTACTCGATCGAAGCCACGGTGGCCGGGATGCCGGTTTTGTCGCGCTTGAAATCGATGATCCGCAGCTTGCGCTTATTTCCCCCGCCCCGGTGCCACATGGTAATGTCGCCCGAATTGCGGCGTCCACCGCTTTTGTACTTGCGCTCCGTCAGGGGCTTATGAGGCCGGTTCGTAGTCAGGTCATCGTTCACCAGCGTGGTACGGAACCGCAGCGTCTGCGTAGTCGGTCTGTAGGTCTTGATTGCCATAAAAAACTCTCAGCTTTCAGCCTTCAACTCTCAGTATTCTGGTCCGCCGTTTTGACTGAAAGCTGACGGCTGAGAGCGGGGCGGCTGTTCTTACAAATTCTGCGCGTACTCCGGCATCTTCTCGCCCGACTTCAGCCGGACATAGGCTTTCTTCCAATCCGGACGATAGCCGGCAAACTTCCCCCGGCGGCGCTCCTTGCCGGGATAATTGGCGGTGCGCACCGAATCCACTTTTACCTTGAACACCGCCTGCACTGCTTCTTTGATCTCGGTCTTGGTGGCCTTGGGTGCGACCTGGAACACCAGCGTGTTCTGGTTTTCCTTGATGGCCAGGCCCTTTTCCGTAATCACCGGACGCCGAATGATCTGATATGCAGATTTCATCAGGCCACCTCCGCGGCTTTTTCAGGCCGCACCCGCCGGCGCGGCGGACGCGCTGATTTTTTCGGCTCACTCTGGCCTTCGCCGTCGGCGGTCCTGCGCTGGCGCTTCGAAATCGAATTCTTGAGCGACAACTGCAGCTTCTCAATCGCCGGCTGGGTAAAGATCGCCCGGTCATAGCGCAGCAGATGATACGGATGCACTTCGCTGCCCCGCACCAGCTCCACCCCATCCAGATTGCGCGAGCTCAGTTCCAGGTTGCGGTTTCCGTTACTCGCTTCTTCCACCAGCAGCGCGCTTGAATCGACTTTCAAGTTGTCGAGCGCCTCCCGAAACAGCTTGCTCTTGGGCTCCTCCACCTTGAAGGCGTTTACCACGATCAGCTTGCCATCCGCCAGCTTCGCCGCCAGCGCGGAGCGCAGCGCACCCAGCAACTTCTTGCGGGGAAAGGCATAGTCATAAGAACGAGGCTGCGGACCATGCACCGTGCCGCCGTGCCGCCAGAGCGGTGAACGGATCGAGCCGACACGCGCCCGCCCGGTGCCCTTCTGTTTCCAGAGCTTCTTGCCGGAACCCGAAACCTTCCAGCGGTTCTTGGTGGCGTGCGTTCCGGCGTGCTGCCCGGCGCGGTAATGCTTTACCGCCTCCCAGAGCAGGTCTTCGTTCACGGCGCCGAACACTTCGTCTGCCAGCTCGAGCGTGCCGACTTTCTTCCCGCTCAGATCGTGTATGTCAATGGTTGCCATAGCGCTTCCCAATATTCCGTACTCGCAACTAGCCTTTCTTCGCTGCCCTCTTGGCCGCCTTCAACGGATCAACCGTAGCTGCGCCCGCAAACCCGCGACGCTCTCGGGGCGGCTTCTTGGCTTTCATAATCACCAGGTATCCGCCGTTCGGCCCCGGTACGCTGCCTTCAACCACCAGCAGGTTGTCATCTTTATCCAGGCCCAGCACCCGCAGATTGCGTGCGGTCACGCGCGCGTTGCCCATATGACCGGACATGCGCATACCTTTGAACACGCGCGACGGAAACGCCGAAGAACCAATCGAACCAGTGATCTGAAACATCGAGCCGTGCGACTTCGGGCCACCGCCAAAGTGATGACGCTTCACCACTCCCTGAAAACCTTTACCTTTGCTGATTCCGACGATGTCGACGAACTTCTCGCCATCGAAAATATCCACCAGCACGCGGTCGCCCGCCTTCAGTCCATTGCCCGCGACCGGCGCTTCCGCCTTTTCCTCAAACTCCAGCGGCACCTCGCGCACAAACTTCATGGGCGGCAGATTGTTCTTGGCCAGATGGCCGCGTTCGGGCTGGCTCAGTCGAGACTGCTACCGGCTGGTTATGCCACGGGCGCCCTCGCCCGCGAATGCCTTATTTGTGCTCTTTCCCAAAGGCTTTGATCTCCACATCCACTCCGGCCGGAAGATCGAGCTTCATCAATGCATCGACCGTCTGCGGGGTGGGATCGAGAATGTCAAGCAGCCGTTTGTGGGTGCGGATCTCAAACTGCTCGCGCGACTTTTTATCGACATGCGGTGAACGCAGTACGGTGTATTTATTCTTCATGGTGGGCAGCGGAATCGGGCCCGCAATCTGCGCGCCCGTGCGCTTGGCCGTATCCACGATCTCTCCCGTGGACTGGTCCAGAACGCGGTAATCGTAAGCCTTCAACCGAATGCGGATTTTCTCGTTGCCTATCACTTTTTTTCTCTCTAACCCCCTCCGGCTTCTCCGAAAGGAAAGAACTTGAGGCGCCCGCGCGGCGTCTGAGCCGCGCGCCGAAATCCGAGTCAAGCGAGGGGATCTCCGGCCCTCTATTTCGTCGAGCTAGGTTACGATCTCCGAGATGGTGCCTGCACCTACCGTGTGCCCGCCTTCGCGGATGGCAAAGCGCAAGCCCTTCTCCATCGCCACCGGCGTGATCAGTTCGATCACCAGGCTCACGTTGTCTCCCGGCATCACCATCTCCGTGCCGGAGGGCAGTTCCGCTACTCCAGTCACATCCGTGGTTCGCAGGTAAAACTGCGGACGATATCCCTTGAAGAACGGCGTATGCCTGCCACCTTCTTCTTTGGTCAGAATGTAAACCTCGGCTTTGAACTTGGTGTGGGGGGTGATCGAACCGCCTTTGGCCAGCACCATGCCGCGCTCTACATCTTCTTTGGCGATACCGCGCAGCAGAAGTCCGGCGTTGTCGCCCGCCAGCCCTTCATCCAGCTGCTTTTTGAACATCTCAACGCCCGTGACCACCGTCTTTCGCGTGTCACGGAAGCCGACAATCTCTACTTCCTCGCCGACTTTGACTTTGCCGCGCTCAATTCGCCCGGTCACCACCGTGCCCCGTCCGGAAATCGAGAAGATATCTTCGATCGGCATCAGGAACGGCTTATCCAGTTCGCGCTGCGGCTGCGGCACGCTCTTATCGACCGCTTCCATCAGCTCGTCAATCTGCTTTTCCCACTTGGCCTCGCCGTTCAAGGCACCCAGCGCGGAGAGACGAACCACCGGCACGTCGTCGCCCGGGAACTGATACGACTTCAGCAACTCTCGAACTTCAAGCTCCACCAGATCGAGCAGCTCGGCGTCATCGACTGCGTCGCACTTGTTGAGCGCGACCACGATGTAAGGCACACCCACCTGGCGGGCCAGCAGCACATGCTCGCGGGTCTGCGGCATGGGGCCGTCAGTGGCAGCCACCACTAAGATTGCGCCATCCATCTGGGCCGCGCCGGTAATCATGTTCTTGATGTAGTCGGCGTGCCCCGGGCAATCGACGTGCGCGTAGTGCCGGTTGGCCGTCTCATACTCCACGTGCGCGGTGGCGATGGTTATGCCGCGGGCTTTTTCTTCCGGAGCGTTATCGATCGAATCA
>QHZY01000213.1 GCA_003224855.1 Acidobacteriota bacterium | reverse complement strand
TCAGATCGAACCGCGCCTTGCATAAGGAGCAGCGGGCTTTTAAGAATATGTTGTCCGGCTGGGACTCGATAATCAACTTTGGCTTGTCTTCCACCCTCCAAGTGTTGCACACATTCTCGCGGATAGATCGCGCAGGCCCATGCAAATTTACAAGCCTTTAGTGGGAAGAATGATGCAGGCTTACAAAGCAGCAAACCGGAATACTGTTGTGGCGCTCTCGGAGAGTGGACGCACGGATCGAGGAAGAGAAAGCTGCTAGGCGGTGCGCAACGTGAGTTGGCGTAAGTGGGTAGCGCTCGCTCCTTGATCCAGCAAAGGATTTCATTCATGCTTTGGTTTCGGAGGGTATTGCAATGCGGGCCAACTCAGAACTGCTCAGAATCCAACCGGATACCATCGTAAACACTCGGAACATCGCTTACATCGAACTCAGAGGCAAAGGAGGCGCAGACATTCACTTCGTGGGGAAAGTAAAGGCCCTGCACCTGAATGCGACCGAAGCTGAGGCACTCCGAAATTACCTGTCGGGCGATCAGGTGATGGACATTGGGACGGCGGCTTGAGCCGTAATTCGTTCCTGCGTCGAGGGTTTCAGAAATTGTCGTAATTGCCAGGTATCTTGCCTTGAAGGCACGAGCGTTCACCCTGCCGATATCGCTCCGATCCACCACTCGTAGCCCAAATCGGGCGTTGAGAAGGGAGCGGACGAGGACTGAGGGTCGCCCAAGGATTAATCGGCCGGTGGGAATCGGGCCTTCCAGGCTTCCACTTCTTTTTTCATCGCTCCGGCTTCAAGTTCCGCAATTTGCTCGTCAAACTTGGCAATGACAAGGTCGACGAAGATCGCGTCGGGAACGTCTTTCAGCGATTCCAGGACGTCGGCGCGTCTCTTTCTCAGCTTGCCTATCAAGCGTATAACTGCGTCTGAGGGCACGGGGCATTATCGCACCGTTGCACGCGCATGCTCTATATTTCTTCCGAACGAAAGCCTGCGACTATGGGTGTAAATTTGCGTCGTGTTGATGTCCTCATGCCCGAGGATCGTCTGGATAGTTCGCAGCTCGGCATTGTGCTCTAAAAGGTGCGTAGCACAGCTGTGCCTCAGCATGTATCGCTGTAAACCGGCTTATCAACCGCGCAGCGATGAAAGCGAGCCTTCCACGCGAGCAATTCCGAAATCGTGCAAATGCTTAGTCCATTGATCTGCTCGAATTATCTCCTGCAGCTGGGATCGTCGGAGCAACCGTGCTACAGCAACAATTTCTTAGGGCCGCTTCACGGGCATTCGAAAACGGGTAGGATAGCGCTCCGCAGGACAGTCACAAAGCGACAGCAGCAAACCTGGTATCAACACGCCGGGATTATTCCACTATATCGATATAGCGGATGCGCACTGAGCAGGACCCTCTACCGCCTCCGCTTGCGATAGCCCGTCCTTTCGCCAGCGAGTACTAATGCACCCCCAACGGCTACGATAACCAGCACAGCCGCGACAATGAGAAATAGCTTCACTACAGGACATTATGAGCTTTGACAAAGTAAGTAGCACTTTCACAATTTCACACTCGTGGGACGGCTCAGGGTTCGTGACGCTACGGCACGGTGCTCGCGCTGAACTACCTGCTGACGCTGGAAGATGCGCAACGCTTCCGAGGAGAAAAGCCAAAGCGCCGAGCTCCGGGGACTGCCGTGAGATGAAAAGAGGTTGATTTCATAGGTCGGCTACTTCGAAACACCCCGCAAAATAGGCGGTTGTTTTGGGGCAGTGCTCACCCTTTGTGACCCGAAATAGGCGAGCGCAGCGATGATGACGAAAGCAGCAAGGAGCAGAAACAAACGGATTTGTTCGGTTGCCGACAGTCATTTGCTCTCTCCCCCGAATAGTTCGATGGCAAAAGATGTGGTGCCGTGGCTCGACGAGAGTCGAAAAGAGAGCCCGGAATAAAGGAAAATTCTAAAGATAAAAATCGCCGATTGGCGGTACCGGATGATTCGGAATGCTGAACCGCCAGGCGGGCTCTGCTTGAGCAAAAGAGGATGTAGATCCCGGTCAGCGAATGGGCCAGGATCTACACCTCGAATTGAATATTGTCGGCCGTTAGGCGAGCAAACCCCATCTTGCCGGGACTGCAAACCTTTGGAATTGCGAGCGGAGAGTGGGATTTGGCACTTCCCTACCAGATCTAACCAATGCTCAAAAACCTCCTCGTGAAGTGTGGGTGGCTTATCTTCTCGGGACCAAAATACTCTTGGGCGGGGAAATGATTTCATTCCAAGTCGGCATATCTGCTCCCACTCTCCTTAGGACTATAATGTCGCGCATCAATGACCCTCGCGCCAGGTGCCAGACTCGGCCCGTACGAGATCCAATCACCGCTTGGGGCTGGCGGTATGGGAGAAGTGTATCGCGGTCGTGATACGCGGCTCGATCGAACGGTTGCGGTTAAGATTCTTCCCTCTCATCTCTCCGAAGACACTGAGGCCAAGCAGCGCTTCGATCGAGAGGCGCGCACGATCTCCTCATTGAACCATCCTCATATCTGCACTCTTTTCGATATTGGCCACCATGACGGGATCGACTATTTGGTAATGGAGTATCTAGAAGGTGAGACCTTGGCCGACCGTCTGCGGAAGGGTTCACTGCCCATCGAACAGGCCCTTAGACACGGAGTCGAAATCTGCAATGGACTTGAGAGAGCACATCGGAGCGGTATAGTGCACCGCGATCTGAAACCCGGAAACATCATTCTAACTAAGCTTGGCGCGAAGCTGATGGACTTCGGGCTGGCCAAGGCGTCGGCGGTAGGCTCGTCCGCCTCTGCCAGTCCCACAATGACTCTGTCCACACCCGCTCAGGCCCAGCCTTTGACTGCGCAAGGCACCGTGGTTGGGACCTTTCAGTATATGTCGCCGGAACAAGTGGAAGGCAAGGAAGCGGACGCCCGCAGCGACATCTTCTCTTTAGGTGCAGTGCTCTATGAAATGATAACCGGCAAGCGTGCTTTTGAGGGCAAAAGCTTCGTGTCAGTGGCGGCCGCGATTCTAGAGAAAGAGCCGGAGCCGATCAAGACCCTGCAACCAATGACTCCGCCCGCTCTGGAACGAGCGGTTAAAAAGTGTACGGCGAAGGATCCGGACCAGCGTTGGCAAAATGCAGGCGATTTGGGAAGTGAATTGGGGTGGATTCTTGAAAGCGGAGCACACTCTGGAGCAATCTCACCGGCACTCACCGGCAGAAGTCGATATCGCGAGCGGCTGGCGTGGGGACTGGCGCTTTTGGCGTTCGTGGTTGCGATCACGATTGCACTAATCCACTTCTCTCGCGGAGAGTCCAAGCCGCTCGTGCGATCACAGATCAACGCACCGGAGAAGTTCCACTTCAATTTTGTGGGCGACAACAGCGGGCCGCCAGTAATTTCGCCAAACGGAAAGCTCCTCGTCTTCTCTGCCACACTGGACGGCAAGAGCCAACTCTACCTGCGCTCACTCGGCAAGCTGTCTATGGATGGCGTACCACATCGTGTTTGCACCTACCTTCAACGGGCCCCTGTGTCAGGTACCGGCGAGCGGCGGCACCCCGGCTCCTGTAACGCAGATGAAGTCGAAATACACGACCCACCGCTGGCCCTGGTTCCTGCCCGATGGAAAGCATTTTCTCTACATGGCGGCGAACCACAATGACCCGTCCAGCCCGGACACGGCGGTATTCTTCGCATCGCTCGACGGCAAGGAAAATCGACTGTTGATTTCGAGCCGATCTCATGCCATCTACACTTCTGGCTATTTGCTCTATGTGCGCGACAACGCTCTGGTGGCGCGGCCGATCAACCCCTCATCAGGTCGATTCGAGCACGATGCGACTGTGCTGAACGACGATGTGCAAGTTGATGCCGGTCTGTGGCGGGGTACCTTCACAGCTTCGGAGAATGGAACTTTGCTGTACCAGCCCGGCTCTGCGGGAGCCGGTTTGAATCTGGCCTGGTTCGATCAGAGCGGCAAACAGGAATCGACGGTGTCCACCCCGGATGACTATCGTCAGGTCGAGCTTTCTCCTGACGAGAAGAAAGTAGTCGTTAGCATGGGTGAACCTTTGGCAGCTTTATGGGTCTATGAGCTGACGCGCAAGACCCGGACTCGTCTCACTTTTGGAAATGAGAATTATAGCCATCCCGTATGGTCGCGCGACGGAAGTCAGATCGCGTATACGCAGGGCGGAGGTGCGGCCAACGATGCGGGTCATAAAATCCTAAGTAAGGCATCAAACGGCACTGGTCAGGAGCAATTGCTCCTAACTTTAGATCCATCCACAGGAATGCAACAGGCACTATGCGATTGGTCGCCCGATGGTCGATATCTCATGTTCCGTAGCGGAGTCTCGGGAACAGGCGATGGTTTTGACCTGTGGGTTTTACCCCTGTTTGGCGACCGTAAACCGTTTCCGTACATCACGGGACCGGGAGACCAGCTCTACGCCCAATTTTCCCCAGATGGAAGGTGGGTGGCATACGCGTCCACCGAAACTGGCCGTAGCGAAATCTACGTAGCTCCCTTTCCCAAAACAGGCGCGAAGTGGCAGGTGTCGCAAAACGGCGGGATGTTGCCGCGTTGGCGGCGTGATGGGGCGGAGCTGTACTTCCCAGGTTTCAACAGTGGCGAGTTTCTTGCAGCACAAGTGAACGGACGCGGCCCAAATTTCGAAGTTGGGGAAATTCATAACGTCTTTAACATTAATAACATGTCGCCCAGCATCGCCAGTGAGCAATATGACGTGTCCGGGGATGGAAAACGATTTTTGGTCATTACAACGGGCGAGGCAGGCACGTTACCTCTGACTTTAGTACAGAACTGGACGGCGGAGTTAAGGCACTAACTCAGCTCCAAACGCACGTCCTTGGTACATCCTTAGCAATAATTTGCTCTGCTCCTCCAACCGTTTGATTGTTTCTGTGTCGAGGTGTGCTTCAGTCTGCATACTCTATTTTAGGCACAGAGCGCATCAGAGTTCGCGGCAAGTAATGACCACAATGATGACACAATGAGCCCTATACCCTTTTAGGCAGGTTTGAACAACTTGCCGCACTCCAGGCAGCACGTCTTGTAGCGGGATGTGATCATCCCGCAGAACGGGCACATCCTTAGCGATTTGAAATCTCGGTCCTCCCGCTTGAAGTTTGTAAACCGGCTTATCAACCACTCAGCAATGAAAGCGAGCCTTCCACGCAAGCGATTCCGAAACCGGCGAACGCTTAGTGCCATTGATCTACCCAATTCTCTGCAAGGAGCTGAAATCGTCGCAGCGGCCGGGCTGCAGCAACATTCTCAACACGGTTTCACTCGGAATTCGCCGCAAGTTTTAAGGAAGTTCCACCCACGGAAAAATCACAAGAAGGCTGTGGCGAAAATCTAAGCAGTGACTCTCACGGAAGTTAGCGTCGGTATGCAATGGAGGGTCTGAATAGATTTGACGACGTCTTCGGCGGTGAGTCTTCCCATAACCAATGCTTGCTTACGGTTAGTCGTCATCTGCACTGGAGTTCGATCAATCCGCTGCACATACTTAGGCATCCGAAACCCGCTACGATCCACTTTCACCACAAATTTGAATATCTTCATTATTTCTTCCTTCATCTCCGTCGGCTTGAACCTAGGGAGCATTTCTATTTAAGCTACTCACATTTCTATCACTGCTTCATGGCCTACGTGTCCCCTAGTGTGAACCTTCGATGTTTGAGGGTCTTCTCGCTGCCAACATTGATGTTGGTCGGTTTGGGCTTAGCTTCTGCCTTTCCAGATCAATCATCAGGACGCGATTAGCGTAATACGCGCCGTGCAGTCTCGCAATCGCTCACGCATCGCAAGCTGCGCAGATGGATCACGTTCGAATAGAACGTCGTTATTACGATCTCCCAATCGGAAATGTTCATGACGTGACTCAAGGGATATGCTTGGCAACCGAGGCGGCTATTGCCGCCCCGAAATTAAACTTGACCGGCTCACGCAGCGATGGCGGCGGTCTTGTAAAGGGTTGAGCTAATTACGTCCGAGACGCGCACCGTTGGAGACCCGTCTAGCACCTTATTCAGGCTCTTCAGTACCTCCGGGTATCCCGTCGCATTGTAAGCTTCCGCTTGCTCTTTGGTGTCCCATATACTGATCGCAATCACATCCACGCCAGTTGGCGTAGTGGAAAAGGTGATTTCATCCCGAAAGCCAGCCTGCTTTCGCAGAATGGGCAGCACTTCATTGTCGAGAATCCGGGTGAACTCGCCTAAGGCGTTGGGCTTAAGGTGAATGGCAACATTGCGTACAAACACGGTCAACCTCCATGAGCTGGGTGATCTAAGAGGGAAATTTCAGATGGCTGACTTAGCTCAGGGGACCTGAATGAGTGACAGGCGATATCCGCTCTATCTTCGACCCTAGTCTCAACCCCTGCTATTGTCAATGCCGATTGGATGGTGACCGGAATACCTGACTAAAGCCGTTAAATTGTGACAAGCGGGATTGGGATCATTGTCGGCGTAGTGGCTGGATTCGTGCTCTCGCAGGAGTGCTTCTCGAACGTCTCTTGCGCAAGCCGGTTGAAGGCGAGCGTGGCGACGGTGCTTTCGAGATGCGGAGCGCTAAAGCCCCAGGTGCAATGAGAGCAGCACCAGCCCGTGAAGTTGTCGCCGTCGACCCAGATCAAGCGTTTACTCATACGTCTGCCTTTGTGTTTGTGGATTCGAGCGCGGTCGCGGCGGGTGGAAGACAACAACGGATCGAGCGCGGAAGGTGAACTCCTGCCCGCCGCAGTGTATTTTGCACGGTTTTGCAATCGAGCAAAGTGACTAGCGGGTTTCGTCCAGGTCATTAGGACCGAGATTTTCGGGAGGTTTGGGTCACAAATTTTGCAATGAAAAAGGCGTGCAGAGCACGCCTTTTCTAGTCACTTGCGGGTTTTTAGGCAGCTTGGGTGACGTCGTCTTCCTGTTCATCCTGGAGCATAGAACGGATCTTCTCTCGCAGGTCAGGTGCGTCCTCGTGTCCGTGGACACTCGTTGCGTGGTGCACCGCGAGATCGAGGACGTCATCTTCCGTGCCCGAAATTACGATTGAGCAAGGCTTGTCCGTCGGGAACTGGCG
>QHZY01000212.1 GCA_003224855.1 Acidobacteriota bacterium | reverse complement strand
CCGGTATTGCCGGAGCCGCGCCGCAAGTTACGGAAGCAGTGTCATGAAATTCGCATTGATAAATCCGGCATGGAGTTTCGAGGGCTCAACTTACTTCGGTTGCCAGGAGCACCATTATCCGCTCGAGCTTCTGTTTGCGGCCGATAAAATCCGCGAGGCAGGGCACGAATCGCTGCTGGTGGACGCGCAGCTTGAGCATGCAAGTGTCTCTTCAGTCAAAAATCGGGTGTCGGCATTTGATCCTGACTTCCTGGTGATTCCGACTGCGCCTTCGTACCTGTTCTGGCGATGCCCGCCACCGGAGTTAAGAATTCCGAAACAGTGGTTTGCGGAACTGGGAGGAAGGGCGATCAAAGTTGCCATCGGGCCGCATCCATCGGCGACTCCCGCCGCAACCCTGCGCAAGCTGCAATGCGATGTGGCGCTTCGAGGGGAGCCTGACGAAACCATCGTGCAGCTGGCCGCTAGGCCGTGGGCGGAAGTGGATGGATGTTGCTGGAAATCGGAAGGCGAAATTCGTATGAACCCGAAGCTCGCGGTCAGCGATATGAAAAATCTGCCCGCCCTGAGTTTCGAGAACTACGAGGTCGAACGGCATGAGCATCGGCACCATGTTTTCTCCGGGAGCGGGCGCGGCGCCGAACTGGAGTTCGCCAGAGGATGCCCGTGGTCGTGTTCTTTTTGCAACAAGACGCTATTTCGAAACAAGTTTCGTGAGCGCGATGTCGACCAGGTTCTGATGGAGGTAGATCGGCTGCTGGCTCGCGGGGTTAATTACATCTACTGGATCGATGAGATTTTTGGAGTTGGGAAAAACGTCAAACGCCTGTTGCAGGAGCTGGGCAGCCGCCAAGTAGAGATCGGTCTGCAAACACGAATCGACCTCTGGGATGAAGAGTCGCTTGACCTCCTGGCAGGCGCACGCTGCATCTCGATGGAGTGCGGAATCGAATCGATCACTGAGGCAGGGCGGGATGAGCTGAACAAGAATTGCCGGATTTCAACCGCACGCCTATCCGAGCTGCTGATTTATGCGAAACAGCGCATCCCCTGGGTGCAGGCCAATCTCATACTTACCGATCATGATGATCGCGAAGAAATTCGCCGCTGGCAGGAGAATCTGAAGGCACATGGCGTATGGGTCAGCGAGCCCGTCCCCATGTTTCCCTATCCGGGTACGCCGCAATATGCGCAGATGTTTGGCGCACCGGACGACATTGCATGGGAGCGCGCACACCGGTATTACACCCAGACTTTCCGTGAGCAAGGTTTCAGCGACATCCAGGAGGCGCAGCCAACTCCGATTGAGGAGCTGGAATGCACGTACTGATGACCGCCGACACGGTCGGAGGAGTGTGGACCTACACTCAGGACCTGGTGGGCGAGCTTGTCCGGAACGGCGTGCAGGTGACTCTGGTCAGCTTCGGGGGCTTGCCAAGCTCAGAACAGACAGAGTGGTTGAGAGATTTGCCCGAGGTTGATTATCGGCCTACTTCATTGCGACTGGAGTGGATGCGGGAGGCGGCCGGAGATGTCGAAATTGCGCGCCAATATCTGACAGAAGTCGTTCGCCAGGTGCGGCCGGATCTGCTGCACTGTAATCAATTCTCTTTTGGATCGATACAGGCCGAGATCCCGCGCGTCGTGGTGGCCCATAGTGATGTTGTGAGCTGGTGGATATCGGTTCACGGCAACCAGCCACCGGAGAATGAGTGGGCCTGGTACCGGCGCGAAGTTCAAAACGGACTGCGGGGCGCCGATTTGGTGATTGCTCCATCCGGGTGGATGATGAGCGCACTGACCGCAAATTACCAGTTCGATGGCGAAACGCGAGTCATTTACAACGGGCGGAATGTGGCGTTGTTCAAGTACTGCGATACGCGGGATAACTTTGTCCTGTCAGTCGGTAGATTATGGGACAAGGGCAAGCAACTGCAATTGCTGCTGGATGAAAATCAGAGTGTTCCGGTTTACATTGCGGGCGCAAGTACGGAGCCGGGAACGGCCACCATTGCGCCAAACGGCGACCCGAGGCTCATCGGGATGTTGGCACCGCCCCAACTCATAGATCTTTATTCGCGAGCTTCCATTTACGTGGCCACATCACGCTACGAGCCATTCGGACTGGCGCCGGTGGAAGCCGCGCTCTCAGGTTGTGCGCTGATCCTTAATGACCTGCCGATTTTTCGCGAGCTGTGGGACGACGATGCCCTCTACTTCGAATGTAATGATTCGCACTCGCTTGCGCGGGTGGTCACGCAGCTTTCGCAGAGCGATGGCGCACGGCAAGGGCTGGCCAATCGCGCTCAGAGGCGGGCAAGAGAGCGGTTCAGCGCCACTCGGATGGCTGACGAGTACTGCAAAGTGTATGAACAGGTGTGTCTCCGGGAGCGAGTGGCGTGAGCAAGCGATTACGAATCCGCATTTTTGCGCACTCCTGGATCTCCGACTGGAACCACGGCAATGCTCACTTTCTGCGCGGGCTGGCCCTGGAGTTGGCGCGGCTGGGCCACGAGGTCCGTTGCTACGAACGCAAGGATTCGTGGTCATTCACAAACCTGATGCAGGAAGCAGATTGGGCCGGCGATAAGGCCATAGGTGATTTCAGGCGCTCCTTCCCAATGCTGGACCATCGTGTTTACGCCTTAGATGAAACTCTGCCTCAGTTTTTGCGATCGGAGTTGACCGATTCTGATTTGGTGCTGGTCCACGAGTGGAACGATCACGAACTGGTGTCACAAATTCTGGAAGGGAAGCCCGATCTCGGTTTTCGCGCGCTCTTCCATGACACCCATCATCGCGCCTACACACAGCCAAAAGAAATCGCCCGCTTTCCACTCGACAGATTCGACGGTGTTCTGGCGTTTGGAGAGGCAATCCGGCAAATTTATCTGCAGGCATTTGGCGTGCGGCGGGTGTGGACGTTTCACGAAGCAGCCGACACGCAGCATTTTCATCCCCTTCAGGCCGGCGGGGAAACCGATGTTCTATGGGTTGGCAACTGGGGAGATGAGGAGCGGACCCGCGAGCTGCTAGAGTTTTTGATTGGACCTGCGCAAGCGATGCCGCAACGCAAGTTCGCGGTTCATGGTGTGCGTTATCCTGCCGAGGCGCAGGCCTGCCTGGCGGCAGCCGCAATTGAATATCGTGGATACCTGCCCAACCTGCAGGCGCCGCAAGCTTACGCGGAGAGTCTTCTATCGCTGCACGTGCCGCGGCGTTTCTACAGCAATGGACTGAGCGGAGTTCCGACCATCCGAGTGTTCGAGGCGCTGGCCTGTGGAGTGCCGCTGGTGTGCGCTCCCTGGTCCGATGCGGAAGGCCTTTTCCGGCCCGGTCAGGATTACGTCTGCGTTTCCGACGGGAAAGCCATGCGGGCTGAACTGGAAAACCTGCTGAGGGACTCGCTCGCCAGGACTCAAATTGGGCGCAACGGCCTGCAAACCATACAGGCGCGCCATACGTGCGCGCACCGCGCCGAACAGTTGATCGATATCTACGAGGAACTTGGAAGATGAAGATTTTTGTTTTTGGATCCAGCATCACTTCTTCTTACTGGAACGGCGCCGCCACGTACTATCGCGGAATTTATAAAAATCTGCAGCGGCTCGGTCACGAAATTGTTTTTGCAGAACCTGACATCTACGCCCGGCAGCAGAAGCGCGATGTCGGCAGCATCGGGTATGCAACCGTGCGTGTGTATCAGACGCCCAGCGAGCTTGAGGCAGTGCTGGACGAGGCAGACGGAGCGAACCTGGTGATCAAGCATAGCGGCGTCGGCGCTGACGATGAGTTCCTGGAATCAGCGGTTTTGGACTTGCGCGCTCCCTGGCGGCAGATTGCCTTCTGGGATGTGGATGCGCCGGCCACCCTTGCGAGAGTTCATGAAAATCAGCAGGATGTGTTCCGCAGTCTGATTCCTGAGTACGATTTCATTTTTACCTACGGCGGAGGTAAGCCGGTGGTCGAACGTTATCTCGAACTCGGGGCGAAGAACTGCATTCCGATTTACAACGGCCTCGACCCGGAGACTCACCATCCGGTACCGGCATCGCAGGAATTAAGTTGCGATCTTGCCTTCGTTGGGCATCGTTTGCCGGACAGGGAGAAGCGGGTTGAACAATATTTTCTTGCGGCTGCTGAAAACGCGCCTGATCTGCGTTTCATTCTGGGTGGGGAAGGCTGGGGCAGTCGCAAACTGCCGGAAAATGTGCGCTGGATCGGGCATGTTGGCACTGGAGATCACAACAGTGTGAACTGCTCCGCTCGCATGGTGCTGAATATCAATCGTGAGTCGATGGCGGAAGTAGGATTCTCTCCCCCCACGCGGGTCTTCGAGGCGGCCGGCTCGGGAGCATGCCTTATCACCGATTCGTGGCCGGGCATTGCGCAATTCTTCGTTCCCGGACGCGAAATTTTAGTGGCTGAATCGGCAGAGGAGGTAGTTGGTTATCTTCGCGAAACCAATGCTGAGCAGGCGAAACAGATTGGAATGGCGATGCGCGAAGATTACTTTCTTCGAACGCGATCAGGAATGGTATGGCTCGAATCGTGATATGCCGGATCCTGCTTTCTGCAGGACCGTTGTGTACGCGAACTGGCGAGAAGCGGCCCTTCAGGTGCGGCGCGAGTTCGACGACTGCGACGTGGCGATGGTGGGATCCTATTGCCCGGACGGACTGGCTGCGATTGAAACCATGCTTCAGTCCAATGCCAGCGTAAAAACTTTTTACGACATCGACACTCCTATCACCATGGCTAAGCTGCAAGCGGATGACGCTGAATACCTGAAGCGCGAACAGGTTCCCGGTTTCGACATTTACTTCAGCTTCACGGGCGGCCCCATGCTGCAAACCCTTGAGCGCCAATTTGGCGCGCGACTCGCGCTGCCGCTTTACTGCTCGTTCGAACCACAAAGTTCGTTGAACAAGAGTCGCAGTTACATTTGCGATTTGAGCTATATGGGAACCTACGCAGCCGACCGTCAGCAAAAACTGGACGAGTTGCTATGCAAGCCTGCGGCGAGGCTGCCGCACAAAAAATTCCGGGTCGCAGGCCCGCAATACCCGACATCGCTGAAGTGGCCGGCGAATGTTGAGCGGCTGATTCACCTGGAGCCGAAACTGCACGCAGCCTTTTATACTTCCTCGCGGCTGAGCCTGAATATCACGCGCCAGTTGATGATCGAAGCGGGCTACTCACCCTCCGTGCGCTTGTTCGAAGCAGCAGGTTATGGTGCCACTATCGTTTCAGACTATTGGCCGGGCCTGGAAACTTTCTTTACGCCGGGAGAAGAGATTCTGATTGCGAGACGAGCCGATGATGTAGCTGCGTACATTGAGGGATTGGGCGAAAGCGATTTGCAGCGGATAAGCAGAAACGCGCAGGAACGGGTTTTAGCGCAACATAGCGCCGCGGCCCGAGCCGCCGAATTCGAGAAGTACGTAACCGAAGCGGTTCGTATTCGTCCAGTTGCGGCGGCTTTGTAGAAACATTCAAATTCAAACTCAAAAAGTGAGGCCGGGCATTCTGCCCGGCCCTTTTTTATTGTTCGGTGTCTCGCCGCTTACTTGGAATTATCCACGCTGCTCCGCTGCGCAGGCGCCGGCGGGGCATATTTCTCGAGCGTGGCAAGGAAGTTGTGGCTGTCTTTTGGAGCAGGCACGCGTCCCCGCAATAGATCTTCAAACGGAACCATCTTGCCGTAGAGCAAGCGGGTGTCATCTTTATCCTGCTTCACGACTGCGCCGCTGAGGTCGATTCCAGCAAATACGCCGCGTGAGCGAGAGTAGGTGAGCACCTCTGATTTCATCTTCCAGTCAGTTGCCGCTTCTGCATGACGTCCGACCGGACCGGCAGCAGCTGACGCGTCGGCGCCGATCTTGAATTTGCTTTGTAATAGGTGATCCATACCCTTCTGATTCATTACCACCATGACCAGGTCAGTGGCTTGTCCGCCAAGCTGCAGGCCCCAGCTTCCGCCGGTGATGCTGATCGGCGATGGAGCGCTCCAGCCACGAGCAGTGCGGCAAGTAGCTACGCCCTTACCGCGCTGGCCGCCAATTCCGATTGCGAATTTCACCAGTGAGGGCACGACTGCGACGCAGCGCGCATCACCCAGAATGTTGTCTGGAATTCCGTTGTCAGGCGCGCCCATAATTTCGTTCAGCACTTCCGCTGCTGTATCAAGACGCTTGGCTATACCGGATTCGTCTTCTTTTTTTTCATCCTCTGCAAACCCCAGGGTCGAAAGAACCAGCAGGGCTGCTAATACCGTTGTAAGTTATAGGAAAGCAAGTAATTAAAGTCAGAATCGAACGGGAACTGGTGCGCAGAACCGAGGTGTCGGCGGCATCCACAATACGTTTTGCAAAAACCACGTAGTGAAAGTCTTTGCGGTGACGGCGAATGAAGATGTCGTCTCCAGGTGCGAGTTCTGCCAAGTGACGGAAGAACGTGTCGCGATGTCCGGCAATCACAGCATTCCCCGCTTCTCCTGGCAGGGCTGTGCTCAGCAGGTGGCCGGGCCCGAGGGCCAGCGATGTCCGATTTGTGCCTTCGACGATCACGGCATCCAGATCGATCTTCGGGATGGAGATTCGACTGAGAGCAGGACCTTTTGAGGCCGCTTCTTCAGAAGTGGTTTGTTGCTGCCACTGGCGCATCAGGCGGTGTTGAGTTCGATAAGCGGTGTAGTAAATGGCTGCGACGTAGAAAATAAGGATGGCGCCGGTCGCGATGAACAGGGTTGATACAGATCTACGAAAGCTTCTCCGATTTATGCGAACGTGGACCAGACTCCAGAGCAGAGGAAACAGGAGCGCAGAGCCCACCAGATCCGTGAAACCCGTGCGAACCTGCTGGAGCCGAACCCTGAACGTGCGCATGGAAACTTACCGGTCGCGAAATATGAATCCGGTCACAAGCGAACTCAATCCAACCAAACCCAGCAGCGGCAAAATAGTTGCAGTTTGTGGAAGATTGGTATCACTCTGCCTGCGGGCAGCTTCGGCCGCATTCTTACTTGTTGCCTGGGAGGGCGCTGCAGTGTCCATCCTGTCAGCCGACTGCAGTGCGTTGTCGCGGTGTTCGCGACCGTTCTCGCGAGGATGAGTGGCGCCACAGTGGTCTGAGACCATTTGCACTCCACTTACCTGCAGCGTATTTTGATCTGCAGCCGCGTTGGGCTGATTGCTGGCGGCACTGGATGCTTCCGGCGCCTGTTGACTCACCAGCACGCCGCTTAATACCACTTCATGGCCTGCATGCGAGGCCAAATCTGAAGTGTTCCCGGTGAGCCGAAACACTTTCCCCGTCTGATCCTGGGTCAGAGTGAAGGAATTATCACCCATGGCCGAGGAACTCAGGCAGCCCCGAACATTCATAGACTGGTTTGCAGCTGAGTTCTGATCGGCAGCCGCCGTGTTGCTCGGACCTGGGGTCCCATTGCCCGGATTGTCTTGCGCAAACCCGAACGTGGCCACCAGCAGGGATGCGAGCAAAATCGCTTTTGCTCTGCTCATTAACTGCCTCCCAAAATGACGCTCTCCAAAATCTAGGCTTCTGCTCTGGACGGTTGCCATCGGGTAATGGGTGTAAGTCGAAAAGAAGCATCGGGTAAGCTGACTAAGCGTGCTTACGATACTTGGATATCAACTTCGCCATCCTGATCAAGCACCCGTACCTGCACCGAGCGGCCCCGGCGTTCGAGGTAAAGATCGGCATTGGAGGTCCCCAATCTCAGGCCGCGGATTGAAAGTTGAGGAATGCCTTCCGGAAAATAGGGCCGATCGAAGATCAGGGTGTTATCGGCCCCGTGCACGGTAATTCCCAGACAGGCCTGCAGCAGCAAAAATACGCAAGCCGCGGACCATGCCTGGGGCGCGCAGGCGACCGGGTACAGAGTCGGCGGTTCACTCTGACGGCGCGGTAAGCCGCAGAACAATTCCGGCAGCCGGTGTAGATCGACTGCGCTGCTTACGTCCAACAGCCCGAGCAAAATCTTGCCGGCCATGTCTTTGAAACCGTAGTGCGCGATACCGGCCGCAATCAGGGCGTTGTCGTGTGGCCACACTGATCCATTGTGATATGAAATCGGGTTATAACGAACTTCGCCGGTTCCCAGCGTCCGAACCCCCCAGCCACTGAAGAAATCGGGCCCCAGCAGGGTCTGGGCGACCAGCCTTGCGCGATCCGGAGATGCGATGCGAGTGAACAAACAATGTCCGGCATTGGACGCGCGGACGTTACAGGGTGTTTTCTTGCCATCAAGGGCCAGGACATAAGTGGCGAGGTTGCTGTCCCAAAAGGCAGCTTCAAAATTGGCGCGCAGGGTTTCAGCTTGTGAGTTCAGCTGAGCGCACCGGGCGTTGTCGCCGAGAACCGAACTCAACTCCGCAGCGGCAACTTTTGCGG
>QHZY01000211.1 GCA_003224855.1 Acidobacteriota bacterium | reverse complement strand
CGGGAAGTTGGGCCATTCCGGCAATTGCATTCTGGGCCTTCATTGCTGCCGGTATCCTGGCTCGTATCGTGGCCGGAATAGGGCGCATCTGGAAAATTCGCCGTAGCTGCGTCCCCATCGCGCAGGAAAGTTTGCCGGGCCGCGCTCTCGAACTGCTGCCTTCTCGCTCTGCGCGTCAAGTGGAGGTTTGTACCTCAAATCTGATGCAGGTGCCGGCAGCCGTTGGTCTGTTTAGGCCCGCGATCGTTCTGCCGGAATGGGCGCTGAATGATCTTTCTCCAGATCAGCTCTCGGCGATTATTTCTCACGAACTGGCGCACCTGCAGCGCTGGGACGACTGGAGCAATCTCGCTCAGAAACTCCTGCGGGCGGTTCTCTTCTTTCATCCTGCGGCCTGGTGGATCGAGCGGCAGCTTTCGCTGGCGCGGGAAATGGCATGCGACGACGCGGCCGTCGAGCATGTCTTGAATGCTCGTGATTACGCTGCCAGCCTGGTGGCGGTAGCAGAGAAGAGCATGATCCAAAGGAGCATTTTGTTGGCGCAGGCGGCCGTTCATCGCGCGCGTGAGACTTCTCTGCGGGTTGCCCGGCTTCTGGCTCTGAAGGGACAAAGCAACATACACACCTGGAGCCCGGCGCCGTTCATCCTCGGTGCTCTTGCGGCGGCTGTGTTTGTAATCGAACCCGCGATGCCACGCCTGATTACATTCCAGGATAACGGCTCTTTGAGGCTGGCCGGCAAGATTCCGGTTGCGCCTGCCACGGCGTTAATGACTCCGGTGAAGGCGAGCGCCACAATCGGCTCGCTCGTCACTCCTGCGAGTTATGGTGAAAACAGCACTGCCAAAGTTGTGCCGGCGAACATGCAAGTGCTGGCGCCTAAAACGCGATTACGCAGGGTGGTCCACAAGACTCAGCCTGCGCCGGAAATGTTGCTTATTTTTCAGAACGCGTCTATTGACCAACAGGGAATGCCAACCTGGAATGTTTATGTTCTACGAGTTAAGTGGACGGGCAACACGCACTTTATAAATCGGGAAACTAGCAAGCGAACCTGATTTTTTTTGCTCTTAACAACTAAATGATTAGTTACAAGGAGAATGAACTTGACCATAGCAGAACGAGTGAAATCAACCCTGACGCGACGGCTGCTTGTACCGACGCTCGCGTTGGCAACCGTCTTTTCCTTTGGCGCATATGAATTCGCCAAACCGGCGCGAGCTTCGGCTAGTCCGGCACCGGCCGCAAGCGCGCTCGACGACAACAGCGTGGGAGCTCTCCTCTCACTGGATCACGCAATGGAAGCGCTGGCTGCGCACGTAACTCCAGCAGTGGTGAACGTGACGGTTACTTCCAAAACGCAAGTCAAGGCTAACGAGCAGATGGATGAAGATGCAACTGATATGCAGCAGTTCTTCGGTCCCTTTGGACGCCAGTTCGGTCATCAGTTCCAAATGCCGCAACAACAGCCCCGAATCGAGCATGGTTTGGGAAGCGGTGTGATCATCTCGCCTGATGGTTACATCGTGACCAATCAGCATGTGGTGGACGGAGCAGTGGATATCAACGTGACCATGAGTGATCGCCGGATTTTGCCGGCGAAGCTCGTCGGCAGCGATCCACTCACCGACCTGTCGGTCATCAAAGTGGATGCGGCTAACCTGCCCAGCGTTCCGCTTGGTGACTCAACCAGGTTGCATCCTGGCCAGATGGTGCTCGCTTTCGGCAATCCATTCGGCTACCGCTTCACCGTCACGCGGGGAATCGTCAGCGCGTTAAATCGTCCGAACCCGTCGGCGAGCGATCGCCGCAAGCCGGGTGAATTCATTCAGACCGATGCCGCCATCAATCCTGGGAACTCGGGTGGGCCGCTGGTAAATGCCAGGGGCGAAGTGGTGGGAATCAATACTTTCCTGATTTCGCCTTCCGGATCTTTCTCCGGCATGGGCTTTGCAATTCCAACCCAGATCGTCCGTCCCACGGTGGATGCGCTGATCCGCGATGGGAAAGTCAGCCATGGCTACATGGGAATCGGCATCAGTGATGTGACCCCGGAAAATTCCAAGTTCTTCCATCTGAACAGCGCACAGGGCGCGGTTGTAACTCAGGTCGAGCCGAATTCGCCGGGTGCCAGGGGTGGTTTGAAGACCGGCGACGTCATTACTGCTCTTAACGGCAAGGCGATCAGCGACTCTGGAGAACTGCAGGTCGAAGTCGGACAGAAGCAGCCCGGCACTACTATCAAACTGGAAGTGATGCGCGATGGCAAGAGCGTTACTGTCCCGGTGACGCTCGAAGCGATGGGGAGCCGCGACAAGATCGCGGAAGCCGGCGGTCCCGAGCATGGAAAAGGACGATGGGGAATCGGTCTTGCCGACCTCAGTCCGGACCTCCGCGATCACCTGCAGGCTCCGTCCGACATCCGCGGCGCCGTGATCGAGAACGTGCGGCCCGGCAGCCCGGCAGACAACGCCGGACTGCAACGTGGTGACGTGATCGTCGAAGTGAACCGCCAATCCGTCCAGTCGGCATCTGATGCCGCGCAGGCGCTCGGTAAGGTCGGCAAAGATCAGGATGCGCTGGTTCTGGTCTGGTCCAACGGCGGCAATACCTTCCGGGTATTGCATCCAACACAGGGATAAAGCAGGCGATGTTACAACTACAGGCAGAGGGCAGAGTAATCTGCCCTCAATTTTTTGTACGAGAATTTTCGGAATCGGCGTTATACTTCCCGCCGAAAAGCCGCCGTTCTCGCGGTTTCGACGGGAGGTTCCCATGCGCTCTCCGGCTCGTTTTACTCTCCTGCTCTTACTCGTAATTACAGTAACAATTTGCGCCAGCGCAGCCGGCCCGGTCTTTCAGGGCCAGACTCGGGTCGGTTTCACAGGCACAAATGATGGAGATCAGTGGGAGCCATCCATTGCCGCTGATTCCTTAGGGCACGTTTACATACTTATTCCGGAATACACCAATCCGCAAACGCCCACCATTCCCGGCTGTGCAAATTGCCCCAGTCCTACCATGTTTCTTGTCACTAGTAGCGACAACGGTGCGACCTGGTCTAGCCCGCGGCTGATTGCGGATCCCGGTTCAGGCCAGATTGACGTGCAGATCAAGGTTGATCCGGTGGATGGCCGGACGGTTTACGCTTCCTGGCTGCAGGACAACAAAAGCGTGATCGCGGTGGCCAAGTCCACTGATTTTGGCCAAACCTGGAGCACGGTGGTGGCTAACCGTACGAATGCTGGTACGGACAAAGATATTTTGCTGGTCAATGGCAACGACGTTTATGTTGCCTACGATCATTCGCAGACGGTGTGGGCTTCTTCTTCGCATGATGGCGGCAAGACTTTCACCTCGGTCAAAGTGAACCCGAACGCTCAATTTGGCTGGTCGCTATCCGGGGGCGGCGCGATCGACAGCGCAGGCAATGTGTACTTTAGTTGGGAAGGCTACACGCAGAACGGGCAGGCCAAGGGCCCGGTCAACATATACGTAACCAAGTCTTCCGATGGAGGCGCAACCTGGACGCCGACCTTGCTCGACGTTTCCAGTTCTCCGCCGGACTGTTCGGCATTTTCTTGCGGATGGGCATTTCTGGGGCCGGGGACCGCAATGGCATCTGACGCAGCCGGACAGCTCTATGTTCTCTGGAACTCTGGCACTACTGACAAGGGCCCTGAACGCATTTATTTTTCGACCTCAAAGGATCAGGGCAATAGCTGGTCTTTAAAGAAAGATGTCTCGCTGGCGCCGCAGGGAGTGGATCACTCATTTCCGGCGATCATCGCGGGAGCCGCCGGGGATGTTCGCATCGCCTGGATGGATCAGCGCAACCCCAGCAAGCATTGGAATGTTTATTATCGCACCTCAAGCAATGGAGGGTCGAGTTGGTCCGGAGAGACGATTCTCTCTTCATTCGTGAGCGGGTACAGTTACATATTTTCTGATGGCTTCAGTTTCCCATTCGGAGATTACTTCGACCTGGCAATTGATTATCAGAACCATACGCAGGCGGCCTGGGGCGAAGGCCTGAATTATCTGACACCGGGAAATGTCTGGTACACGCGGCAGCTGCGCTAGGCCGCGACCAGACTGTACAGCAGCACCATGCACACGATCATTGCGAACACCGCGTAGAGCCGATCTTTCTCTGCCATAAAACCAACAATTGAAAACGCAACCCTCGCGATCGGTGTTGCAATCAGCAGAAGCAGCCCGAGCTGGATGATACCCCGGCCGCGAAACGAAGCAGCTGCTTTCAGTATTCCTGGGATACGGCGGAACTCGGCCGGTTCTCCGTGGAAAACGTAATACGGAATCGGCTCATGTCCGTGGCGCGCCAGAAAAATTGCGCCGCCAAAGATAACTATTGCCGCCGACCCCAGCACGCCATATCGCAGAACATTCCCGATAACGTTCTCGACATTCCGATCCGTCCACGGCATTTAGATTCCGCCTGTTGCGCCCTTGTAGATCATCTGAATCGCAAGGAATAAAATCAC
>QHZY01000057.1 GCA_003224855.1 Acidobacteriota bacterium | reverse complement strand
CAACGATCTTGTCAGCGCGACCGCATTCAACGCCAGCTACATGGAACGTTTTCTGTCGACTTACTTTTCTCCGAACACTCATTTGCTGGGAGAAGCCCTGGCGCTCTTTTTTATCGGAACGCAGTATCCCGGATTGAAAGCATCGGCCGGTTGGCGCACTCTTGGCTGGAGGATTCTGTTGGAGGAAGCTCAGAAGCAGGTGCGCCCAGACGGCGTGTACTTCGAGCAGTCGCTTTACTATCACGTGTACGCTCTGGATTTCTTTTTGCATGCTCGTCAGCTGGCAATGTTGAACAAGATTGCTGTACCCGGCGAATTCGATTCAGTGCTGAATCGAATGGCAGATGTAATTCAGTCTTTGTGCCAGGCTGGGCCACCGGAAGGTTTTGGCGATGATGATGGCGGCAGGCTGTTCGATCCGCGACGAAATCATACCGAGCACACGGTCGATCCATTAGCGCTTGCGGCAGTGATGTTCAAACGTCATGACTTGCCATCCGCTGGCCTGACCGAGGAGGCATTGTGGCTTTTTGGACCGCAGGCTGCGAAGCACTTCGAGCATGCCGCTACTGACCGCCCCGCCGCCTCATGCGCGTTTCCGGACGGCGGAGTATACGTGATCGCCAGCGAGGCGCGCATTCCGACGCAGATAACAATCGACGCAGGCCCGCAAGGAACGGGCAAGTCCGGGCATGGACACGCCGATGCGCTCAGCATACGCGTGGCGATTTCCGGTCGCAGATTTCTGGTTGATTCCGGCTCGGGATGTTATGTCTGTCCCGGAGACACTCGAAATCGTCTTCGCGGTACCGCGGCGCATAATACGGTGCGAATCGATTTTGCCTGGTGCGAGACGTCCTGACCGGAAAGGAGATGCATGAGGTGGAGATCGCGTGGCATTTGGCGCCCGATCTGGTGATGGAGAACAGCCAGGGTGCTTTTGTGGCGAGTGCGGATGGGACAAAACTGGCCGTGCTCCCGGACAGCAGCGCGAACTGGTTGTATGCGTCGGAGAAATATCAAATCTCTCCGGCATACGGGAAACTCCAATCTGCCATCAGAGTTGCAGGCCGCGCAAAGCTGGAGTTGCCGGAGGAACACGGGACTTTATTGATCGCCGGTGCGGCAGAGATCGGACGGTTCACTCGCGTGCAAACAACTGGCCCGGCGGTGCTCTATCGATATGAAGATTCGGCGGGAAGCCATTGTATTTTGTTTTCAGACCAGGCCGGGAGATGGTCGTGTCCTCCGTTTGCGGGAGACTGCAAGCTTCTTTACCTGTTGTTGGAGAACGACGAGGTCAAAAGGCTGATTCTGTGCGACGGCTCGCGCGCCGAATACAAAGGAAAAACCATCGTGCAGAATCAGAGTTCTGTCCAGCGCTTTGAGCGGGACCAACACAGTGGCATGACGGAAGCGTCATCATCCGACAGCGTTAAGCTTCATCCGGTATCCTAGAAACGGCGAGCCTATGTGCGGAATTGCGGGAGTCATCAAATTCGGCGACGGCGCGAATGTAGCGCCTGATCTGGTCCGCGGAATGTGCTCTTCCATGGTGCACCGCGGCCCGGACGATGAAGGAATCTACACCCAGGGCCGAGTTGGGATTGGCATGCGCCGGCTCAGCATTGTCGATCTCGCGACCGGACACCAGCCGATCAGCAATGAAGACAACACAATCTGGATTGTCTTCAACGGTGAAATCTATAATCATGCCGAGCTACGCCCGGATCTTGAAGCACGCGGCCATCGCTACCGCACACACTCCGATACTGAGACCATCGTTCATCTTTACGAAGAGTATGGTCACGATTGCGTACGCCATTTGCGTGGCATGTTTGCTTTTGCCATCTGGGACAGCAGGAAGCGTCATCTGTTCATCGCGCGCGACCGCCTGGGAATAAAACCGCTCTACTACCAGCACGATGACCAGCAATTCGTCTTCGGGTCGGAGATAAAAGTTCTGCTCAGTTCTGGCATGCGCCCACACTTCCGCCGGACTGCACTGCCTGAATATCTGGCGTTTGGATATTTGTCCGGTTCGGAGACTTTCTTTTCGGGTATTGAGAAATTGATGCCCGGCCATTGGCTTGAAATTGATGAGCAGGGCCGGTTAAAGATTGAGCAGTACTGGGACCTTGCCTTGTCTCAGCCAGGCCTCGAACGTTCGCAGGCCGATTATATTGCGCAATATCGCGAGATGCTCGAGCAGGCGGTGAGCAGCCACCTGATGAGCGACGTTCCGCTGGGCGTATTTCTCAGTGGCGGCGTCGATTTCTGGCATGAAGACGAGCCAATCGCATGGCCTTCCAGCGTTTCGCTTTTCTTCGTAGCGCGGCTTGCGCGGGAGCGCGTTACCGTGGTTCTTACCGGCGAGGGCAGCGACGAGACGCTTGCCGGCTATTCACGTTATGGCTTCACTTTGCGCAATGCGGCGCTGAACCGCATCTATTCTTCGGTGACGCCTTCGCTATATCGCCGACTGATTCGGGATTTCGTCGCCAGCTCTCACCTCATCGGCGCCGACCTGCGCCGGAAGCTCGGCCACACCTTTGTCGGCCGCGATGGCAGTGACTGGTCGTCATTTTATTTCGACAACTTCTTTTCTGCCTTCTCGTGGAACGAACAGCATCAGCTCTTGACCGACCAGTTGAACTCCGAACTGCAGGGCTCATCTCCTTACACGAATGTCCTCTCGCATTGGGACCGCTCGAGCGGAGAAATGCTGCAGCGCCTGCTTTATACGGATATCAAAACTTATCTGGTCGAGCTGCTGATGAAGCAGGACAACATGAGCATGGCGGCCTCCGTCGAGAGCCGCGTTCCGTTTCTCGATCACGTGGTGGTTGAGTTTGCGGCCAGCATTCCCAGGCGCTTCCAGTTCGACGGCCTTGCCGGCAAACAGATTCTGAAGAAGGCAGTGGAAGACCTTCTGCCTCATTCGATTCTTTACCGCCCGAAACTTGGGTTTCCCACGCCCTGGAGCGGGTGGCTGGCCGGACAACAGCTTGATGCCATCCGAGATCTGCTGCTCGAGCCCCGAAGTTTGCAACGCGGATTCTTCAAAGCCAGCTCGATAGAGCAATTGATCAGGGAACATCGGGCCAGTTATCGCGACCATTACGATCGCATCTGGCGATTGCTGAATCTGGAATTGTGGCAACGGATTTACGTGGACGGCGAGGTCCCTGATCGACCAACGGTAGAGCCCGCGATGGCAAGAACGACGGGAGACTAGCGCTCCAAGCGACCAGCGGTTTCCGCCCAGACCAGTTTGGTGAACTCCATAAACCAGGTCTTCGCCGACAAGCGAGAACGCCACCATGATTGCTGGAACTCTGGATCTTCTACGCCATGGGTGTAGACCTTGATCCCGGGATTGCGAACTGCGGTGATGGTTCGCCAGATCCTGCCGGCACGGCGAGTGTGATAGTCGGAGGTGACCACGACAAAATCCTTCCAGTGCTGGTCACCAATGCACGGGCTCACGGCTTCCGCCTCCTGCCGGGTCGAATTGACCTGGGGCGGAGTTTCGCAAAAGACGATGTGCGAAGAGAATTCCTTGCCATACTTTTTTTCTATATAGCGCAGAGCCACGGGTGCAATCGGCTCACCCCAGTACGATTCACGCGGTAGGCTGAGCATCACAGCGGATACCTGACCACGCTGCAGCAACTCGATTGCGCCATGGACGCGAACATTTTCTCCCGGGATCGAGCCTTGCAGCACGACTGCTCCGTCCGCGCGCGGCGGGAGGGCATCTTCTTTGACCAGCAGGTTTCCGCTGTGAAAGATAAGCAGGAAAGCAAAGACCAATGCCAGGAAGATCGCCAGCCGCATGGAACCTGTGCGGCGTGTGTTGCGGACAGACTCTTGCTGCATGATGGTCACGCTTGCCCCACCATCAATTGGCGGTAGACCTGCAGCCACTTTTCGCGCACCGCTTCCCAGGTGTAGTTGCGGCACTCTTCATAAGCGTTGTGGGCCAGCCGTTCCGCGAGATCAGGCTCGCGGATGAGACGCATCACGTTCTGGGCCAACGCGTGTACGTCGCCCGGTGCTGAGAGCAAACCTGTGCGTTCATGTTCCACCAGATACTGCAGGCCCTCAGGGCAGGTCGAGACAACCGGCGTACCTGAAGCAAAAGCCTCGATGATAGAAACCGGCATGTTGTCGAGAACCGAAGCGTTGATGAAGACGTCGGCCCGATCGTAGTATTCGCCAATGATGTCGCGCGCCGCGACTCCGGCAAAGGTTACGCCCTGAGCGCCCAGCGTCCTGGCCAGTTCTCGAATCTGCTGTTCGGTGGGGCCTTTGCCCACCAGCGTGAGCATCGCGTCGGGTATCTGCTGCCGAATTTCCGCAAATGCGCGCACTACGACATCTATTGCATAATATCGATGGAAACCGCGCGTGCAGACAAGTTTCGCCCCTAAAGGCTGGCGTAAACGGAATTTGAACTGCGAAAGGTCGCTGATGTTGGCAACTACGTCCGCCTTGATGCCAAACTCTTGAAACACATTCTGCAGAAAGGGCGACGGGACTACCACCTTGTCGGCCTTCTTCAGGACGGCCACTGCTTCCGGAAATCTCTGCAGATGATCGCGGGCTTCACCGCTGTGATAATTGATAAGCGCAAGCTTGCCTCTGAGACTCGCAATGAATCGCGCGGGAAGAGGCGCCAGCCGGAACGACCAGTAAGAAGCAGAGAAAATGTGCGCAACGTCCACCTCTGCCAGCCTTGAATAAAGGGAATACAAATAGAGCGGTTCGCGGACGATGGTGCGCAGCACCGGAACCTTCTCCAGCCAGGCAAGCGCCGTCGGCAATTCGGGATCGACGGCAAGGATGCTGGCCTCTACGTCGGCATCATCCTTCCAATTATGCAAGAGCAGTTCCGCCTGTACCGACTGCCCGCCGACGTATCGAAGTGAAGGCGCCACAATCGCGACTTTTATTTTTGCGGCCGAATGGCTATGAGAACCTGGTTTGAAGCCCTTCTCTTTCAGCAGCTCCCGATAAAGCTCTTCATGGCGGCGGGCCATTACCTGCAGACTGTAGTTGTCTGCGGCGAATCTTCTCGCTGCTGCCGCAAGTTCGGCGCGCAAAACACAATCAGAAAGCAGCGCGTGAACCCCGGCCGCCAAAGCGCGATCATCTTTCGCAGGCACCAGCACGCCGCGCCCCTGCTCCAGCCTTCGAGCGCAGTGGTCCGTCGCCGGCCAGAACGAATTCGAGATCATCGAACCCAGCCACGAGCATGGCAGCCATGCGCAAAAACTGTTCGTGGCCCTTATATTCGTGGTTCATGCGAGCAATCATGCCGACGCGCCTCAAGCCCGGCTGCCGAGGTAACGCGGGATCGGGATTGCTAAACGCCGAAATCGGCAGCCCGTTTCCGATCACCGCGATGCGATGACGTGAAAGCCCGCCTTCTACCAGCGCATCGGCTGCAGCGCGCGAGTTGCATATGACCTGGTCGCAACACTGCAACGCAAACACTTGAGCCACAAATTGGGCCTTCGTCAGCAGGTCGCCCAGTTGCCGGTGGCTACCGATAACCACAGGTACTCCTGCAGCGCGGGCGGTCGGAGCTAAAAGGATATTGGTATAGAAATCAAAGGCGTGGGCAATCTGGATTTTCCGCTGCCGCAGATGCGCCGCCAGACGAAAGCGACTCCTGATGGACCGCGGTCCAAACAGAGTTCCACCCAGCCGGAATTCGGGGATGTTTTCGAAGTGCTTCAGAAGCGGGCCAACGCGATGAATACAGCCCAGATGAAGCCGAAAGTCTTCTCTGTTCAACGCCTGAGTCAGGCTAAGAAACTGGCGTTCACTGCCGCCAGTCTCCAGGCTGTTGACCATCAGAAACACGCCTGGCGCTGCATGCGAGGGATGTGCGGTTCTTTCTACAATTCGTTTCGGGAGGCCAACCGGCGTTTGCGCGGCATCCTTCAGGACAGAACTCACCCGCCTCCCCCGCGCAAAGACATGGAAGAAATGGGATCTCCAAAGTCCGGCAGGCCAACTCGCTCCAGAAAATTACGGTGCCACAATTCCAGCATCAGCAGACGCCAGATGCGATGTGACTGGTCTCGCCGTCCGCTGAAATGATCATCGAGAATCTGGCGGACACCGCTGGCGTCGAAATACCCGCGCTGCAGCGATTTTGGCTCCAGCAGTATCAGCACCAGGTCTTTCAGTTCATGGCGCATCCAGTGAACGATCGGCAGCGCGAAACCCCGCTTGGGACGGTAAAGGACGTCTTTCGGCACGCCCACGCGTTCTGCGAGTTTGCGAAAGATATATTTCAGTTTTTGGCCACGCGCCTTCCAGTCCGCAGGCAGGGACGTAACCCACTCGACGAACACATGGTCCAGAATCGGTACGCGCACTTCGAGCGACGTCAGCATGCTCATGCGATCGACTTTGGTGAGGATGTCCCCGGGAAGATAGGTCTTGGTGTCGACGTAAAGGGTCTTACTTACCGGGTCGCGGGCCGGAGCTTGCTCAAAATAGCGCAACATGATCTGACGGGGATCGCCCTACCGATTTCGTTGCATAAGCACAGCGTAACGCTCGTAGCCGGCAAACATTTCATCGCCGCCATCTCCGGAAAGCGCAACTGTCACATGCTGCCGCGCCAGGCGCGAAACGTAGTATGTGGGCAGCATGGAAGAATCTCCGAATGGTTCCTCCAGAGAACGGGTGAGCGTTTCCACCGTATCCACCACTCGCGGATCAAGGACCAGTTCATGGTGTTCGGTTCCGAATTTTTCGGCGACCAGGCGGGCGTAAGGGGCCTCATTGAACTCCTGGTTCTGAAACCCGATCGAAAAAGTCTTCACCGGCTTTGCACTGGCTCGCGCCATCAGCGCGACAATGGTGGAAGAATCCGCCCCGCCGCTCAACAGCGCGCCCAGTGGGACATCTGAAATCAGACGCAGGCGCACTGCTTCCTGCAGAATGTGCTCCAGCTGTTCCAGGCACTCTTCTTCGCTCTTTGGCACATACGTTCCGTACTCTGGCAGGTCCCAGTAGGAACTCACACGAATTTCTCCATCCTGAAATTCCAGGATGTGACCGGGCGGAACTTTCTGGATCGGCTTGAATGCGCTGATCGGATCGAGAATGTAGCCGAAATACAGGTACTGCAGCAGGGCTGCCTGGTTGACCTGAGCCAGTTCAGGCGCGACCGTCAAAATCGATTTAATTTCAGAACCAAAGTACAAGCGGCCATTCGCCAGCGCATAGTGCAACGGTTTTTTGCCGAGCCGGTCGCGGGCCAGGAGCAGGGATTGCTTTCGCGCGTCGTAAAGAGCGAACGCAAACATGCCTCGCAGTTTCTGGACGCACTGCGATCCGTACTCCTCGTAAAGGTGGACGATGACCTCGGTATCGCTGTGCGTATAAAATTTGTGGCCACGCCGTTCGAGGTCCGGGCGCAACTCAGCAAAGTTGTATATCTCGCCGTTGAAGACGATCCAGATTGTTTTGTCTTCATTGAAGACCGGCTGATGCCCACCGGCGATGTCGATAATGCTCAACCGGCGCATGCCCAGGCCGACACCGTCTTTTACGTAAATGCCGTCATCATCCGGGCCGCGATGCACGATGGCCTGGCACATGGCGCGGATAGTAGCCGCCTCAATTCTTGCCCCGCCGCCGCTGTTTACAATTCCCGCAATTCCGCACATATGCGATCAGGCCACTGGGATCTAAGAATGTTGCAATTCTTGTTGCCAGGATTCGCGCTCGATTTCGACGCCGGCGCGCTCGGGCTTTCGCCCCCGCACTGCAATGGGTGTTTCGACTACTCTCAAATCTACCAGCCCGCAGTTCTCAAACCAGCGAAATACCTGTTCGTAGGTATGTTTCGACTGATACTTCGGAGAATACCAGTCGAAGGTTTCGAGCACCCGCCAGGTGGGATCGGGATGGCGATTCACCGGAAAGACATAATGCACGAGTTCTGCCGCCGGGCGTCCGATCCCCGGGATCAGCTTCAATCCCTGATCCACTCGATTTAGCACTGGAACCGCCGCGCTAAGCACCCGATGGAGCTTCTGTGGGCTCATGCGATGGGTCACTTTGCGATAGTAATCGCTGAATCGATACCACTTGTTGTATCCGCTATAGAGCCACACCGCGAGAATGCCGCCCGGCTTCAGATATTGCGGAAGCACCTTTACCGCCTGCTCGCAGTCAGGCGTGTGGTGCAATACGCCGATGCTGTAGATCACATCGAAACTTTCCGGCTTGAAGGGCAAGCCGAAGACATCTGCCTGCATGGCAGTGAAATCACGATCTGCCAGGTTGCGGGCTGCAACTTCTGCCGCAGCGCTTAGATCTATTCCGACCACCTGCGCGCCGTAGCGGGTGGCTACCTCGGCATAACGCCCGGTACCGCATCCAACATCAAGCACCCGCTTACCGCGCAACTCGTCTACGGTCAGGCCGGCTTTCCTGCTGAAGTCGATCTCGGAGGCATGCGTGCGCTCGCTATCCATCTGGGTGAGCGCGTATTTTTGCCATTGGAAGCCGAAATTGTCGGCGTAATTCCTGGCGTCGACGAAGCGCGCGACACCCCGCTCCCAGGGAAAGACCCGGGCGCAGGCCGAACAACGAAACCCATTCTCAGCCGCTACCAATTCACCGCGACATGCAGAACAACATAATATGGGTAATAGATCATCGACCCGCATAACTGAAACCCGCGCCTCCCGGCATGGCGTACATTTCAACCTTCTGCTTCGGATCCTTGGCAGCTTTCCCGGTTTGCTTCTCCTGCGCCAGAAACAGCAAAACAGCGGTGTAGGCCACCGTAAAGAATGGGAAGAATTGATACGCCTCAGGCGCAAACAAAGCTCCCACCGCAAAGCCGATGAGCGAACTATGCAAGGCACCCGCAAATAATTTTACGTCCGGATCAAGATCTCGAATTTTTCTCAGCTTTCGCAAATTCACGAAGCCGCGCCAGAAAAACAACAGATACAAAACCAATGCTGGGACTCCGCCTTCAGCGCCGATCTGCAAATATGCCATGTGCACTTCACGCCACGCTGCGGTGTAAGAGGTAAAGTTGCGGACCCCGATTCCAAGTATCGGATAGCGCGCCATGCACTCAAGGCTGTCGACAATCAGTTCGCGTCTTTGTTCGTAACTGCCATGCGCGCTGGTCTCCAGCCGCGTGTCCAGCCCTTCGCCCGATATCGCCAGAAATCGGTCTTTCAGTTTACCGCCGGCCACTGCACCAACCACCAACACCACCAGCGCTGCTGCAGCAATCAGGTAAGCACGACGGCCCTTAATGGCGAAATGCCACAGGCAAACTGCCCCCGAAATGACCAGGGTAATGAATCCAGCTCGCGACGCGGTCAGGAACAGGCATGCGCACATGATCAGCATGGACCCAACCCACACAGCTTTGCGCAATGGTCCGCGAGTCAGCAGCAGAAAGGCCAAGCAGAACGGCAATGACAGAACGATAGCAAAAGCCAGGTCATTAGGATTGCCGTAAATGCCGCGTAGCACTCCATCCAGACGAGGCCGATCGTGACCTTTGACGAGAGATATCAAGGCGATTGCTGCCACCGACCCGGTTTGAATGAATGCGATGCGTTTAAAGCGCCGCATATCGGTAATGACTATCACTGTAAGCAGCCAGATAATGAAAACTTTAGAAAAGTCGAGCGTACGAAAGAATGCTCCGCCTTTCCATACTGGCGAGAACAACGCCGATGCGAACAGCAGGCAAATCAGCACCAGCAGGTAGCGGCCTTCGCGCGGCAGATGCTGCAATTTGCGTTTTGATTTCCCCCAGCGCGAAAACAACGCAAGAATCGCGAAAATTCCCGAAATCTTGGCCAAGGGAACGTAGAGGAGCCCGGGTACCCAATCCTCCGGGCGCAGCGGGACGCGGTCGCGGCAGCAGCCATCCCCAAGCGGCGCCGCTCGCCTGCATCCGTCAAAAACGTGATGACTGATTCGGCGAAGGACGCCGGTTCATCAGCCAGCACAATGTCATGTCCGTCGCGCACCTCAAGCCCTTCGGCGCCGATCGAAGTTGAAATCACCACTTTGCCGGCGGCCATAGCTTCGTAAATCTTCAAACGCGTTCCACCGCCGATTCGCAAAGGAACCACAACCGTGGCTGCCTCTCGCAGATGCTCTACCACAGAAGGAACAGATCCGGTCACTTCTACAGAAGCAGAGGCTCGCCGCAAGACTCTGCGGTCAGGATTTCTGCCCACGATGCGAAAGCGCGCACCAGGAACTTTCGCCTGCACCACCGGCCATATCTGATCGCAAAAAAATTCAACCGCATCGATATTGGGTTCCCAATCCATAGCGCCAACAAACATAACCAGGGGATCAGTTATGACCTCAGGGCCGGACGAGGCAAATTGTTCGAGGTCTACTCCCGTCGGCACTACTTTGATGCGCGAACCATCCACCCAACGCTGCATCAGTTTGCTATCGTGGTCGGAAACCGCGATCACATGGTGGAATTCCCGAACAATCCTGGCTTCATAACGCGACATCTTCGCGAATTCCACGCGATACAACATGCGTTTGCCCGGATTGGATTCGGTTTCGGCGTGCCGCCGCCAGATCTCGCTCTCTACATTGTGCTGAAAAAGCAAGGTAGGTGTGGTCAGCTCAGACGGGAAGTTCACGGCCGCATCCAGAAAGTCACACACCACCGCGTCGAAGCAGCCGCTCTCATAGTATTTTTGCAGCCTGGCGCGAACCTCGCTTGAGGAGAACCGCGAAATGGCGTAAGGCGCATCCCCGACCGCCTGCATGGCATAGTCGAGGCCTCGCTGCAGGAAGCCGTGTGTACGCTTCCCTGTACTGAAGCAAACGCTTTCCGGAAACTCGCGCTGCAAAGCTCTCTCATACTCCGAGTCCGCTTCGCCATCGTAGTAAGAGAAAAAAGTAAGCTGGTGTTTGCGCGCCAACTGCTTTGCAATGTGGTAAGAGCGGATATCTCCGCCGCTCTGTACCGGCAACAGCTTATTCGCCTTTACCCACAGTATTCTCACCGCAGCCATACCGCCTTGCGACCGGTGATGAAGTTGCCAAAGGCAACCGCCGCGGCCATGTTCAGGACCACAAACGTATATGCGGCATCCGCGACACGCGCCAAAGGCCCGGGGTTCAGCCGCGCGAGCGCCAGCAATCCTGACCCGTAAAACAAGATCTGAACCAGCAGCGCGAACCGGTACAAAGGCCCGGATAAGAATAGAGAGCTCACAAAGATCACCGCCAGGGCGAAAGGCGCAAGCAGGCGGATGAGCTTGTGACTGACGAATTCAAAGCGAAGCGGGTTTTGTGCGGTAAGCAACCAGGGGCAGAGCTGCAACAACTGGTAGTTGCCGCTCAAAGTCCTGACTTTCCGCTCAAATTCACGTTCACGTCCGAGATCGGGCACGTCCCAGGCGGTGCCGCGCGAATCGAATACCACTCTCTTGCCCTGCCGGGCGACGTGCATGGGAATAAAAACGTCATCAAGAATGGTGCCTGCGGGAGGAGCGATCGCAAGCTCACGACGGACTGCATAAACCGCTCCCGTCGCGCCTATCGTCGATCCGGAAGTCGATTCCAGTTGGCGCACCAGCTTTTCGATTCTCCAATACAAACCCATGCCGCGAGAAGCTTCGCCCGATTTCGGGTCACCCAGCATCAGTTCTCCGCTGACACAGCCCACCTCAGGATCGACAAAATTTTCAGCCAAAAGACGTAAGGCCGGCGGTTCAATTTGCTGCCGCACATCCGCGAAAAACACGATCTCGCCTTTGGCCGTAGCCAGTGCATCGGAGATACAGGCAGCTTTGCCCCGGGGCTCAGCATGCACCATGGCCTTGATCAGTCCGCGGCCTTCGAATTGCTGCAGTATCTCCACGGTGGCGTCACTCGATCCATCAGAAATTACGATGACTTCCACCTCTTTGCCGGGTTTTTCGAGGCTCAAAAGATTTTGTAGCTTGGCCCCGACCCGGCCGGCTTCATCGCGTACCACCATCACAATGGAAGCCGTGCCGGCATACATGCCAGTGCGTACCAGGCGCGGTCGAATCCTGGCATGAAGCCAAAGCCACAAGACATAACCGAGATAGGTGTAGATAACGAATACGGAAGAAATCCAGAATGCTGTTTTCATTGCGATCCCCGGCCCAGCAACACAATCTTTATAGTGTGGAACATGATGAGCAGATCCAGGCCGAGGGAGGCATTCTTGATATAAAACAAATCGTATTGCAGCTTCTCGCGCGCATCTTCCAGAGTATTTCCGTACTTATAACGGACCTGCGCCCAGCCCGTTATCCCGGGACGTACCGCATTTCGCACCTGGTAATAAGGAATCTCGCGGCTCAGCCACTGCACGAACTCAGGCCGCTCCGGGCGCGGACCGACAAACGCCATGTCGCCCTTGAAAACACACCACATTTGCGGGATTTCATCCAGCCTGGAAGCGCGCAAAAAGCGGCCGAATCGGGTAATACGCGGATCGTCATCGGTGGCCCAGGTAGCACCGGTGTCGGCTTCTGCATCCTGGCGCATGGTGCGAAATTTGTAGCAAAAGAAAGGCACTCCACCCAGCCCTTCACGTTTCTGCTTGTAGAGAACCGGACCCGCAGAGTCCAGCCTGATGGCCAGCACGATGAATGGAATCAGCGGCAGCACCAGCAAAAGTAACACTGCAGCAGCGAAGGTGGACAGTATGCGGCGTAGAAATAAAAACGTTATGCTGAAGCGGAAACCGTCGGCGAAAATCAGCCAGCTGGGATAGAGCTGGTCCACCTCGATACGGCCTGACATCTTCTCCAGCCAGGAAGCCGCCTCTTCA
Source organism: Acidobacteriota bacterium (assembly GCA_003224855.1). Taxonomy (GTDB): domain Bacteria; phylum Acidobacteriota; class Terriglobia; order Terriglobales; family Acidobacteriaceae; genus Gp1-AA142. The sequence continues at coordinate 11,906 of QHZY01000057.1, read as the reverse complement.
ACCTTCACGCCGTTCAGCCGCAATGCCAGCAGTTCCTCCACCGGCAGGGTCCCGCGACGGTCGGGCATGGCCACGATCACACGATGAACGCTGCGCTGCTTAGCGACTTCGGTAAGATGAGTGGCGACTGCTTCGCGGGTCAAGGCGCCATCCACATGCCCGCTCCAGCCAACCACTTCAACTCCCAAGTCAGCGCGGCTTCTCAAACCGTTGACCAGTCTCTGGGCCCGTTCGCCCATGCCCAGGATATAAATTCTTTCCCGCAGGTAAGACTGCTGCGCCAGCCAGCCGTAAACATAGCGCCAAATGAATAGTGCGAAGGTGAGAATGATCAGGCCGGGCAGGAAAGCCGACTTGCGAACAAATGCCGGAAATATGTATCCCACCGCCGCCAGCGCGAGCGAAAGAATACCCGGTACCAGCAGCAGCCGGAAATACAACTCACCTTTGTCGCTGACGAATGTCGGATCGTAAAGATCGAACCAGTGCGAAAACAGCAGGACCAGCGCGGTGACGATGAGCAGCTTGAAGTATCCGCCCTCATAGTTCAGGACCAGATAGCTGTCATCCGCGTTCTGCCACTCCAGCGCCAGCCAGAACGAACTCCAGACCACCAGCGCTTCGCCCCCCAGCAGGACCAAGGAGCGAACCGGGTAGTAAACGTTGAAGATCCGAATCACGCCTACCTCTGCTCATTCTTTCCGTTGGGCTTGCCATAAGCATCGTAGTAGTACTGAGAATAGGAGTTGCCCTGGTCAATTCCGTTCAGCACTACACCCACCAGCTGTTTGCCGCTGAATTCCTGGCGTGCCTTCCGCGCCATATCGAAGGGAGTCGAGTTGGAACGCACCACCATCAGCACGCCATCGCAATAGTTCGCCAGCAGCCCGGCGTCTGAAACCGGCACCGCGGGCGGCGAGTCCAGCACCATCCAGTCAAACAACGGCTCCAGGCGATTCAACAGCGTTTTGAGGCGGCCATTCGCGACCAATTCGGCCGGACTAGTCACCTTTCGGCCACAAGGGATAAAAAACAGGTTATCCATTGGGCCACGCTGCAGGATGGCGAACTCGTCGGCCTCACCGAGCAGATATTCCGTGAGTCCGGGTGAAGACTCTGTGCCAAGCGCATTATGCAAACGCGCACCGCGCAGGTCACCATCGATCAGCAGCGTGCGCCGGCCCTGCTGCTGCACCAGCACCTGCGCCAGGTTTGCAGCCACAAATGACTTGCCTTCCTTAGGCAGCGCACTGGTGACCAGAACCTTCTTGAGTGGTAGACGATCGCGAAGCTGATAAAGGCGCGAGCGCAAGGTCCGGAACTCCTCCGTCCCATAGCCCTGTTCATCGCCATTAAAGAAAAGCATGGTTTTGCGATCGGGCGTCCAGTGACCGGCCACGCAGCGTGACAACAACGACTCCACGCTTAGTCCCGTGCCGAAAGACGGCATGGCCGCAGATACAGTTCTCCGGTCTCTCTCATCCGCAAGTGGCGGCACTGCCGCAACCGGCATCGAGATAGGGTCAGGAACCACTTCGGGGGCGGATGCAAGCGGTGGCTCGATATGCATCTCGTGTTCAGCGCTACGTTGTTCTTCTGCTTTTTTAAGAGCTTCGTGGATTCTGCTCATAGTTTCTCTTCCTTAGAGACCTCATGTCCGGACTCACGCAGTCGGTCGGCGATGGTTGCCAGCGTTTTCAGGGCTTCCAGCAGATCGAAATTCTGGGCATTTTGTACACGGGGAGTTGTCAGCAGCTGGGAGGTGGTGTTGTCACCCAGATCGAATTCGCGCGCCACCGATTCGACCGCAGCCGCCGAGACTGTCTTCTGCTGGTCAACAAAGGCGCCCACCAGGCAGTGCTCGCACAACAAGTTCACCACCCGGGGGATGCCGGCGGAATAACGATGGATCGACTCCAGCGCTTCCGGTTCGAAGATCATATGACCGTTCGAACCGGCGATCCGCAGCCGCTGCATGACGTATGCCTTGGTTTCTTCGAACGACAGCGGATGGGTTTTTGCGCGCAGCGTCAGCCGCTGTCGCAATTGCCGGAGCTGGGGCTGCTTCAGTCTGTGCTCCAGTTCGGGCTGTCCAACCAGGACAATCTGCAGCAGCTTCTCGGTAAAGGTTTCCAGATTAGTCATCATCCGGATCTCTTCCAGCACGTCGTCGGAAAGGTTCTGCGCCTCGTCAATAATTAGGACTGCAGTCTCCCCTGCCCGGTACCGATCCAGCAGCCAGTTGTAGAGCCGCATCAGAATCTGACTTTTCGAGTCCGTTTCCACCGGAATCCCGAAGTCGGTCATCATGTAATCCAGGAACTGCGGCACGTTCATCTTGGAGTTGAAGACGAATGCGGTCGCCACCTGCTGCAGCCGCAGCCATTCCAGCAACTTATTGATCAGCGTGGTCTTTCCGGTCCCTACTTCGCCGGTGAGCAAGACAAAACCCTTGCGGGTCTGGATGCCGTAAGTAAGGCATGCCAGCGCCTCTTCCGTGTGCCGCGTCAGGAACAGATAGCGCGGGTCAGGATTTACATTGAACGGGTTCGCCCGCAGTCCGAAAAATTGTTTGTACATTGCTCTGTCAGACCTCGATCTTCTCTCCATCCTCTTCCGGCGACTGCTTGAAGCGGTTTTTCCAGCTGCCATTGCCGTTCGTCACCGAACCTATCCATGGAACTGAAACCAGCATCGGCATCTCCAGCGCGGCCAACACGTCTTCTTCAGTGCGGATAGATTTGTCGCGCAGCTCAAGCCACAGCGCCAGTCCGAAGCCCAGGGCCAGACCTGCGCCCAAGCCACCGCCTGCAAACAGGAGCCGGTTCGGCGAACTCGGGCTGTCGGGCAGGCCCGCAGGATTTACCAACCGCATCTGCTCGCCTTGTTGGGCGCGTTCCATCTCGGTTTGCATGCCCGACTCGCTCTTCTTCGAAAGCAGATCGTTGTAGAACTTTTGCGCGGTATCGTAATCGCGGGTCAACTGCTTGTACTGCTCTTCCACCGAGGGGCTGAGCGATACCCGGCCCTGCACAATTCGTATCTGGTCCTGAAGGCGTTTTTGTTCGCGGGTGGCTTGCGCCATGGCCTCCCCGTACTGGTGGACCTGCAATCGCAACTGGCGAACTTCCGGCGGTTCGGCAGCGTTTATTTTTTCGTTCGCGTCCGGAGATTGCGAAGACGCAGAATTCAGTTCCTCCAGCCTGCGCTTCACTTCCGCGATATCAGATTTGGTCTTCACCACATCCGGATAATCGTCGGTGTAACGGGCCTGCAAAGTAATAAGCTGGCTTTGCAACTGCGCCAACTGCTGCTGCAGAGTTTGCGGATTGTTGGCGCTTTGAGTGGATCGCCAGCTGGAAAGCTGCTGTGCGAGCAGCGACTCGGTGTAGGACTTATCCTGTTGCGCCCGGTTCAGGGTCTGGGTGTTCGCATCCAGCTGCGAGTTCAGCCCCATTAAGATCTTCACGTTATTGTCTTCATCACCCGGCAGTTGCCCCATGTACTGCTTCTTGAAGGTCGCCAGTTTCGAGTCTTGATCGTCCAGATCTTTCTTGGCCTGTTCGAGCTGCCGGGAAAGGAAATCAGTCGTGCTCTGGGCGACTTGCTCACGCAGCCTCAAATTTTCTTCGAGCAGCATCGAGGTAAGCTCGCCACAGATTCGCTGCGCATCCTGGGGATTATCCGCAGTGAAGTTGACATAAAACCCGGGCACCTCCGAACTCTGTCCCGGTTTGCGCTTGGTGGCGCTGTTCCCGCCCGTCAGGTCGGTCATCACCGGCTGGATATTGAAGTTCTGGCGGATATCGTCGACTACTTCATCCACGCTTTTTCCATGCTTTGCCAGCCCGAGGCGCTCGATCATGGGCTGCAGGCGTCCGCGGCTGGTCACCTGCTGCTGCATGGTGGCGATACGCTGCATTACATCTTCGGTCACCACCGGCTTGACGTAACCCTGCGGCACCTTCTGCTCCTCGACCAGAACCGCAGATTGAGAAGTATATTTGGGCGGAATGGCGAACGAGATCAGAAACCCGACCAGCGGGGCGAGTATCGCCGGAATGAGGATCACCTTGATCCTCCGGCGCAACATCGCCAGATAATCGTCCATCGTCAGTTCGCGGTTCTCAATCATTTTTCATTTCCTATCTGGCTTACCTTGCGGAAAGCCGTTCAGAAGTCAGTCGATCCGAATCGGGCGCGGATGCCAATCAATGCCGATTGTCGCCACATGGCGCTGCGAGCTGCGGTCACAAGGTCCCACCAAAGCGCACAACGGACCGGTGGCGCTGTTGAAATTAAGATCGTTGAACTGATAACTAACGAAGCCGTCGAAGGTTCGGCTGAATTGCCGGCGCAGGGCTGCCCCCACAAACACGTAATTGAATGAATCGGCACTTATACCGCCTAACAACGTAGGCGCCAGGCGGGTGTTGTGGGTGTAGCCGATATCGGTGCGTCCTTCCCATCGGCGCCCAAATGATCGACGAAGACCGATCCGCGCGATATCACTTTTCGCTCCACCAAAGAAACCTGATCCGGTGGTGTTGTAGTGGTGATAGGAAAGCTCAGCGGTGGTCAGTTTGAAGCGATAACGCAGGGTGGCTCGGCCGCTCGCTGACCAGTTATCGGTAACTCCGCCTAAAACGCTGTTGACGTGGGTCAGCTGAGGACCGCCGCCCAGAACCAGATCCATTCGGCCGGAGATACGACGGCTGAACAGCACATTGATCACATGGCTGTTGAAGTTCACGCCCACCGCAGCCGGATAGCGAAATGCCTGGTAGCCGTAAAGCAGCGCAACCTGGTCCTTGCGCGAGATCTGATAGCTGTATCCCGCCTGACCCGAGACCTGCTGGCTATTAATGAAACCCTGGGGATTGTCCGAAAAATGAACCAGCGAAAACGCACCGGCGAGTGTCAAGGAAGAACGGCGGCTCAGCGCCTGGACCACATCAACAATGGAAGTGTTGTTCACCCTCGGAACCTGGCCAATCGCGCCAAACTGTCCACCACCGAAAAAACCGCTGAAGCCGCCACCCGGCAGCCCGCCACCGACCCCGCCGAATCCGGTCCCAGAAGCCGCCCCGGTCCCGCCGTACGCGCCGTACCCAAACGAGCCTTCCGGCAAATAGCTGAAAGAATCACGAAAGGTGATGTAACCCGTCCGCCACTGCAGGCGATCGGTAAAGTCGACCTGCTGGATCTGGTTGCTGCCGATCGAGCGACTGCTGTAGAGCGCCACTCCGCCCAGATAATCGAGCGCCAGGCTAGAGTGAGAGCCGAGTTTTTGCAGGGTCAGGCTGCCTAACAGCCGGGTTACACCCTCGATCCTCGTTCTGCCTGCTTCGCTCTCAACATTGGTATCTAAAGCCTGGCTTGCGTGGAGAGCAGGGAGCAGAAAACTGCGGTTCAGAATTTTCGACTCAAATGACGGCTGGTCCAGCCCGGATATGGGCGGATTTTCCTCCGAAGTGACCTGTGTATCTATGCTTCCGGCAGCCGGTGCCGCACTGCTGCCCGCCTGAGCGGACGGGGTCTGATCGGCGGCTTCGTCTTTAGTCTGCGCGAAGCCGGTCACGACCGACACCGTCATAACCACTAATAAGCAAATTGAGGGATTAATTGCCATTCACTCTTTCTTTACGGAACCACGATCGTGTCCCGCGGTTTCATCATGATCATCTGGTCTATTTTTTCGCCCTTTAACAGTTGGCGATAGTTAACCGGGATCTTGACCTGTTTCCCGTTCTCGGTACGAAGTATGTAGATGCCTTTGGTATTGGCAAACTGCGTAAAGCCCGCGGCCGAAAGTGCCTGCAGCACATTCATGTTGGGCAGCAGCGGCATCGCCCCGGTATGCAAAACTTCACCGGTGACAAAGATGCGCTGGCTGTTCATCTGAGTGACGACCACCGTAACTCGCGGATCAGATAAATACTTTTTGAGCTTTTCGGTGATGGACGCCGCCAGTTGCATTGGGGTAAGTCCCGCCGCCTGAACGTCATTCAGCAGAGGCAGCGAAATCATTCCGTCAGATCGGACTGGAAGCGTCGCCGTAAGGTCTGGCTCTTTCCAGACATCGACGTGCAAAGTGTCATCCGCGCCGATGACGTAGGTTGAGGATGAGACAACCTCTTTATTAGGGACATTCGCATCTTGCGCCGGTTTTGCCATGGTCGACTGCGCCAGCGCCATGCTCGTAACTAACGCCAACGACAAAATCGGTCCTATCCCAACTTTCATGCTTTCTCCGGAAAACTACCAAGCTCGCTTCCTTCATAGCCAATCTGCTTGAGCTTATAAAGTAGGGCTTTGTAGCTGATTTGTAGTTCCTGCGCCGCCCGGCGCCGGTTCCAGCGAGTTCGTGTTAAAACCCTTAGAATCAACTGCTTCTCCGCTTCCCTCGAGGCGGCTCGAGCGGCCTGCTTCAGCGAAACCGGCTCACCATTGCCGGCATCCGCACTGGTCAGCAGTGCACGCAAGCCCCCCATTGCCACAGACTCATCGCCTAGCGCCACAATTGCCCGCACCGCGTCTTTTAATTCCCTGACATTCCCAGGCCAGGCGTAATCCTGAAACAATCGCTGCGACTGTTCACTGAGTACTGGGGGCTGGCGATGGAACTCACAAGCAAACTTCGCAAGGAAAAAGCGGGTCAATGCGCTGATGTCTTCGCGGCGCTGCCGCAATGGCGGAAGCCGCAGGCAAACACTGCTGATGCGGTAATACAAATCCTCACGAAATCGACCCGCCCGTACCTCCGCATCCAGTTCCCGGGTGCTGCCCGCAATCACTCTCGGCTTACGGGAATCGCCATTAGCATCGGAAGTGGGAAGTATTTCCAGCAGTTGACGTTGCGCGTCGCCCGGCAGCTCTGCGATCTCCTCCAGGAACAGGGTTCCATGTTCCAATTCCCGGTTTTCTGCAATTTCAACCAAGCGACTGATGCTCAGTTCAGAACAGAGTGCCGAGGTAAAGATTCCAGCTACTCGGGAATGTGTTGCCTGATGAATCTTGCGAGCTACAGTCTTTTTGCCAGAGCCGCGCTCCGCAAGCAAAAGTACTGGAACGCGAGATTGCCCCAGCTCACGGATGAGCTCCTCAACTGCCTGCATGTTTGGGCTTGATCCCGGGCAGAAACTGTCGCTGTTCGAGCTCCCGTTTCCGTCGGGCACAGGCTCAAATCTCATTCATCAACCTCAAAAGATACAACCAGGGATTGTGCTGAAGACTCGACTTTTTAGCCGAGCACGGAAGCTGCCATACCGGGGTTGGTGATCGAAAAAACAGTTCAGATCTAAGTTGTTGAATGGAAGTCACTTAACCACCTGTTGAGTAGCGCTAACCTGCTCTGTACCGCAATTCATAGCCTAACCGGTTCAGCACAAAATGGAAAAATTTTTCACACAAAATACAATCGACAGCCTATTTCCTTTCCAAACATCGCGCAAGAAGGATCACGAAATCTTACCCTGCTGAACCGTTTATAGCGTACGTCGTCGTTGCTATGGGCCTGCGAGTTCGCATATCCTCATCAATGCGAGCTGCTCCCCAGTTGTTATCAGTGGACCAAACGGCACAACTCGAAGCGCTTCCAAAATCAATCCATTCGGCGCACAAGCCTCAAGGCTGGTGGTACTTGGGAGTGTTGGCTTTTTTGGTAGGCTGGCTGTATCTGCCGATCATCGGCCGGTTAGCAGTTCAATGGTGGCACGATCCGAATTTTTCCCACGGTTTTTTTGTTCCCGCCTTTGCGGGATTCGTGCTTTGGCAAGATCGCGAACGAATTTCCAAACTCACCGTGAAACCTTCGTGGTGGGGCCTGCCGGTGATTTTGGCGGGACTTATGATGCTGGTCCTGGGGGACTTAGGAGCGGAGCTGTTTGTGTCGCGAACTTCTCTCCTGGTGCTGATCGCGGGGCTGGTTACGTTTCTTTTAGGCTGGAATTATCTCCACGCCGTCCTGTTTCCTCTGGCATTCCTGATTTTGATGATTCCAATTCCCGCCATCGTGTTCAACCAGATCACGTTCCCGTTGCAGTTGTTTGCGTCGAAAATCGCCAGCATTATTCTGCCGCTTTGTGGAGTACCGGTGCTGCGGGAAGGCAATGTGATCGGCCTGCCATTGATGCAACTGGAGGTAGCAGAGGCCTGTAGCGGAATCCGCTCCCTTATGTCGCTGACCACACTGGCGGTCATTTACGGGTATCTGACGGAGAGCCGCATCTGGATGCGGGTGGTTCTTGCGGTTGCATCGCTTCCAATAGCTGTAGCGACAAATAGTCTTCGCATTGTGGGCACGGGATTGCTGGTGCAGTACTGGGATCCGGACAAGGCAGAAGGATTTTTTCACTTATTTTCAGGCTGGCTGATTTTCGTCATGTCTCTGATGATGCTGTTTCTGTTCCATTATTTAATGCGCAGGTTTATGCCGGCCGAAATGCCGGGAGCGGAAAAATGACGTTGAAGACACGTCTATTGCTGGTTGTGATCTTACTTTCAGGCACGGCACTCTTCCTGCAGGGCAGGGCAGGAAAAGAAGTAATCGCCCCTCGCCAGTTACTGGCGCAATTTCCGCAGGAGGTTGGATCGTGGACTGGCCGTGATGTGCCCATCCCGCAAGATGCACTGGAAGTTCTGGGACCAGGCGACTTTCTTCTGCGAGTCTATCGAAATCAAAGCCAACCCGAGCCCTATGTCGACTTGTTCATCGCCTACTTCCCCAGTCAGCGCGCGGGAGATACCATCCATTCTCCCAAGCACTGCTTACCGGGCGCAGGCTGGCTGCCACTTGAAACGAACCGGATCAGCGTTTCTCTGGCAGGTAAGGGCAGTGTCCCGATGAATCGCTATGTGATTGGTAAAGGAGAAGACCGGCAGCTGGTGCTTTACTGGTATTACGCGCACGCACGGGCAGTGGCTAGCGAATACTCAGCCAAATTTTACCTGGTGGCCGATTCGATCCGCATGAATCGAAGCGACGGCGCGATGATTCGGCTGACTACTCCATTGGTACGCGGCGAGAGCAGTGATCAGGCGCAGCAACGATTGCTTTCTTTCGCCAACGAGGTATCGCCGCAAATAGATCATTTCATCCCTCGTTGAAGATGTAGCGAGGAATGCGGCAGCATATCCTTCAGCAAAAGCAGATTCGGAGAAAATGATGAGGGTCCCTTTTCGACGGTTGTTGCTGGTACTAGGCTTGACCAGTCTGTTCCTGGCAGGTTGTTCGCGTGACCCCAACATCCGCAAACAGAAATACTATGAAAGCGGCCAACGCTATTTCGCCAAAGGAAAATACCGGGAAGCGGTAATTCAGTTCAGTAACGCCGTGCAGGTAGACCCGCGCTTCGGCGACGCCCACTACAAACTGGCGCAGACATACCTGAAGTTGCAGGAATGGCCGCGCGCCTGGCAGGAATTGTCACGCACCGTAGAGTTACAACCGGAGAACATCCAGGCCCACATTGATCTCGCCAACCTGCTGATCGCGGGGGGCCGGCTTGAAGATGCCCAGGAACACACCGATTTTGTGCTCGCGCGCCAGCCCACCAGTCCGGAAATTCACGAGTCCATCGCGAACCTGATGGCCGCCAAAGGAAACCTTCCTGCATCCATCCGGGAAATGCAGAAGTCGGTCAGTTTAGGTCCGAATCGCTGGGAAGCCTACCTGAATCTGGCGCTGCTGCAATTAAAAGCCAATCAGCCGGATGCAGCCGAGGTCAACTTCAAGCGGGCAGTTCAGATTGATCCGAAGGCCGGCGGCGCACAATTGGCGCTTGGACAATATTACCAATCGCGCGGCCGGCTCCCGGAAGCTGAACAACAGCTCAAATCGGCAATCGCGGCGGATCCGCAAAACCCCGAAGCCCGTGCTTCGTTAACGCGGCTCTATCTGGCGGAGGGAAAGAAACTGGAAGCGGAAAATTTCCTGAAGCAAGTTAAAAAAGAGATGCCCGATAACTCGGTGGGTTATCGCATGCTGGGCGACTACTACTTCTCAAATGGCGAACTGGACAAAGCGACCGCTGAATATGAATCGCTCTACAGCGATCATCCCAAAGATCTTCAGGTCAAAAAGAACTTTATTCAGCTTCTGATTCTGAAAAACAGGCTGGACGAGGCTCGCAAGCTGAACGAAGAGATTCCAGCTTGGGGTGGCGTTTGATGCTTTGGGAAATCTCGGCCAGGCGGAGTCCGAATGGCGTGATGCGGTCCGACTGCGCCCCGATCTGGCGGAAGGTTACCGCGCCCTGGCGGTGATTGCCCTGCGCAAAGGACAATGGGACAGCCTGGAACAATCCGCAGCCCGGATGATTGCCCTTCAGCCCAATGTTGCGGAAGGATACGCGATGCGGGCTGTGTCGTACATCAATCGCAGGCAGTATGCGAGCGCTGAGGCGGATGCACGCAAAGCGATCGAAGTCGCACCGCAGAATCCGGTCGGCTACGTGGAACTGGGAAACTTGCGGCTGATGCAGAAGCAGTTCGCGGAAGCAGAAAAGGCTTATCGCGACGGCCTGGACCGCGATCCCAATTCTGCCGATGCTCTGAGCGGCCTCATGAACACCTACCTGGCGCAGAAGGACGCAGACAAAGCTATCGCCGCGGTGAAGGCGCAGATCGCCAAATCTCCCAACAATTCCGTTTTCTATGATCTGTTGGGGACCAGTCTCTCCAGCTTGAAAAAGGACCTGAACGGAGCAGAAGAGGCGTTTCGCAAAGCGACCGAGCTTGACCGCAGCAATGCCGATGCTATGGTGAAACTCGGCCAGGTCCAGGCGACCAAGGGGTCTGTAGATGAGGCAATCGCCACCTACAAGAAGTCGATTCAGGAGAACCCCAACGAAGCCAGCTTCTATATCCTTCTCGGTCAGCTCTATGAATCCAAGCAGGAGTGGGACAGCGCGAAATCCTATTATCAGAAAGCGCTTGATCTTAGACCTGACAACCCGCTGGCATCGAACAATCTCGCTTATGTGATGCTGGAGAGCGGAGGCAATGTAGATGTGGCACTCTCATTGGCTCAGACTGCTCGCCGGGGCATGCCAGACTCACCAAACGCCGCGGATACGCTGGGCTGGGCTTTCTATCAGAAGGGCGCTTATCAGTCTGCGATCGATCTGTTTCAAGAGGCACTCAGGCTGGGTGAAAAGAACAAGGCGCCTGAAGACCCCACTGTCCATTACCACATCGGGCTGGCTTACGAGAAAGCATCCCAGCCTGCCCTAGCCAGGCAGCATCTGGAACGGGTGCTGAAATTGAGCCCTAACTATTCCAGCGCGGCGGATGTGAAGAAAATACTCTCGCAACTTCGCAGCTGAGTTCCGGATCCGGATCACTCTCCGTCTTTCATGATCAGAGGTTCCTAAACCTTTAAGCTCTGGTTCTGCCCTAACTATTTTGTCTCCACAAGCTGTGCATCCGTAACATCGGCGCAATCCGCCCTCGGGCACAACTCTCACAATAAGGGGTCCCCCTCATGCGGTTTGCCGTTACCGCCAGCTTCGGGTTTTCGCTCATCTTTTTTCTCACCTCATCAGCCAGGCAGGCCACAGCGTTCACCGGGCCCGACAACACCTACTGCGGCGCGGGTAACGTGTCGAAATTCGGCGCCGCACCTGACGGCCCGGCAGCTTTGCCGCACCAATGTATTTACACTGCGCTGGCTGCAACTCCATCGCCTGGAACCGTGAGGCCGGTTCCGGCCGGATCAGACCTGCAGGCAGTGCTCGACAAAGTTCAGTGTGGGGACACGGTGGCGCTGCAGGCTGGTGCGACATTCACTGGAAATTTTTATCTTCCCGGTAGAGCTTGCGATGACCGGCACTGGATCACCATCAGGACCAGTGCACCCAACAGCAGTTTGCCTCCCGAGGGCAGCCGTCTTACCCCCTGCTATT
>QHZY01000210.1 GCA_003224855.1 Acidobacteriota bacterium | reverse complement strand
CAGCCTGAGCAGCGCACCATTGAATTTCATCAGCGAAGCGAAAAGCAGGAATTCCAGTTCACGGTATTCCCGGCGAGTTCGAAAGAGGGTTCCACCCACATCGAAGCGGTCCTCGAGTCCGGCGGAAGGACTTACAACGAGGGCTATACATTAGTTACACGTGAGGACCTGGACAGCGCATTCTACTTTCAGCCCGCGCTTCAACGGGTCAGCGTGGTAGATGTAAAAGTGCCGTCGGCTCTGAAGATTGGCTACATCATGGGGGCGGGCGATGACATTCCTACCGTGCTGCAGCAGATCGGAATGAACGTTTCGCTCATCTCTGCCGACAAACTTCCTGGCGAAGATTTGAGCAGATACCAGACCATTGTCCTCGGAATTCGTACGTATGACACCCAGAAAGATGTTGCTGCAAACAACAAAAAGCTGCTGGAATTTGTCGCCGCGGGTGGAACGCTGATTGTCCAGTACGACACCAGCGTGAGTGATTTCAACGCCGGCCACTTCACTCCATATCCGGCGCAGCTTAGCCGAGCGCGAGTGTCGGTCGAAGAAGCGCCGGTAGAAATCCTGGCTCCGAACGACTCAATTTTTCAGTACCCGAACCAGATCACTCAAAAAGATTTTGATGGGTGGGTGCAGGAGCGCGGACTTTATTTCATGAGTCAATGGGACAACAACTTTGTTCCACTTCTTGCCTGCCATGATCCAGGAGAATCCGACCAGAAAGGCGGCTTACTCAAAGCGCACTACAGGAAGGGACTCTACATCTACAACGCCTACGCATTCTTCCGCCAGTTGCCGGCCGGCGTTCCCGGGGCAATCCGGCTATATGTAAATCTGCTGAGCGCAGGACACCAGAACAACCAGCGCTCCGCTCTGGCAACTCCGCGTTAGCCGGTTCATGAATTCTGATCCCGACCAGGCCGATTCATCACGCACGCTCATTCGCGGCATCGGCCTGGGCAGCGCCACCGCCCTGAACATGATCGACATGATTGGCGTGGGCCCGTTTATTACCATGCCGCTCATCATCAGCGCCATGGGCGGGCCCCAGGCCATGCTTGGCTGGGTGCTGGGCGCGGTGTTCGCGATCTGCGACGGCTTGATCTGGGCAGAGCTTGGTGCGGCGTTCCCCGGTTCCGGCGGATCGTATCGATACCTGCGTGAGATTTACGGCCCTAAGAGCCTGGGGCGCTTGGTTTCGTTTCTCTTCATCTGGCAGCTTTCTTTCAGCGCGCCATTGTCGATTGCTTCTGGCGCAGTCGGACTTGCGGCGTACGCCGCCTATTTCTGGCCTGGCCTCGAACAACCGCTCAGTAGTCACGCCTTTCAGCTTGGTCTTCCTCTGTTAGGCACAATTCAGGTGCGCTGGCAGCTTCTCGGTTCCACATTCATCGCCATCCTGATTGTACTGCTCGCGCTTGTGCTGCTTTATCGCAAGATCACCAGCATCGGCTGGATATCGAAACTGCTGCTGGCCGGTGTCATCGGAACCATGCTCTGGGTAATTGTGACCGGGCTGACGCATTTCAATGCGGCGCAAGCGTTCAGTTTCCCGCCCGATGCTTTCAACCTCTCGCACAACTTCTTTCTTGGGCTCGCGTCAGCGATGTTGATCGCCACCTACGACTACTGGGGCTACTACAACGTCTGTTTTCTGGGAGACGAGGTGAAAGATCCCGGACGCACGATTCCGCGCGCCTTGCTGCTATCCATTCTCCTGGTGGCATGTCTATACACGCTAATGAATCTAAGCGTCCTAGCTGTGGTTCCCTGGCGTGAACTGCTGACGGGAGCGCAAAGCAACAAAGGGCTGTACGTTATTTCAGTTTTCATGCACAAGGTCTATGGTCCATGGGCGGCGGGAACAGCGACTGTGCTGGTCATGTGGACAGCATTCGCTTCGGTCTTTTCCCTTCTGCTGGGCTACTCACGCGTGCCGTATGCGGCGGCGCTGGACGGAAATTACTTTCGAGCATTTGCGCGCATTCATCCCGAATATCGCTTTCCGCATATTTCGCTGCTGGCGCTGGCAGGGATGGCAATGCTTTTTTGCTTCTTCTCTCTGGCAGATCTGATCGCGGCGCTGGTCGTTATCCGAATTTCTTTGCAATTCCTGCTCCAGGCAGTTGGGGTCATCGTGCTGCGGATAAGACGCCCCGGTCTTCCTCGCCCGTTTCGCATGTGGTTTTACCCACTGCCGGCGCTCCTGGCGATCACCGGATTTATCTTCATTCTCACCAAACGTCCAGATGCGCTAAAGCAAATCCGCTACACCGTGCTGATCGTTATCGCAGGGCTTGCGGTTTACATGTTCCGTGCATGGCGCGGTCGTCAATGGCCGTTTACTTCCAAGCTCTCACCGGATTTATCCGAATTTCCGAGTGGCGGAACAGTGTAGGCCATGGGCAACGGCCTGAACACGGCGCTTTCAGAGAGCCTGCCTACGCATTCGAGCGGCTCAGCCTGGGCGCCCTTGCGTGAACCGCTCTTCCGTTCATTGTGGTTCGCGGCCGTGGTTTCCTACACCGGAACCTGGATGCAGAACGTCGGCGCGGGCTGGCTGATGACTCAGCTCACCACGTCACCGCTGAAAATCAGCCTAGTCACGGCCGCGGCGACTCTGCCTGTGTTCCTTGTGATTCTTCCCGCCGGCGCACTGGCGGACATCGTTGACCGGCGCCGCTTCCTTCTTATCACCCAAGGCTGGATGGTGGTGGCTTCCGGTTTGCTGGGCATCCTCACTCTGACCAGTTGCGTGGGCCCGTGGACACTGCTTCTATTCACGTTTTTACTCGGCCTGGGCGCGGTGATGAATGATCCTGCATGGCAGGCAATCACTCCAGAAGTCGTGTGTTCGGAAAATCATGCTGCCGCTGTGGCGCTGAATTCTGTGGGATTCAACGTGGCGCGCGCAGTTGGCCCTGCGTTGGGCGGCATAGTGATAGCGGCCACCAGTTCAGGATTCGCGTTCCTGCTGAACGCAGCTTCGTTTTTCGGTGTGATCCTATTTCTCTATCGCTGGCGCCGTCCCCACTATGCGCGAATCGAGACCGGGGACGTACGCAAGGCGATGATGGCCGGACTCCGTTATGTGCGCGGAGCTCCAGCAGTAAAATCCGTGCTGGTCAGGACTGGCGCGTTCAGTCTGGCGGCCAGTTCGCTGCTCTCGCTTATGCCCATTATTGCGCGACCGTTTGGCCCTTCCGGTTATGGCATGCTGCTCGGGTTCTTTGGGCTGGGCGCACTGGCGGGCGCAGCGGCATTGCCGATGTTACGCGAAATGCTTTCCGTAGATGGCGTGGTCGGAATTTCTATCGTCGTATTTGCATCCACGACTTTTGCAGCTGGGCAAGTCCACAGTTTTGGATGGCTGACTCTGGTATTATTCGCCAGCGGGATGGCCTGGATCGGAATTCTGGCGTGCCTGAACGTGGCTGCCCAAATGATGTCGCCCTCGTTTTTGCGAGCGCGGTCTTTGTCGATTTATCTGTTGGTGCTGCAGGGCGGAATGGCCCTGGGCAGCACAGTTTGGGGAGCGTTGGCAACCCGGACCGGTGTACCCTCAGCGCTGTTGTGGTCAGCCGTTATACTGGCGGCAGGATTGCTGACTGTACGCAGGCATCGGTTGGCAGCACCGAATCTGTCTCTTTCTGCATCTGTCGTTCGCGATTAGCTACTTAAAATTGAAACCGGAGGCGTGCATGAAATTAAAGTATGCAGTGGCAGTTACCTGTCTGTTTTTAAGCTGTGCCTGTTTTGCTCAGTCCGACAAGAAAACCCTAAGCCAAGTGCTGGATGGATCAGTGAAAACCATTGAAAGCGAGTTTGTGCCCGCGGCGGAAGCCATGCCCGAAGACAAATACGATTTCGCTCCCACTAACGGCGAGTTCAAGGGCGTGCGTACGTTCAAAAAGCAGGTTAAACATGTCGCCGCCGTCAACTATCTAGTAGCGTCGACAATTTTGGGTGAAAAACCGCCTGTTGACCCGGGCGGTGAGAACGGGCCGGACGCTATGACCAGCAAGGCAGACATCATAAAATTCCTGAAGGATTCGTTCGCTTACGCGCACAAAGCGGTGGCCACGATCAACGAGGGAAACGCGACTGCAGACATTCCAAATCCGTTTGGCGAAGGCAAAGCAACCCGGGCGGGATTGGCGACGGTGTTCGCATGGCACGGTTTCGACCACTATGGGCAGATGGCCGTGTATCTGAGAATGAACGGTATTGTGCCGCCGGCAAGTCGGGGACAGTAGGCAACAGATATGCACAGGGCCGGCTCCTGCCGGCCTTATTTTTTGGCGCCGCCACGCCTGGTAATCGAGGTTGAGATCAGTTCACCTTGTAATCCCTTTCCGGCCAGATGCGCCTGCACTTTTTGTTTAACCTTCGTCGGGTTCGCTGCCGGATCGACAAAAATGAGAACGGAAGGACCGGCGCCGCTGAGC
>QHZY01000209.1 GCA_003224855.1 Acidobacteriota bacterium | reverse complement strand
GAGGAGCGCCGGTAACTACTGTTTCCCTAACGACCAGCAAGAACCCGGTGCCTCTCTATCAGAGCGTGACTTACACCGCCGAAGTGGGCGACGGATCCAATGCGAACCTGGGCGGGACAGTGACGTTTGCGGACGGCGCTGACCCGGTCAAGACCGTCACCTTGTCGGCCAACCAGGCGACTTATTCGACTACCTATAAAAGTGTCGCAAGTCACCAGATTACCGCCACCTACTCGGGAATTTTCCATATCGACGAAAGTCGGCGGTCCCGGGTGCTGACTGTAAATGCGGTTGGGCCGACGAGGACCGTGCTAACGACATCAGAATCTCCCAGCTTCGTTGGTCAGCCAGTGACGTTCACAGCGACAGTCACCTCGAACTATGGGGCGATTCCCGACGGTGAACTGATGAAATTCTTCGACGGAAGCACCCTTCTGGCTTCAGTTGCCCTGAGTGGCGGGAAGGCGACGTTCACCACCTCGAAATTGACGGCAAAATCGCACGCCGCGAAAGCGGTCTATCCCGGTGACACCATGTTTGCAACCAGCACCGGATTCGTGAACCAGGTCGTGGAACTCTATCCGACCACAACCACACTGACTTCCGGTCCCAATCCCTCGAGCTTCGGACAGATCGTCACCATGACAGCGACGGTGAAATCTGCGGGACCGGCAACTCCTACGGGCAAAGTGATCTTCACTGATGGAACAACATGGATCGGCGCGGCAACTTTGAGCGGCGGAGTGGCTACGCTCAACAAGTCAAATCTGGCGATCGGAAATCATGCGATTAAGGCGAAATACAACGGTGATAGCAAATCCGCTGCCAGCACATCGACGGTCGTGAGCCAGGTAGTCAGGTAGTCAGGTAGGCACGATTGTATTGATCACACCCGGCTTTCATTGACTTGCCGATATTTACGCCATAGCATGCTTGCGCATGCTCGGCCAGACAATCTCGCACTACCGTATTCTCGAAAAGCTCGGCGGCGGTGGCATGGGTGTTGTCTATAAAGCCGAGGACACACGCCTGCACCGGTTTGTGGCCCTGAAATTTCTGCCCGATGATGTAGCCAAAGATGCGCAAGCGCTCTCCCGTTTTCAACGTGAAGCGCAGGCCGCATCGGCGCTTAATCATTCGAATATCTGCACCATCTACGACATTGGCGAGCAGGACGGCCGCGCATTCATCGCGATGGAGTTTCTCGACGGCAACACACTGAAGCACCTGATCGGCCACCGTCCAATGGAGCTGGAGCTGTTGTTGGCGATCGGAATTGAGGTTGCGGACGCGCTCGATGTCGCCCATGCGGAAGGCATTGTGCACCGCGACATCAAGCCCGCGAACATTTTCGTCACCAAGCGCGGGCATGCCAAAGTTCTCGACTTCGGGCTGGCCAAAGTATCGCCGATGGCGCGAACCCAGGTGGCCGGTCTGGCAGCGCAGGCGACGGCCGCGGAGAGCCTTGAGCACCTCACCAGCCCGGGCTCCACGCTGGGCACGGTTGCTTATATGTCGCCTGAGCAAGCCAAGGGCAAAGAGCTCGATGCGCGCACTGACCTGTTTTCGTTTGGCGCGGTACTCTATGAGATGGCGACGGGCATGCTCCCGTTCCGCGGTGATACCACTGCCATTCTGTTTGATTCCATTTTGCACAAAGCGCCGGTCGCTCCGGTGCGGCTGAATCCTGATCTCCCAGGCGAGTTCGAACGCATCATCAATAAGGCGTTAGAAAAAGATCGAGAGCTGCGCTACCAGCATGCCGCCGACATTCGAACCGATTTGAAACGCCTGAAAAGAGAGACGGAATCGGGACGAGCCAGCGCCGCCAGCGATCTCGAAGAGGAGGGGGCGCCCGCTGCAGCGGTGTTTCCAGAGAGTGGGCGGGGATCTTCCGACAGGAACCGCGCCGTTTCTTCCCGGCACGTAATCGCAACCGAGCCGGCGGCGAAGTCTCGATGGAAGCTACTCGTTCCGGGTGTTCTGGCAATCATTGCCATCCTGATAGGTCTCGGTTTTTTTTACCATTCCCGTAACGCTCAAGCCCTCACCGGAAAAGACTCCATCTTGCTCTCCGACTTCACCAACACCACCGGTGATCCGGTGTTCGACAATACTCTCAAGAAGGCTTTGGCCGTGAGCCTGGGCCAATCGCCTTATCTGAACGTCGTTCCGGATTCAAAGGTGCAACAGACTCTGAAATTGATGGGCAAGCCTCCGGAGACACGTCTCACCAGCGACATCGGGCGGGAAATTTGCCAGCGCTGGGCGAGTCGTTGGCATCGGTGCAGAAGTTTGACAAGCCCCTGCAGGAAGTCACCACTTCATCGCTTGAGGCTTTGAAGGCGTTCAGCCAGGCTGATGAGTTGCGCGAACGAGGCGACACGCTCGCCCCGGTCGCTCTGTACAAGCGTGCGATCGAGATCGACCCTAATTTCGCTATGGCATATGCCCGCGTGGGCACCCAGTATTTGAATGTTGGCCAAGCGGATCTTGCTCGCCAGAACTTTCAAAAGGCGTTCGAATTGAGAGAGCGCGCCAGCGAGCGGGAAAAATTGTACATCACCGACAAATATTATGACGGCACCGGCCAGTTGGAACAGGCTATGCAATCGCTGGAGATGGCGATTCAAACCTATCCCAACGATTATCCTCCGCGCGTTAATCTATCGGTCGTTAATCAAGCGCTCGGCGACTTTGACAAGGGCTTATCCAATAGCCTGGAAGCGATTCGTGTGGAACCTGATTCATGGTACGGATATGTGAACGCAGCCTATTGCTACACTGCCCTCGGAAGGTTTGATGAGGCCAAAGCGCTGATCAACACAGGCCTGCAAAAGACCACCGGCGCGCTGGTTATGCATGGCAGTTTGTACTATGTTGCACTGGTTCAGGGAGACAAGGCAGCGCAGGACCGCGAAGAAGCTTTCATCAAGGACTCGCCTGCGTTCGAACTGCAATGGGTTTTAGCCAACAAAGCCGGATTGGCCGTGGTGCATGGACAACGGAAGAACGCCCGTGAACTCTACGCCCATGAGGGAGAGCTGGCAAAGCAGCTCGGACTTACAGAGAACCAGGCCTCTGTGATTCAGATCCCAGCCTTGATGGATTTGCTCTTCGGCGATACAAGTAACAAGAACAAGTCGGTTTCCCAGGCAACCGCAGCTTTGAACATCGCGAACAGCCCTGACGTTACCATCCTTTCGGCTGAAATTGCAGCCCTTGCCGGC
This sequence comes from Acidobacteriota bacterium, assembly GCA_003224855.1. Taxonomy (GTDB): domain Bacteria; phylum Acidobacteriota; class Terriglobia; order Terriglobales; family Acidobacteriaceae; genus Gp1-AA142. The sequence goes on along the minus strand of QHZY01000209.1, from coordinate 7,056 downwards.
AACGAACCCCAGGCCCGCCACTTGATGGATGATGTGAACCGCCGCCGGCCTCTGGATACCCGGTTCCAGACCATGTTCATCCCGGTGGTGGAGGCCATTCTCTTGTTGAATCATGGTGAAGGCGCCAAAGCCATTGATGTGTTGAAGCCCGGTGAACAGTATGACAAAGGCACCACCGACATCCACTTTGTCCGCGGGCGTGCGTATTTGATGAACCACCAACCCGATCAAGCCGCACAGGAGTTTCAGGCGGTATTGAGATTAAGAGGTGCATACATTGGCGATCCTCTTATGGGCTTGGCTCCGCTGTATTTGGCTCGCGCATACGCGCAGCAGAACGATGGCGCCAAAACTCGCGCCGCTTACCAGGACTTTCTTGCCCTCTGGAAGGACGCCGATCCGGACATCCCGATCCTGAAACAAGCGAAGGCGGAGTACGCGAAGCTGCAGTAAAAGGGCTGACAATCACCAGATCCTGGCACGCTCCTCAGGCTGCAAGTAAAGCTTATCGCCTGGTCCGATCTTATAGGTGTCATACCAGCCATCGACGATGCGCACCGTATCGCTTCGATATTCTGCTGGCGAGTGAGTATCGGTTTTGAGCTGCTGACGAAGCGCAGTTTCGGTCTGCAGTTTGCGCCATCTTCTTGCAAAAACCAGGTAAAAACGTTGCTCGCCATTCAATCCATCAATGTTGACATCCTTCTTGCCTTTAACCGACAAAAAATACGCATCATGCGCCACCAGCAACCCGGCAAGGTCAGCAATGTTTTTCGGCTAACACCTGTTTGCCGTTAACGCAGAGGTCGGGAACCGGACAATAGTGATTGAATTGCTCGACCAGTTTCTCAGCTGCGTCAACATACTTGGAGTGATCCTCTGCTGTCCACCAGGCTCCGAGTCGACCTTGTGCATCGTAAATATTTCCCAATTCGTCGAAGCTGTGGGTAATCTTGCGCCATGCCAGCCCCGGCTGAACCATAGTTGGAGGCAGAATCACGTTGCCAATCGAAGTAAGGCGGCTGCAGTATCGCGGCCGAGAAGAACTCCGCGTTGGGGCTGAACATGATGACGGCGCCGGGAACCTGCGGATTAATTGGCCACTCGATTCGCGTGGCCGAGCAGTGCGGATTCGGTTCGGCGCGTCAGCTTCGGCGTGCCTGGCAGAGAATTCACAAAACGCCGCCCCGCGAAGCTCGCATTCACTAAATCAAAGTAACCACGCCTCTGCCTGTAATCGGGCAGCTTCAAGGTTTGGCTAACCCTTCCATCGAAGTTCAGTCTAAAAAACATCTTTGCCGCATTTATGTCTCCCGCTTAGGAGGACCTAATGAAAAATGCACTCGCCACCGGAGTTTTGCTTCTCATGTGTTTGGGAACGGCCTCTGCTCAGGAAACATCAGAGCTATCCACCCCTCCCAATGGGGACAATGAACGAGCCGAAGTTTCCCAGTGGGTCGGGCCGGTCAGGATTTCGATCGAATATCACAGCCCAAGGGTGCATAACCCGCCAGAGAACGATCGCACCGGCCACATCTGGGGTGAACTGGTCCATTACGGTTTTGTGGATGAGGGTTTTGGCCCAACCAAAGGAGCGCCCTGGCGCGCCGGAGCAAACGAAAGCACCTCCATCACATTCTCCAATGACGTGAAGATCGATGGTAAGGATCTGAAGGCCGGAACATACGCGCTGTTTCTCGACGTGGAAAAGGACGGACCCTGGTTCTGGGTCTTTTCCAACCATCTGGGCTGGGGAAGCTTCCAGTACGACCCTAAAGATGATGCGCTGCGCGTCCCGGCCACGCCACAAGACTCCGCATCCACAGAATTCCTGACCTACGGGTTTGACGACCGCCGTCCTGGTTCTGCGGTCGCCTATCTTCAGTGGGAGAAGAAGCGGATCCCCTTTAAGATTGAAGTTCCAAACGTGAATGAACTCTACCTTGCCAGGATGCGCCAGGAGCTGCAGGCTTGGCCGGGATTCAATTATCAGAATTGGCAAAATGCCGCACAGTTCTGCGCCGATAACAAGATTAATTTGGAAGAAGGATTGGTCTGGGCGGATAAGGCCATCAATGGCCCTTTCCGGGGCGCAACCATCGGCCACGAAGACTTCTCTACCCTGTCCACCAAAGCTGCGGTTTTGTCAGCCATGGGGCGCGAATCGGATTCTGATGCAGTGATGGAGAAGGCGCTGCATGTGCCCGGCACTGATGCTTACTCTATCTACGCCTATGGCATGGGACTGCTTCGCCAGGACAGGAAGTCAAAAGCCATGGAAATTTTCACATTCAACCAGCAACATCATCCGGATGACAAATCCTGGACTGCGTTGGGAATGGCACGTGGCTACACTGCCGTGGGCGATAAAAAGAATGCCATCGCAAACTGGAACATCGTTCTGCAGAATATTCCTTCGAACCTGGGCAACCGAACCCCAGCATACGAAGCTGCCTTGAAGAAACTGAAAGAATCTTCTTAAAAAGAATCTTCTTAAGGTGTGGCGTTAGAAGGTGTGGCGTTAGAAGGCGTGAGCACAGCGCGAGCCTTCCGCCGAAATCCCGAGCCCAGCGAGGAACCTGGTAAGTTGGTGGGCCCTCCAGGATTTGAACCTGGGACCAACGGATTATGAGTCCGCTGCTCTAACCGCTGAGCTAAGGGCCCAAAAAAGGCGAGAGATCGAATTATATACGCGGTACTATTTCTGCTTGCGCCTTTTCATCATCCTTGCCATCGCCGCCGGGGCTGTCCTGCTGTTGCGCTTCCGCAAACGCTGGGTGGCGAGGTTCAACATACTTTTCACCAACCGCATCACCGGACTGTTTGCCGGATGGCTTCCCGGTTTTGGCATTCTGACCCACTTCGGGCGAAAATCCGGCAAGGCCTATCGAACTCCCATAAATGTTTTTCGCGAGCAGGGCGGCTTTATCATTGCGCTCACCTACAGCAGCCAATCGCAATGGGTGAAAAACGTGTTAGCGGCGGGCGGCACCGAACTCAAAACGCGCGGCAGAATCTACCAGCTTTCGTCACCTTCCATCGAGCATGACCCGAGCCGACACAAATTTCCACTCCCGGTTCGATTGGTTTTGCGGCTTGTGGGCGCGGATGAATACATGGAGCTGAAGACAAGCTAAGAACCGTGCGATATCTACTCTCAATCAGCAGGACTCGGTAAGCACTTACCTTTGCGGGGTGCAACTCCGTACCCGATAACTGCCGCCAACTTAGAGGCTCTACCCGATTTCGCAGGGCTTGCTGCCCAACCTACTGTGACCTTAGGAGTTCGAAATCCAGACGCGGAGGCGCACCGATCATGAAGGCGCGGACTACATTATTTGCCGTACTGCTCTTGGGAGCGATTTGGGCCACAGCCCAAAGCACTTCTTCCAGCACACCCCAAGGCTCTGCTTCGCAAGAAACTTCTCAAGGCACATCTCCCAGCACTTCTCAAGGAACTTCTCCCAGCAGCCTCGGCGGCTCCCCAGACAGTGGAAATTACTATCTGACCGACAGCAAGAGCGGCACAACATATGTATTGACCGGCGGCGCAGATCAACTGCGCACCCATGTAGGCCAGCAAGTGGAAGTTACAGGCCAGGCCATGGGCAGTGCCGGAACTTCGCCCAGCGCGAGCGCTTCCAGCAGCTCCTCAATGGGAGATTCCAGCGCTTCTGCATCGGGAACCAGCTCACAGACCGGTAACGCCGGAAGCATGGGCAGCGGAGCGGGCGCAGCCAACTCGCAAACCGCTGCAACCAACTCGTTTCAGGTCAGCAACGTCACCAAAGTTGCCGATCACTGCGGCAGCAGCAACACGGGCAATCCTGGACCGACGGCCTCGAATTTCGGAACTTACGAAGTGGCGGCTTTGATGACTTCGCAAACCGGAGCTGGCGCAGGTTCAGCCGGTGCTGGTTCAACGGGAGCGGGTTCGGCGGGAACTGGATCGACGGGAACTAGCTCCACCCCGAGTCCTGGAATGAGCTCGACGCCACAGACTGGCACAGGATCGACCACTCCGGGCACTACCTCCACAAATCCGGGCAGTGCGACTCCGCAAGGTGGAACGGCAACGCCGCAAGGTGGAACCGCAACCCCTCAGCCTGGTACGGCAACTCCCGGGACCACCACTCCGACCGGGCAAACGCCGCAAACAACCCCAACGACAACACCGAATTCCACCACCACTCCGAGCACAACTCCGAACTCCGGAACAACTCCGGGAACAACACCGAACACCAACCCTGGACCATGCACCAGCGCGAACTCAACTGGTTGCACGACGCCTGGGACGACACCTGCTCCGGACAACAATAATCCGCCGCCGCAACCGCCACAGCGCTAAAAGCGCATAAGCAGAAAAAGGCCCGCTTGCGCGGGCCTTTTTCATTTACGGGAAATCTTTTATTTTCGATACTGCGTCGGCTGCGGGCCTTTTTCGAGCATCTCGCGGTTCCAGATCGCGCCTTCGCGAGTATAGCTCGCCAGCTCGAAATCCTGGGTCAACTCAAGCGCGTCCGTGGGACACGCGTCTTCGCACAAACCGCAGAACATGCAGCGGCTCAAATCATAGGTGAACGTCGTGAGTTCTTTGCGGCGGGTTTTCTCATTACGTTCGCTGGTCACCATAATGAGGTGCTCCGGACAGGCCAGCGCGCACAGGTCACAGGCAATGCACATCGTCTCATTGTTGTCTGGATTCACGTTCAGCCGGGGCGCGCCCCGATAGCGCTCCGCCACCCTCGGCCGCTCCAGCGGATACTGCTCGGTATAAATCTCCTTCGGATGCTGGTAGCGAAAGGTGACGCTAAGGCCCTTGATCAGGTCCCACATCAGGATTTTTCGCAGCAGGCTGGGCATTTCCATATCAGGCTTAGAATAACCGGATTCACTTGCGATGTCACCATTCGGGTCGGCGAAGGATAAGACGGATAATACGGATAAGACGGACTTGGCCAAAGGTACCGCCGATTTGAATCCAGCTCGAGACAGCCATGGTTTGCAAATCACGAAAGTTTCGATCACGAGCGTGAACTCCTCGGCCATGTCCACCAAAGTAGTCTTTACTTACCGCTCCATCTGGGCCATAACCGAAGCTGCAACCTCACGTAAAAGGCTAAGTTGTGCATCTAACTGCAATGTCACCAAGATTTTATGTATCAGCCGTCTGAGCTCAAAGATTTTCGGCCAATTTCGTCGTAAGCCTCTGATTCAAAAGATCGACCCCCCGGACATGGCGGAACATTCATTTGCATCCAGTGGTTTACCGCAGGCAGCCTACCCCATCTCCCTGATTGTGTACTTGCACCCATGCTTCTACCGTTGGGAAGGATGAAGGAGAAGAGAATGTTGACGAACTCACGAGTTCTGCTGGTGGCAGTCGCAATCTTCTCACTCTCGGGATTGGCCCTGAGCCAGTCGACACCATCCCGATCAGCACCATTGATGTCCGCGGACAAACTGGCGCGAGCGGTAGTCAGCAATGAATTGAAAATTTCCGATGCCAACCAGAGCCGCTGGAGCTACGTGGCAGCGAAGGACGAGGCGGGCAAGAAGCAGACCAAGCGCGTGATCGAGACGGCGTTTGGATCGTTAGAACGGGTTATCGCCGTAAACGGCAGCCCACTCAGACCCGAGCAGCAGCAGGCAGAGTCAGACCGCGTCGCACGCCTGGCAAATAATCCCAGCGAATTGAAAAAGCTTGAACAAGCAAAAAAGAAAGATGCCGACCAGTGTCGCGCATTCTTCAAAATGATTCCGGAAACGTTCACTTTCGCCTACGGCGGACAGAGCGGCGAACTGGTTCGATTGACCTTCAAACCGAATCCGAATTACGAGCCGCCTACGCGCGAGGGCCGCGTTCTGCACCATATGTCGGGCGAGATGTGGGTGCATCCGCAGCAACTGCGGCTGGGCGCGATGTATGGAACATTGCTTGATGATGTCAAATTTGGGGGTGGAATTCTTGGGCACCTCAATAAAGGCGGTCAGTTCGTGGTGAAGAGGGCTGAAATTGCCTCCGGCCGCTGGGAGATGACGGAACTTCGAGTCAACATGACCGGCAAAGCGCTCTGCTTCAAATCGATTGCGGTGCAACAAACCGAATTGCGCTCCGATTTTCAGCAGGTGCCGGACGACACTACCCTGGCGGATGCGGCCAATCTGTTGAATCACCCAACGTTCGTCGCATCGAACCAGAAAACATTCAAGGCCAGCCAGTAGGCGTAGCAGGGGACCGGAGAGCCGCTACAATCATCTTTTAATTCTTAATTCTCTTTCAGGACGCGGCTTACATTTCAAGCACAGACGAATTGTGGATGGAGGAAGCTCTCCGCGAAGCAGGCCGAGCCCTGCACGCAGGCGAAGTGCCTGTGGGCGCCGTGATTGTGCATGAGAACAAAATCGTGGGCCGCGGCTTCAACCGCAGCATCTCTGACGCTGATCCGACGGCGCACGCTGAGGTCATCGCGCTTCGGGAAGCCGGTAAAAACCTCGGTAACTACCGGCTGAGAGGCTGTGAACTGTTTGCTACAATTGAGCCGTGTGCGATGTGTGCTGGAGCCATGGTGCATGCACGCATCAAGCGGCTGATCTACGGAGCGGACGACCCCAAAGCCGGCGCGGTGAAATCAGTGATGCAGGTGATCAATCACGCAGATCTGAATCATCGGATGGAAGTTGTTGGTGGCGTGCTGGCGGGTAGAAGTTCGCAGCTGTTGCAGGAGTTTTTCAGAAGCCGGCGATAATAGCTGAAAGCTTAGTAGTCCCGACGCGGAGAGGTGCGTGAGTGGTTGAAACGATCCGCCTCGAAAGCGGACATACCTTAACGGGTATCGGGGGTTCAAATCCCTCCCTCTCCGCCAGAATTATTCAGCGCCCTCGATTCACTGCGCTCGCTCGGGATTCCGGTAGCAGTCTCACGCCAGCTGACCGCCGAGCTTTGCGGTTTGGCGAAATCGTCACGGACCACCTTGCCGTCTTTCATCACAAACCGGACGCGCTCCAGTTCGGTGATCCGCCAGCGGATCACCGCTGACCGCGACCATGTCCGCG
>QHZY01000002.1 GCA_003224855.1 Acidobacteriota bacterium | reverse complement strand
TGATGGTATCCACGCCCTTGGCCAGATATGCCGCCACCGGAGCAAAGATATCGCGCGCATGGAAGGTATTGCTCAGAGGCTGCAGAAAATAATGTTCCGAGGTGATGTTTCGAACGTGCAAGCGTTCCTCTCGCGCATAGACCATGGAGAGCACGCCGTTGTCGGGAGCGACAAAGTTGTAGCGATCACTGGAAACCAGAATCGGCCGCCGCGCCGTTCCTACTCCTGGATCGATCACTACCATATGGACTGTGCCGGTAGGGAAGTACGAATACGCCTGTGCGATGGTCAGCGCCCCATCCAGCACATCAAAAGGCTGTACAGAATGGCAAATGTCGATTATCTCGGCATTCGGCGTGATCTCAAGAATCACTCCCTTCAGCGTGCCAACAAAATGATCAGCAACCCCGAAGTCAGTAGTGAGAGTGATAATCGGCCGGCTGGACAAGTGCCCTCCCGCGTGCAGAAAGATCGGAAGGTTTGAAATTATCCTGCTAACCACGTCGCGTCAAGGCACGCAGGTAATGCCCGGCCTGATAATGCCCGGCCTCATTCAATGTGTATGTCGCCGGACCCGGTATGGACGGCGACTAGATGCCCTCCGCCGCGTACTTTGCCGCTGATTGCGTGTTGTTCCCGTCCTACATTGCCCTGGATTGTCATCGTGACCGGCGCGTCGATATGCAAGTTTCCCGAACTGGTCCGGGCTTCGACCTCGAAGGCAGTGTCAGAAGGCAAACGGACGTTGACGTTCCCCGATCCCGTTCTCAACTCCCAGTCGCCGCCCAGTTTGCCCTCGGCCGTTACGTCACCGCTGCCCGCTTCAGCATGCAGCCCGCCGCTCAATTCACGCAGTTCTATATTCCCTGATCCGGTGCGAATGCGAACATCGCCGCTCCGGTCATGCAGCCGGATGTCGCCGCTACCAGCCTCTCCAGTAAACCCGCCTGAAACGTCATCGGCCACCACATTACCTGATCCGGTATGGACGTTCATCTCTCCTTGTATGCGACTCAGCTTGATGTCCCCGGAACCGCTTTCGAGCGTAATGCGCGAGTGCAGTCCATCCAGCATCTGATCGCCCGATCCCGTATGGCTGCTGACGGTGGTGTCCGCTGGAGCCGTAATCTCATAGTCGATCGAGATGTTGCGCATATTTACGTAATCGATGCGAACGGAGTTGCCGTCTTGTTTGATGGGAGGGTTGCTCTCCAGCGATTTCACATCCGCATTGCGATCTCCTAACAACCAGGTGTCGCCCACATGAATTCTTCCTGTTATGGATATCGTTCCCGCCGGGCCACTGTGGACCGTGATGTCGCCCGAGCGCGTGAGCACCTCAAGGTTCGTGGGGCCGCTCACGCTGAAATGTCGTTCGAACGTACCCACTACACGGGCCTGTGCCAGTGACGCACAAACCAGGACCGCCCCTAAAAACCCAGCTTTGAGATTGCTCTTCCTCATGGCTTCGCTCCCTTCACTACTGCAACACCACCTGGTCGCCTTCTTTCACGCCGGATAGAACTTCCGTCTTCGCGCCATTGGAGATTCCAATGTTCACGGCGATCTTCTTCTTGCCGTCTTTGGCGCTGGTGTCGGGAATTTCGATGGAAGCTTTTTTATCTTTGTCGTAGATGATTGCGCCTTCTGGAATCTGCAAAACGTTCTTGTGCTCTTCCAAAATAATCTCGGCGTTGGCAGTCATCTCTGCCTTCAGTTCGCCAGTGGCATTGTTGATGGAAACTCGAACTTCGAATGTGGTGACGTTGTCTTTCTCTACGCCCATGGGCGAAATCTTGGTGACCACACCATTGAAGGTCTTGTCCTTGAAAGACTCCACCTTAATCCTGGCCGGCTGGCCCAGGTAAACCTTGCCGATGTCGCTCTCATCCACCTTGCCCTTTACGTAAACCTGACTGGTATCGCCGAGGGTCATCACTAAGGTCGCCGACGATCCCAGCACCAGGATCGAGCTGACCGCATCGCCCATTTCCACATTTCGTGACAGTACTACACCGTCAATCGGCGAAACGATGTCGGTATAGCTGAGTTGCTCATCCAATTGCTTCAGATTTGCCTGGTCTTCGGCCACTTGCGCCTGCGCCTGCGCGATCTTTGCTTTTAAGACGATAACCTGGGCCTTCGAAACGTTTTGCTTATTGAGGGCCATTTCATAGTTGCGCTGAGCGTCTTCCGCTGCCGAGGTCGAAACCACACCTTCTTTAGCCATTCCTATGGAGCGATCATAAGCGCGCTTTAACAGCGGAACGTCGGGCCCCTGGGCGTCAACTTTGGCCCTTTCATAGTCTGCTTCCGCACTGTTCATGCTGGCCTGAGCGGCCTGTAACGCGGCCCGCGACTGTTCCACCTGGGCTTCGATCTCCACCTTATCGAGCTGGGCCAGAAGCTGGCCTTTTTTGACCCGGTCCCCGTAGTCCACCATGAGCTTCTTCACGATACCGCTGGCCTTGGACTTGACCTCAACCTTGGTGATTGGCTCGACTTTCCCGGTGGCGACCACGCTCTTGGCCAGATCACCCCGCTCAACTTTTTGCAGCTTCGTGGGATCGATTTTGGTACCGCCACGGGTTGCCGCTATAACGCCGCCGCCGATGAGCAGGACAATTCCGACCACTACCGAAATCCATATAAATCGCTTGCGGCGCTTCCTGGCATTGCTGTTACCGTTCACATCCGCCTCCGGTAAGAACTTGTATGTCGCTAAAGATACGTGAGGCTAAGCCCGGCAGTTCCAAGTTTTCCCGGGTGTGTGCCGCCGCCAGTGTATTTTGCCATTGCCTTAGACCATCCAGCCGCAAAAACGGAAGCAGGAAAACTCTGGCATGGAACGCCAGCCCTCGGCTGTCGGCTTTGGAACCTTGCTTCCCAAAGAGCGACATTAAGTACTCTGAAATGTTAGAATTATGGTTGCATGGTTGCTTTTGTGCTGCTCAGGATCTTATTGATCCTCCTCCTGGTAGCAGCGAATGCGTTCTTTGCTGCGGCGGAGTTTGCGCTGGTCAGCATCCGCGACACCCGGATTCAACAACTGATCGAGGCGCGCCGCATCGGCGCTCGCACGGTGCAGAAGCTGCACCGTAATCTGGATGAGCTGGTTAACGGAGTCCAGTTAGGAGTGACCATTGTCAGCCTGACTCTGGGCTGGTTAGGCGAGCCTATGGTCGCCCGCCTGGTTGAAAACATTCAGTTCATCCAGAAAGTCCCCCACGCGGTGGTTTATGCCCACACCATCGCTATCGTGGTCGCCTTCAGCTTCATCACCTGCCTGCATGTGATCCTTGGAGAGCTGGTCCCGAAATCGCTGGCATTGCAACGGGCTGAGCAGGTGGCGTTGGCGGTTGCCGCCCCGATGGACGTCTTTCTGACCATCACCCGCCCGGTTCTTTACGTTATGAGCCGCACCGCCGGCTGGGTGCTGCGGTTATTTGGCTCACGCAAGCTGCGACAGGGCGCTGTGCACTCCCCGGATGAGCTGAAGCTGATTGTGACTGCCAGCCGGCAATTCGGACAGATTCCCGAGTTCCAGGAAGCAATGATCCACAATGCCCTCGAACTCGACAACATTACGGTTCGCGAGGTCATGGTGCCGCGTCCCAAGATATTTTCTCTACCCGGCGATCTCGGCATGGAAGAAGCTTTGAACCGGGTTGTCGAAGATCAGCACTCGAGAATTCCGGTGTATGACCCACAGCGTGGCCCGGAGCACATCATCGGCGTGCTTTATGCCAAAGATTTAATGCGGTGGTCGCGGCTGCGGCTTTCAGGCCCCTCTTTGCAGGCCGTATACGCCCGGATCACGGGCATGAAGATTACCCAGGTGATGCACGACGTTCTGGTGGTTCCTGAGACTAAGGTGCTGACCGAGTTGCTGGAGGAATTCAAGCAACGACGGCGTCACATGGCGGTGGTGGTTGACGAATTTGGTTCTACCGCCGGGGTTGTCACCGTCGAAGACATACTCGAGCAGATCGTCGGTGAAATCGAGGATGAATTCGATGCCGCTCCAGCGCAGCAGCCGATAATGGATGGCAATGTTGCTTTCGTAGTCGAGGGCGCGGCTAATATTCGGGATCTGGAGTCACAATACCAATTGTCTTTTCCGCGCGACTCAGGTTTTGAGACGCTCGCCGGTTTTGTCCTGACCCAGCTGCAAAGGATCCCACGGGTGAAAGAGGCCTTTGAGCATGAGGGTTACCGTTACACGGTGGAAGAAATGGATGGCAACCGCATCGCCCGCGTAAAGATTGAGAAATTGGAACCTGCCCATGTGGCCCATGCCGGCGACTGAATCTCGCACAACTGTGCTTTAATCTTCTGACAGACGAATGTTCCGTTACCTGGCACTGCGACTGGCCTACACCCTTCCCGTTATCTGGCTGGTGGTCTCGATCGTATTCCTGCTGATTCATCTTGTACCAGGCGATCCCGTGCTGCAGATGCTTGGCGAAGGAGCCCCCGCGGCAGACGTACAAGCCACGCGGCAAGCCTTTGGCCTGGATGTACCGTTAACCACCCAGTATTTCCGCTATTGGAAAGGCGTTCTACACGGCGATCTCGGGCACTCGATTCGTTACAGTCAGAGCGTTGCCGGACTCATCGTTCAGCGCTACCCCTACACCATTCAGTTGACCGTGGCAGCGCTTGTGATCGCAATTTTGCTCTCCGTTCCCGCGGGTGTGCATTCGGCACGCCGGCGCAATCGCTGGAGTGATCGCTTTATCAGCGTTATCAGCCTGTTCGGCTTGTCGTTTCCTAATTTTGCTCTCGGACCAATCCTGATCCTGTTGTTCGCGGTTAAGCTTGGTTGGTTACCGGTTTCCGGGTCAGGAAGCATTGCCAATTTAGTCCTGCCAGCGATCACGATGGGGGGAGCGCTGGCGGCAATTCTTACTCGCATGGTGCGGACTTCAATGCTCGAGGAATTGAGTCACGATTATGTCCGCACCGCGCGCGCCAAAGGGCTACCCGAGCGGGAAGTGGTTTATGGTCATGCATTGCGCAATGCCATGATTCCGATTGTTACTGTGATGGGGCTGCAGTTCGGAGCCTTGCTCGCCGGAGCCATTGTCACGGAGACAATTTTTTCATGGCCCGGCATCGGACGCCTCACCATTCAAGCGATCGGCAACCGCGATTATTACCTGGTGCAAGGCTGCATTCTGGCCATTGGTTTGACTTATGTGCTGGTGAACTTTGTGACCGACCTTCTGTATTCAGCAGTAAACCCCAGGATACGCCAGTGAACTCGAGTGACTACCTTCCGCTTTCACGACTGGCAACTCGCAATCCGCTTGCGAGTGCCGGGCTGCTGTTGATTGCGATTTTTGTGTTGTGTGCCCTGTTTGCTCCCTGGATTTCGCCGCACGACCCGAGCCAGATCGATTTACCTCATCGGCTGCAACGGCCATCATCACATCATTGGTTTGGGACCGATGAACTGGGCCGCGACATTCTTTCGCGCGTCATCTATGGCGCACGGATCTCCATGGTGGTGGGAGCGTCGGTAGTGGCTCTTTCACTGGCGGCCGGCCTGATCATCGGATCAATCGCCGGTTACTACGGCGGAGGCATAGACCGATTCGTTAACGTAGTCCTGATGAATGCGTTTCTCTCGTTTCCTGGAATTCTGATTGCTATCGCCTTTGTGGCGTTTCGCGGTCCGGGTATTTTTAATCTGGTACTAGCGCTGTCTTTGGGCGGGTGGGTCGGGTATGCCCGGCTGGTTCGTGCCCAGGTGCTGGCAGCTCGCGAACAGGAATACGTTGAAGCGGAGCGCGCGCTGGGGGCAGGGGACATAAGAATTGTTACCCGCCACATACTTCCCAACATCATTCAGCCGGTGATTGTGCAGGCTGCCATTGGCATGGCCGGGGCCATTCTGGCGGAGGCCACCATGAGCTTCCTTGGACTGGGCGTGCCTCCTCCGACCGCGAGCTGGGGCGCAATGCTCAATGACAGTCGTGCGCATCTGTTCGACGCCGCCCACCTGGTGATTTTCCCGGCGGTCGCCGTCATGCTGGCGGTGCTTTCGTTCAACTTCATTGGCGACGCTCTTCGTGACCTGCTTGATCCGCGTTCGCGGATCGAAGTCGGTATCTGAATACAAGTTTCTTCAAGTCACAAACTGGGAGTGGAAGCTATTGATTCTGATCGAGATCCGGTGCTTGACTGATATCGCAAATAGTAATATCGTTATCGCGATCTGAGGGGCGAGCGGTGAGCTTGGCGGAGAAACTTCGTTATTTGCGGGAGGTGGAAGGCTCGCTGCGCGGCCTAGGCCGGCCATTGACCCAGGTGGAACTGGTTGCTGCGATCCGAAAAGAACTCGGCAAGCCCATCAGCCAATCCTACATCTCGCAGATTGAAAGTGGCACGCGTCCCCATATCACGCAGAGCACGCGCGCTTTGCTGGCAAAGTTCTTCAAGGTGCATCCGGGATTTCTGGTGGATGATCCGGCCGGTTACCACACCGAGCTGACTTCGGATCTGCGCACCACGGAAGGAAAGCTTGACGTGTGGCTGCTACAGGGAGCTGAGCGTTTTGCCAGTGATCCTGAACTGAGTGGGGTGCTGATCCAGGCGGCCCGGCATCAAGACACGCGCGGTTGCCTGTTGTTGCTGGGCTCCATCCTGGAAACACCTGGGCTGGCGGAGCGCCTCTTGGAGGCATTGCGTCCCCCGGCGGCTACAGCTTCGGCCGCCGGGAAGAGGAGGCCGATATGAGCTGGGCGACTTTTTATTTGGTCTGTTTCGTGGCTGGCTTTCTTTTGAGCCTGTTCTCGTTTCTTGGGGGAATTCACTGGGGCCTGCCGCATGGCATTGGAGCGCATGCGCACGGACATAGCGGGACACACAGTCATATTGGGCCCGGCTTAATTCTTTCGGTCCTGAGCCCAGTCACACTGGCGGCGTTTCTCGCATGGTTTGGAGGCACCGGTTATTTGCTGACGCGGTATTCGACGTTGTGGTTTGCCCTGGGGCTGGGCGTCGCCACCATCAGCGGGATCATCGGCGCTGGAATAGTGTTTCTGTTTTTGACCAGGGTGCTTATATCCGATGATGCATGTCTTGATCCGGCGGACTTCGAGATGACTGGGGTGCTCGGCCGCGTATCGAGTCCTATTCGCGAAGGGGGAACGGGAGAAATCATTTATTCGCAGGCTGGAACCCGCAGGACGTGTGGCGCTCGCGCGGAGGATGGAGCAGCAATCGCCAAAGGCAGTGAGATTGTAGTGACGCGTTACGAAAAAGGAATCGCGTACGTTCGGCTGTGGACAGAGATGGCGGGCGAAGATTCCTGCGAGGTAAATGCGTCCGCTGCGAAGGTGAGCAAATGACCAATCGCACTCGATGGAATTGGAGTATCGCCGCCATGTGGTTGGTACTGCCGGCGCTCGCATTGCGCTACTGGCAGGTCTGGGATCGCTTGCCCATCAGCATTGCCAGCCATTTCAATGCCGCCGGACGCCCAAACGGGTGGATGACGCGCGAAGGGTCTGTGCTGTTTGTGATCTGCATTTCCGCATTCATCGCTGCGCTTGGTACTTTGATTCTCACGCGCCTACGCAAGCCAGAACCTGCCTGGTTTGCGATTGTAGGCTTCTTCTACGTAATTCTGGGGGTCATCTTCTACGGCAATGAATCGGTGCTGGCCTACAACTTGTACCGGCAACCGGTGAATGTGGCGCCGATCGTCTTTGCGGTCCTGCTGGCGGTAGGCGCTTTAACAGCAATGGTTCTGTTCACACGCCGCGGCCATCAATTACCTGCCGGAACAGTTCTTGCCGAAGAAGTTCACTCGGGCCGTGGCTGGCTGGTGCTGTTTGCTCTTCCTTTGATCATTGAGCTGCTGGTAGTGACCAGGCTGCCGAATAGTCCGACCCGCATCGCCATGATTGCCTCCGTTCTGGTTCTGGGAACCCTGGCTGTCTTCATGTGGGATGGCTTTCATTACATATTCACGGACTCAGGGATCGAGATTCGCATGATGGGATTTCGTCTGCGATCGATTTCTAAACAAAGCATTCGCGATTATCAGGTGGACAGCTGGAGCGCGTTGGGCGGATATGGCATTCGCGGGATTGGAGATCGCAAAGCATATGTTTTCGGAAAGCGGGGTGTGCGAATCACCACTTCTGATGGAGAGGTGTTTCTTGGTCATAGCCAGCCGCAGCAACTCATTCGCGATCTGGATGTAATGAAAGGTTCTGCTGTCTGAAGTTTGGGTCTTGAGTTAAGAGGAGGCGGTTATGTTGCAGTTAAATCCGGAAATTTGGATCATTGTCGGCCTTTGCGTTCTGGCCTTGCTGCTCATCATGAGCACGTTTGCCAAGCTCTACCGCAAAGCCGGACCACATGAAGCACTGATTGTTTATGGATTCGGCGGTACGCGCATCGTGAAGGGTCACGGAACCGTCGTGTTTCCAATGGTGCAGGTCTGCCGTGAGCTGTCGCTCGAATTAATGTCGTTCGACGTAGCACCGCAGCAGGATCTTTACACCAAACAAGGCGTAGCGGTGACGGTGGAAGCGGTGGCGCAGATCAAAGTGAAATCTGATCAGGAATCAATTCTGACCGCGTCCGAGCAGTTTTTGACCAAGACGCCCGATCAACGCGAAGGCCTGATTCGCCTGGTGATGGAAGGTCATCTGCGCGGAATTATCGGCCAGCTCACGGTGGAAGAAATCGTGAAGCAGCCGGAGATGGTCTCTGACCGGATGCGTTCCACCTGCGCCGATGACATGAACAAGATGGGGCTTGAGGTCATTTCGTTCACCATCAAAGAAGTGCGCGATAAGAACGAATACATCACCAATATGGGGCGGCCGGATGTGGCGCGCATCAAGCGTGATGCCGATGTGGCGGCAGCCGAAGCCGATCGTGATACGGCCATCAAACGCGCGCTGGCACAGCGGGAATCCGCGGTAGCCAGGGCGCAAGCCGATCAGGACCGAGTGCTGGCGGAAACGCTTTCACTCGCCAAACAAGCCGAGGCGCAGCGTGACCTGGAAGTGAAGAGGGCGCAATACCTCGAGGTCACCAAGAAGCAGCAGGCGCAGGCCGATAAGGCTTATGACATCCAGGCCAACGTGATGCAGCAGCAGGTGATCGCGGAACAGGTGAAAGTACAGCAGGTGGAGAAAGAGCAGCAGGTAAAAGTGCAGGAAGCGGAAATCAAACGCCGTGAAAACGAATTGATTGCGACCGTGCTGAAGCAGGCGGAAATCGAGCGGCAACGCATTGAAACTCTGGCTGCTGCCGAAAAGCAACGGCTGATGGTCGAGGCAGAAGGCCACGCTTCTGCGATCCGTGCACAAGGTGAAGCGGAAGCTGAAATCATTTTCAAAAAAGGCGAAGCGGAAGCCAAGGCCATGAACGTGAAGGCCGAAGCCTACCAGGAGTACAACCAGGCGGCGGTAATCGACAAGCTGTTCACCAATATGCCGGAGGTGGTGAAAGCGCTGGCCGCACCACTGGCCAACGTGGACCGAATTACCGTGGTCTCAACCGGCAATGGCGATGCCACCGGCATGAACAAAATCACCGGCGACATCACCAAAATGGCGGCGCAGGTGCCGGCGCTGTTCGAAACCTTGTCGGGCATGAGCATGTCCGAGCTGTTCGCGAAAGTGCGCACGCTGGGCGACAAGCCAGCAAAACCGGACGCCTTGCCACCATCGACCAAGAGCAATGGTGCATAACATGCCGTGAAATGTGGGCCGGGCCGGGATGCCCGGCCCTGCATGCCGCAGGAGAAATTACATGAAGACACAAATTGGCCTTGGCCTTGCGCTGGGAGCGGGGATCGGGGCGGCGGTTGGCGTGGCTTCCGGCCACGTGGGTCTGTGGCTCTCGATGGGAATTGCGATCGGAGTTCTGATCGGCAGCCGCATTGGACGAAACGCATGCGCAGAATGCGCCAGCGTACATCACACACACCAGCAAAAAAGTTAATAAAGGAGTTTTTTATGCCACTACTGGAACGAGTTTCAACCTTAGTCCGTGCCAACCTCAATGACTTGGTTGACCGCGCCGAGCACCCGGAAAAAATGATCAAGCAGGTTATCCTCGACATGGAAAATCAGCTGCTGCAGGTAAAGACGCAGGTTGCAATTGCCATTGCCGATCAGCACCTGCTCGAAAAGAAGCAGAAAGAAAATGAGGACAAAGTGGCGGAGTGGATCCGCAAAGCCGAACTCGCCGTGGACAAGAAACAGGACGACCTGGCGCGCGCCGCCTTACAACGCACAGAAAGTTATCGCGAGCTCAGCCAGGGATTCGCGGAGCAGGTGACAGACCAGAAAGCGCAAGTAGAAAATCTTAAGACCGCATTACGTCAACTCGAGCAAAAGCTGATTGAAGCTAAGGCTAAGGCCGATCTGCTGATTGCCCAGCACCGCCGGGCGCGGGCGGTGGATAAAGCCGGTGCAGCGCGTATAAGCGCCGGGAACGGATCGTCCGCGAACGCATTTGATCGCATGAAGAGGAAAGTTGCCCACACCGAAGCTCAAAGTAAAGCGAAGTCGGAAATCGCATCCGACGATCTGGAAGACCGGTTGAGCGCGCTCGAAAAAGAAGATCGCATCGAGCAGTTGTTGAACGAACTGAAGGCAAGGCGCGGAGCCTAGGACTAAACACGCGTGAGTTTCCATGCAATCTGCCTCAGCATGCCCATCCATGTTTCGGCATCCTCGGCAGTAATATTTAGTATCCGTACCATGCGCCGTAGCCTTTCCTTAGTGGTTCTTTCCGCCCCGGAGCGCACATACCCACTGGCTGCGAGCGATTCATAGAGCAGGGAAGTGATGCGTTCCAGGTCGCTCGCAGCGGCAAGCGGCGGTCCTGCGGAAACGACTTCTGTCTCTCGCGCAATTTCGTACAGACAAACGGCGACAGCTTGCCCCAGGTTCATGGAGGGCTGCCGGCTCGCAGTTGAAATGTGCATCAGCCAGTGACAGTGACTGAAGTCTTGCTTCGATAAGCCGGTCTTTTCCGATCCAAAAAGAAGCGCTACCGGACCGGAACTCATGCCTGCGCGTATAAGCGGAGCGCCCGTCTCGAGATTCTCAAGGACGTGAAGAATCTCGCGGCGTCGCGCTGCTGTAGTTCCAATAACCAACGCACAGTCGGCGACCGCATCTGCAACACTGCCAAATTGCTCTGCATTCGCAAGCACTTCGGTTGCGCCAACCGCTGAACGTGCGCCACGAAAGGCGGGCTCATAGGGCTTCACGACGCGCAAGTGCGAGAAACCGAAGTTGCTCATGGCTCGCGCCGCCGCTCCGATGTTAAGAGGGTTTCGCGTCCTGACCAGAACGATGCGCAGCCGGTCTTTCAGACCGCGCAACGGAAACTTCTCCTTCTTCATTTCTGTGGCTTCGGCCCGTTCAACAACTCCACAAACATTTTGTAAAATCTGTCTGTGTCCAGATCCTGCTGGATCTCAACCGCTTGCAATTCGACCTTAGGCCGGTCGCGTTCTGTCCAGGTCAGCGTAAAACCGTAGTTCGCGCCCTTATCGATATCCACGTCCATGAAGCGGTTTTCTTTTTTTGTAATCAGCGAAGGATCGAGCCAGGCAGCTGCCGCCAGTTCATCCCATAAATAGTTGTATTCGCCGTACAGGCGGCCATATTGTCCAATGTATTTGGCCGCTGGCGATGTGCCAGCCTTGATGCGGTTCAACAGCTCCGTCGTCATGCGAGTCTTCACCGAGATATCCACCGGCGTGCAGACAATCTTCTTCCAGGGAGCGCGCAGCACAACGTGGGCAGCTTCGGGGTCAAACCACAAGTTGAACTCGCGACGAGGAGTGTTCACAAATTCCGGATTGTTCGTCTGTGGGTTCAGGCTGGCGCCCATGAACACCAGCTCTTTCGCGAACCTGGGGAACTCTGGATCGATTGCGATCGCCAGCGCTAAATTGGTCATTGGCCCGCCGGCATAAATTGTGACCTGACCAGGAAATTTGCGGACGGTCTGAACAAGGAAGTGCGCGGCGTCGCCATCAGCCGGCTTGGTGTTCGGCTCTCCTTCGGGCATTTGCCCTAATTGATCAGGCGGATGGTAGAACCTCGGCGTCCACGCTCCCAGCCAGGTGTAAGCTCCAAATCTCTGGGCTGCGAGTTCCGTTTCTTCCTTGCTGCGCACCAGCGGGTACTCGGCCCCCATGATCACAGGGATATCGGTGCGTCCCACAAGCTCCAGCATGCGGATGGTATGCGCGGTCTCCGCCTTAAGCCACTGGTCGCCGGTGACCATGGTGATCCCCAAGACCTCCGCCTGCGGCGATTGAATCAGCAGAAGCATCGACTGCTGATCTGTTCCGCCGGGCCCAGCGCCATCCTGATCGATGATGATTTTGCGTTTTTCCTGAGCAACTGACTGGAGACAAGCAAACAACAATACGAGTACAAACACGGCACGGGCTGTTTTCATCTGCACCTCAAATCCTAATTTGACTGCATTTGCCATCATCAGCGTGTTTGCTGGCCGCGACTGGCTGCAATAAAATGACACAACATCGTCTCCATGCGGCAATTTCTTATATGGCGCACCGGGCTCGCACGTTCGGCTATGGGTGTCCTTCTTTTTCTGGGAATTCTCTTACCCGTAGTTCGATCGCAGACGAAAGATGATTCTAAACCGCCGCAGCAAGCTCCTGAATTTTACGACGAGCCTAAATTCACGGTTTCCGATGTAGCGGATCCAACCAGCCTGGGAGGCCACGGATCGAATGCAACCGCAGCGGCCAGGCAGTCGTTAGCAGAAGATGTGCAGTCGATCAAAGGCCAGTCGACCTCCGCTCCAACTAACAAGCGCGATCTGGAAAATGCGCTCCAGCGCGATCCTGATAATGCCCACTTGCATCACCAGCTGGCAGAGCTAGAAGAGCACTCAGGAAATGCAGTAGCCGCAGTCAAACAGTTCCAGCGCGCAGCTGAGCTGGATCCGAGCGAGCAGAACCTGTTGGACTGGGGCTCTGAACTGGTTGCGCATGGCGCCGCTGAGCCCGCTGGGGAAGTATTCACCAAGGGCCATCGCTTATTTCCGCGCTCGGTTCGAATGCTGGTTGCAATGGGCACTGCCTGGTATCTTCGCGGATCATATGAGCAGGCTATTAACAGTTTGTGCGACGCTTCTGATCTGGAGCCAAACAATGCGACGCCACATCTTTTTCTTGGGAAAATCCTGGTCGCGGAGAATGTCTCCGGTGAACGCGTTCGAAACACCCTGAAACGTTTCGCCTCTTTGCAACCGGAAAATGCGAACGCCAATTATCTTTACGCTTTAAGTTTGTGGAAGCAGCCGTCGAGCTCGCAGGATGCTCGGGTCGTATCCCAGGTTGAGGCGCTGCTGCAGAAATCCATGCGCCTCGATCCACAGTTTGGTCCGGCTTATCTTCAGTTGGGGAGCGTCTATAGCGAGAAGCAGGACTTTCCCAACGCATTGCTCACACTGAAAAAGGCGTCCGAACTCGATCCCAACTCAGAGCAGGCCCACTACCGCCTATCGCAGGTCTATCGTCACCTGGGCCAGACTGAGAATGCGCAACGCGAAATGCACGCTTATCGTGAAGCGGCCAGGCAGCATCAGGAACGAATGGCTCGCGAACAGCACTCAAAACAGTTTTTCGTTTACGCCCCGCAGGCGGCAGACCGGCCAGACGTTCCGAAATAAGCTGGCGATTTTCGGACGGCCAGGTGAGCATCACCCAATTTTTTATCTGCCGCAATTTGCTGCGCGGGGCACCTCCCGCTGCCTGCACCGCCAATCCGCTGGCGGACTGCGCTAGTCGTAAAGACAGAAAGGCCCCGTCCGTGACGGGGCCTTAAATTTCTCCAAAATCCGGCTTACACGTTGAACGAGGAACCGCATCCACAGGTGCTCTTCACATTCGGGTTTTCGAATTTGAAGCCGGCGCCTTCGAGCGTCTCGACATAATCGACGATACAGCCGTTCAGATATGTTACGGAGGTTGAGTCCACGTAAACCTTCAGTCCCTCCATGTCGAATACTTTATCCATCAGCCCGGAAGCATTCTCGAACTGCATGGAATAGGAAAATCCTGAGCAGCCACCGCCCACCACTCCTACGCGCAGGCCCGTGGGCACGGGGTTCTGCTGCGCCATGATGTCTTTTACTTTGGCAATGGCTCGGGGCGTCAGCGTAACCGGCGCCGCTTTCGGCTTGCTCTCGACCGGCTTGATTTCCGGGGTGGTTGTCGTAGTTGTGGCCATTCCTATCTCCTTGATTCAGCTAACTAAAGTGATTATAGCAGGCAATATCAGTGTGAAACCAAAAAAGCCAAGTTCCTGGCAGATTGGCCCATTCTTTTGATGACCGATTTGGTGCCACGGTCGCATTCATAAATCTTCGCGGTAGTTGAGCGGCAGCGCTATAATTCTCCCGGGCCCTTACCCGAGGCTGGTGCGGGTTCGAAACCCACACCGGCATAAAGGTCACGGGAGCGGCTCGATCTCAGTGCCCGAGGTGGCATATGCCTCCTTATGTTTTGTATCCGGGGATTGCGTGGGCCGTTTTGACCGCAGTCCTGATTATTCTCCTCATCTACCGCAGCACACTCACCATGCAGGAAGACGAGCAGCTGTTCCTGGATGACTCTGCCTCGCAGATGGCGGCCGAGCAGCGGGAGCTGGTGGCGAAGGTCAACAAGATCAACCCCTTTGTCAAGATCCTGGGCGCGACCTCGGGGGTTGGATTCTTGCTCCTAGCCGGAATGATGATCTACAGCGGACTCAACCAGGTGCAGTAAGCAAACTTGCTGGCGTGAGTCGCCGATCTTCAAACCACAAGAAGTTGCAGGGCAATCCCTATCTTCCGAATAGGAAGTCACATTAAAATATTGCAAGCGCCGGGATGGCGGAATTGGCAGACGCGTTGGACTTAGGATCCAATGCCCAAAAGGCGTGCAGGTTCAAGTCCTGTTCCCGGCACCAGAATCTCTACGCCCGGCCGCTCGAAGCACTAATTTCTCTTCTGTTCTGACGTTTTCTGGCGTTTCAGCCAAATTGGAAACGGACTTATAATCCGCCGCTATGATCCCCCCTATTCCCCCAAGAGAATTGCAACGGGCATTCACGGAGTTTGTGAATCAACCAGATGTTCCCTCCGCATTGCCTTCGGAGTCACTCAAAATTCGCTGCGCTATAGCTGACTACATTCTCAACAGTCGAGAAGGGTCTTTGGAAGAGCGTCTGCTTGAGTTCGTAGCGACGGTGCCGCTGGACGTGTAAAGAGGTAGGTTAGTTCCAGGCTGTGACCAGTGGCTGACAATCGGCTATTGCCGCCTTGGTTTCAGGCTATAGACTTCGACGCGACTCCTCGCGTTTCAATCGGCATTGTTCGTGACGAAGTCGCTGTTTTTTTAAGTTGCTCGTTCAATTCTCGCAGTTCCTTGCAGAACTTACAGTTTGGGTCTGCGCAGTAGAGAGCTGCCAAGGGTGATGAGCCGGTCATAGGGCCTCCCCATCTCGTCCGAGAGTGGCGGTTTGTGTTCTCTGTCAAACAGCTGATTTATTTCCGTGGTCAATTTGAGGCTAAGGCCAGAATTCATAACCAGAAGAAGATTTACGCTCGCCCCCAACCGCAAATAAAGCGCCAAAATACGCCAACTCTCCTTGTACTACGTGATGTTCTGTATAGGACAAATCTTTGTCTCGTGAAATTCTGACTTGGGCAGAGAACTTTCGCGATGTCCAGTGAAGAGCGAGTCCGGGAGTTATGTACTGAACTTTTGGCTGCGCAGGATGATGACGCGGCGGTCATGAGAATTGCGCCAATCTTGAGGCAGGCTCTTCACGAACACTGCGAACGTTTGAGGAAGATGGTTTTGCTGGATTTCCCGCCTCCGCCCGGCAGCGATGTGGCCACCGATTAGCTCAAAACCAACTATGTAGTTTACCTCCCTCGCGTTGACGCGTAATTCCAGTGCTTAGCCGTAGGACTTAGGATCCAATGCTCAAAAGAGGCGCAGGCTCCAGTCCTGTTCCCGGCACCAGATTCTTTCTGCTAAAATCAGCTCAGCTTTGATTCATCATTTCCAGAAAGTTTTAGTAGTTCTTTTTATCAGCCTGCTGCCGTTGGCTTCGGCTCACGCGCGGCTCTCGCAACCAACCGAGATGCCCGCCGGCGGCTGCCACCAGCATCATCAGAGCCCTAGGCCCTCCGCGCCCTCCACGCCCTTGTCGCAGTGCTGCCTGGCTGGCCACCAAACCGCAATTGTTGAAACGGGCTCCACGCAGCAGAATCTTTCGTTGCTCGCGCCCCCTGTGCAACGCGTGGCACCGATCTTCTTGAGTCGACTCATTCGTTTCGCCACCTCAATGGCGTACCACTCCGATCGGGCGCAACGCACTCCTCTTCGCATTTAATCTCCTCCTCCGCCATGTAACTGCAGTGCCCTGACCGGCACTGTCGCGTCCAACGGCCTCAAAGCACAAGGAGAGCCCGTGTACCGCTTTCTTACGCGGATCGCAGCATGGATGCTGCTTCCGTCCGCAGTTTTCGCACAAACGAACCACATGCAGCATGGCGATATGCACATGCAATCAGACTCGCTGATCGAGCTGATCCAACGCCATAGCGTATCCGGCACTGATGTCGAGCCAATTTCCACTCCCGCCCACATGCTGATGACCACGCGCCACACCTGGAGGTTGATGTTTCACGGTGAGGCCTTTATCAACGAGATACAGCAAAGCGGTCCTCGCGGCGGGGGCAAGTTCTTCTCTACCAACTGGTTCATGCCCATGGCGCAACGCAAGTTTGGCGCCGGACTGCTCACCATCCGCGCTATGTTCAGCCTTGAACCGGCCACAGTCACGCGTCGCCGGTATCCACTTCTATTTCAGCAGGGAGAAACCGCCTTCGGCCGTCCTGTGATCGATGGGCAGCACCCGCACGATCTATTCATGGAACTCGCGGCACTTTACGATTACCAGGTCAGCGACAACGTTCTGCTCTCGTTTTATGCCTCTCCAATGGGTGATCCCGCAATCGGTCCAGTCGCGTACCCGCATCGCGCCTCGGCGTCCGAAAATCCGATCGCTCCACTCGGTCATCACCTTGAGGATTCCACTCACATCGCGAGCGATGTGCTGACAGCCGGCGTCACCTACAAATCGGTGCGCCTGGAAGCTTCGGGGTTTCATGGCCGCGAACCGGATGAGAATCGCTGGAACATTAACTCCGGCAAGCTGGATTCCTGGTCAGCGCGAGTAACTGCGAATCCGGCTCATAACTGGAGCATGCAATTTTCGCTTGCAGATCTCCACAGCCCGGAATCGCTGCAGCCAGAAGAAGATCTGCGCCGCATGACGGCCTCGGTGGCTTACAACCGTCCAATGCCAAGCGGCAATTGGGCGACTCTGGTGCTATGGGGAAGAAATCGTAGCCTTACCACCGGCAATGTCGGTAACGGATTCCTGCTGGAATCGACCCTGCAATTTCTAAATCGCAATTACCTATGGGCCCGCATTGAAAACGTGGACCGCACCAATGAACTTCTGCTGGGTAACAATCCTGAGCCTCCCGGATTCGAAGAACGCTACTTCACGCGCGTGCAGGCCTACACCGCTGGCTATGAAAGGGAAGTAGGGCACCTCCCGCACCTCTCAACCGGTATCGGCGCCCAGTTCTCCTGGTATGAAGTTCCGCATGTGCTGGTGCCACTCTACGGATCACACCCGGTGGGTGGAATCGTATTTCTCAGGTTGAGGCCGCACTGAACCAGTGAACTAGAGTTCGCGGGGCGTACCAGACGATGCGGACGCGGTGGCATGGAGCGTGGCCGCCATTTCAGGGAAGAACACCTTTCCGCGCTGGATTAACTCGATCGCCCGCACCAGATCGCGTGCCGCATCCGATTTCGATATGAATCCTTTGGCGCCGCAATCCCAGGCTTCCCGCGCAACGTGCTCGCTCGAATGGATGGTAACGATCAGGATTTTGGTCTCCGGACCACTGCGTTTGATCTCGCGCGCCACTTCCAGCCCGCTCAGATATGGCATTCCGATGTCGAGTACTACCAGGTCCGGCTGCAGGCGTTTAATCTTTTTTATCGCGTCTCGTCCATCCACCGCTTCTCCGCAAATCTGCCATCCTTCGTGAAATTCGATGAGCGAGCGTAGAGAACGCCGCACGCTCTCGTGATCGTCGGCCAGCAGGACCCGCAGGGTGGGCATAAGTACTCCTCCTCCTACTCTACGTTCGCCTCGTCGAGCATGGTCAATCAGGTGAACCCTGTATATAGCTGTTTTGCCGGTGCCCTGCCTCAAGCTTCCCTTATTGCCACCCGCCTCGGTACACTGCATCTCTATGCAGAACAATCCGATACAGCCCAACATCAAGTTGCTGAACACCGACGATTACCGCGAAAATTATGCCAACAGTGTTCAGGTCAGGGTGAATGTCTGGGACTTTTTCCTGGTCTTCGGCACGCTCCAGCAGCAGACCGAAACCCAGGTGGAAGTCCGGAATTTTCAGGGTATCTACCTGAGCCCGCAGCAAGCGAAAGCATTGATGTCAATCCTGCAGCAAAATGTGGCCGGCTACGAGAGCACTTTTGGCGAAATCAAACTTGATCCTCGCATGATGGGTGGCGGCCCGATTCATTGAGCAGCGTTGGTGCTGACTCTCGTTGGGTTGAGGGGAAAGTATTCGTTGTCGCATACGCCGCGCTGCTCCTGACCCACATTTATCTGCTGAAGCTGCCGTATTTCTGGGATGAAGCCGGCTACTACATTCCCGCCGCTCGGGATTTGCTCATCACCGGAAGCCTGATTCCCACTTCCACGTTGTCCAATGCTCATCCTCCGCTGGTGCTCGCGGCATTGGCGATGGCCTGGAAAATGTTCGGATTCACTCCTCTCGTGACCCGCCTGACCATGCTCGCCTGGGCGGCGTTTACATTGACGGGAGTGTTCCGGCTGACACGTTCGGTGCAGAACGCTTCCGTCGCCATCGCTGCCGCCGGGTGCGTGGCCGCGTATCCGGTATTTTTCTCGCAGAGTTCACTGGCCCATGTCGACCTGGCCGCCGCCGGACTCACCTTCTGGGGCCTGGCCGATTACTTCGCCGATAACTACTGGCAGGCGGCGATCTGGTTCTCCGCCGCCGGGCTTGCCAAAGAAACCGCCGTGATCACGGTGGCCGCACTTATCTGCTGGCAGGCGATCGGGATCCTGAACGGCCGAGAAAAGCTGAACAGACTGGCTCCATTACTGGCCTCATTCCTGCCGCTCTTTGGCTGGTACTGCTTTCACTATGTGAAAACCGGCTTCATGTTCGGCAACCCCGAATTTTTTCGTTACAACGTGCAGAGCACGCTTCAGCCGCTGCGTATCCTGCTCGCTTTTCCGGTCCGCTTATGGCAGGCCTTCGGATATCTTCATCTGTGGCTACTCACGGTGATAACCGCCGCAGCTATGTGGCTGCCACCGATAGGCGGCGCAAATGGCGAGCGCCCGCGCATTGCGTTATCGACTCAGTTGGCCTTCGCCTGGATCATTCTCAGCTACGCCATTGCGCTCTCCTTTGTGGGCGGAGCGGTCCTGGCTCGTTACATGCTGGCCGCAGAACCGCTGGTGATTATTGTTTGCGTGTCCACCATCTGGAGGAGAGTTCCTTACTGGAAGGCGGTAATAGCGATCGTGATCGCCGCTTTTTTCGCCGGATGGTTCCTCAATCCGCCTTATGGGTTTTCGCCGGAAGATAATCTCGCCTATCGCGACTATGTCGAACTTCATCAGAGCGCGGCCGGCTTTCTTCAAACACGGTACTCGAACGCGCGCGTCCTGACGGCATGGCCTGCCAGCGATGAACTTACGCGTCCTTATCTGGGCTACGTCAGCAAGCCGCTGAACATCGTTCGCATCGAAGATTTCTCTTATGAGCAGCTGGTTTCCGCAGCCGACGCCAGCAACGCATATGACGTCGCGCTTCTTTTTTCGACCAAATATGATCCGCCCAATTCGATTGCCGAGCGCTGGTCGCCCTGGAAAAAATACAAACTGCGTTTCTTCGACTACCACCGTGACCTGCCTCCGGCCGTAGCAGCACGAATTCTCAGCGGTGATGTGGTATTCACCGAATCGCGAAAAGGTCAGTGGCTGGCAGTGATCGAAATTCGCCGCGCGGTTCAGGCACGCGAGTAAGCGTTTACTGCTGCTGCTGAGGAGGCTGTTGTGTTTCCTGCGGTTGCTGAGTGTTCGGCGCCTGCGGGTTAGTGTCTGACGGCGAGCCATTGAGATTATTGCTCGCGCCGATCGGCTTGCCGACACCCGCTCCCTGCAACGCAGGCTGCGCGGGAGTGTTCAGCAACCCGCCGCGGTCGGTCGAGGGATCGTAAATGAACTGCCATTGGTTATAGTGCTCTTTGTGATTAAACACGCGAATGGTTTTCTTCTTGCTCGTACTGGCAACGCCCACGATTGGTCCGCCCCCAAAAACCTGGGTTGAAAGTTTGTCTGATTTGTCCGAATCCGGGCCAGTTTCCTGATCGGTTTTTTTTGCATTCGGATCAGTCACTTCCGGGTTCGTCGTGGCGCCATCTTGTGACTCAGGGGAAGGGCTTGGGTTGGCTTTGGCGGTCGCTGCCTGCAGCGCGGCTGCTCCGCCTGAATTCATCAGTGCGCCACCCAATGTCGGCACTCCTTGCACCGGGCCTGCAGCCGCGGTCGCGCCGGCGATGCCGGGACCCAAGGTCATCTGCACTTCTCCCAGATGCAAAAGCTTGAAGTCCTGTCCTGTAATCGGATCCTTATAGCGTTTGCGCAGGAATCGTAGGCTGTTGGTGCTTTCCAGGTCTTCCAGGCGGGTCGGGTAGCGACCGAATTTTTTAACATACCGTCGAATGGCCCGTGAATACTGCACTCCGCGATGGATCATCTCTTCTTCGCGATCGCGCTGGATCTGAAATGTGATTGCCGGGGCAATGGCGGTTGCTGCAATCGCCAGCAGCGTGATGAACAACATCAGCAGCAGAAGGATGAACCCTTGTTGCTTTTGCTTTCCGGGTACGTACAGTGTGCGGAACCTCATACTTACCCCTGTGTCAGCGGGATGCTCTGGCGGTTGTTGCTCAACACATCCTCCACTTCCACCGAGACTGGAGTGATCCGCAACACCCGGTACCGGCGATCGATGATGTCGCCTTCTCCGGCGATGAACACATCGCCGTCTTTGGAGAGGAATACTTTGCGGGGTTCACCGGCCTTGCTTGCGAATCCATAAAACTTGAGAAGAATGGGAGGAGGCGGTGGCGGCAGCTGCGGCACGGGTGCTGCCTGCTGATCGGTATTAACTTTTTGCACTACTTGCGGTATTTCAACCTTGGCCTGGAAGATATTCCGCCCGCTGCCTTCGTACTTCATTTCCTCGCTCTGTTTCAGCCAGTCAAGCCGTAAAGTCGGATCCAGTGTGCGTACAGAAGGAGACGCGGACTTCTTGCCGGAGGTCACGTGGCGGGTTGGAGGCGTGGCCACGGCTGCAGAGGAGGTAATTGCCGTGGATGCCGAGGGTGAAGGCGAGCTCGGAAACAGCCGCCACACCACCAGCCCCAGCGCCAGTACCGTCAGTGAGACGGCGGCAATGGTCTTATTTCGACTTTCAGTTCCAATCTGCATTTACGCTTCGCTTCTCAGGTAAGTCTCCATGTGCATCTGCAGCTTCACCTTGCCGCCCTCTTCTCCACCCAGTTGCACACTCTCAATCAGAAAAAACACCGGATTTCGTTCCACCGCATTGATAAAACGCACCAGCTGCAGATAATCCCCGGAAAACTCACCGTCAATTTCAACCGGCCGCAGCCCGACCGGCTCCGGGTCCTTCCACTTATAACGTATCTGTCCGGCCGAAACACCGTTCTGTTTGGCAATCTTGCCCAGTTCTTCCGAGATCGCTGAATCCCTGTCCGGCAGCCGCTCCCGGTAGAAATTGTCGATTTGCTTCCTGGCCGTGACAATCTTCTTATCCACATTCATCAGCGGTTCTACCTGGCGCGTTTTCACCTGCAAGTCGCGCCATAGTTGATCCAGCTGTTCGTTGCGAGAACGTTGCGAGCCCACCAAAGGAGAGAACAGGACGGCAAGCAGCGCGACGTCCAGCAATGCCAGCGTGCCTACCCCGATCTGCAGCTTGCGGCGTGTGTACTGAAAATCAGCCATCAGAGGCCGCCTTTCCGCGACTGCATCTCGGATTCAGGTACATAAGTCGCACTGATTTCAAAATGCACAGGATCGCCTTGCCCGCCCATCTGCGTGTTCTCGATTTCTATCTTAGTGTCCTGAAAGTGTTGCGAGCCCTCCATCCGGCGTACCAGTTCCTGAGCATGTTCGCGAGTATCGCCGCCCACTACCATCTTCAGTTCGAGTTGATGACCGGATGACATGGTGGGCTGTATCGATACCAGGTGCAGCCGGTTCGGCATTACTCGTTCCATATCCTCAAACACCCGTGTCCAGGAAAAAGCTTTGCGCTGAAACAGGTCGTTCAGGAAATCCGAGCGGTCGCGCGTGCTGCGGTTCTCCGGAAGGTTCAGGGTGGCTTCCGCCCTGGCTCGCTGCTGATCACGCTCTGCGATCTGCTGCTCGCGCTCTTTTATCAGTACGCGGTCCTTGCGTGCGCTTGCGATTCCAGTAGCCACGAAATAGAGCAGCACCAGGGTCAGAATGCCCAGCAGGCCCAGGCCTGCTCCCCATTGCATCCAGAACTGCCGGGAGTCTTCGTAAGGCCGGGTCGCGAGATTGATATCAAGCCGCATAGTCTAAGAAAGCAACGCTCCTACCACTCCGGCCATACGCCATTTCGGGACAGTGCCGTTTTCCGTGCCCAGTTGTCCTGCGCTGACCAGTTCGCGAACCTCGGCTTCGGTTTGCGCGCGCAATGCCGCCGCCGCGCTGGTTGACTCAGGAAGCCCGGCCAGGAAAATTCGTTGGATGTTCAGACTGTAGGTGTCCTGAAAAAACACGATCGAGGGATAGACTTCCTCTGCCAGCTGATCGCCTGAAATGGTGATGCCGCGCGCATTCTCAAGCGTTCGAAACAGCAGCAGCTGGTTCTGATCGAGGATGGCAATGCTGGTGGTGCGCGCATCGACCTTGATGATCATGGTCGGCCGCTCCGAGCTTGCGGCGCCCAGGGCAGCCAGCATTGAGGGCATCACAATTCCCGGAGTGTACCCGGCTTCGCGGAATGCGTTCTCATAATCTTCC
Source organism: Acidobacteriota bacterium (assembly GCA_003224855.1). Classification (GTDB taxonomy): domain Bacteria; phylum Acidobacteriota; class Terriglobia; order Terriglobales; family Acidobacteriaceae; genus Gp1-AA142. The sequence continues at coordinate 9,615 of QHZY01000002.1, read as the reverse complement.
ACGATGCTGGTCAGCGCCACAGCAGCGATCACCCGGACTCCGCCAGGCGCGGGCTGTGCATGATAAGAAACCTTGGCCTTCTCGAGATCGAAAGGTAAAGACTTCTTCAGGCGGAACCGCACTACCGCTTCCACCTCATCACGCTTCGGCGGCAGGGTTTCGAAATCCAGCAGCACCACACGCACCGCCGTATCCGGCAATACTGCGATCACGTCCCTTGACCGCCCGCCCACGCTATCCAGCGTGTCGCGAATGGTTTGAAAAATCGCGGTTCTTTCCCGCAGGTTCCCCTCCATCAGATCGGGGACGACTATGCCCGGCGCCAGTTCGGTCGACGCCGACATATCCAGCGCACCGCCACGCTCGGAAACCCGTCCGGCGAGCACGCGGTCAGCGGCGATTTCGCAGGCCAGCTTCGGCCTTGATTTGGGAATGGAATTACCTGCCATATGTGGTGTTTGTCATATTAGTAGAACGCGCCCGGACGAATCTTTGCAATAGCTGGAGGGGCACTTTGGGCCAGTCACAAAAGAACATCCAATGCAGGCCCCACACACAGCCACCCTACCGCATGCTCTCAATGAAGGTGACTTTATTGATCTCTTTCAGCGTGGTCATTCCCAGGCGCACCTTGTCGAGCGCCGACTCTCGCAGGAACCTCATGCCCTCTTCCCGTGCCGCCCGCCGGATTTCCGAGGTAGGTTTTTTGCCCAGAATCATCTCGCGAATGCGATCGCTCAGATCCAGCAGTTCGTGAATCGCAGTCCGGCCCCGGAAGCCCGTCCCGGCGCATTCGATGCAGCCCTGGCCTTCGTAAAAGGAAACTTTCGACCACTGTTCAGGATCAAGTCCGCTGGTTTCCAGAACGTCCGGCGGATAATGCACCACCGTGCGGCAGGATTCGCAGATCAGGCGCACCAGTCGCTGCGCGAGAATGCAGTTAAGTGCTGAAACGAAGTTGTACGGCTCCACTCCCATGTTCAGGAAGCGTCCAATCACATCGACCACGTTATTCGCGTGCACAGTGGTAAATACCAGGTGGCCGGTCAGAGCAGATTGAATGGCGATCTGCGCGGTTTCGGTGTCGCGGATTTCGCCCACCATGATCTTGTCAGGATCATGGCGCAGAATGGAACGCAACCCGCGGGCAAAGGTCAGGCCCTTCTTTTCATTTACCGGAATTTGGGTGATGCCCCGAATCTGGTATTCAACCGGATCTTCAATGGTGATGATCTTGTCTTCGTCGGTTTTAATCTCACTCACGCCGGCATAGAGCGTGGTGGTCTTGCCGCTGCCGGTCGGTCCTGTGACCAGCACCATCCCGTATGGTTCGGAGATGTAGCGCCGGAACTTGCGCAGGTCTTCCTCATCAAATCCCACGACATCAAGGGTGAGCTTGTGAAACTTCTCGCTCATCGACTCTTTGTCGAGCACGCGCAGCACCGCATCTTCGCCGTGAATGGAAGGCATGATGGAAACGCGGAAATCAATCGGGCGTTCAGGGTTTCCGTACTTCACCCGGAAGCGACCGTCCTGCGGTACGCGACGCTCGGAGATGTCCAGTTCACTCATTACCTTGATGCGCGAAATGATGGTGGAATGATGTTCTTTAGCAATGGGAGGCATGGCCTGGGTCAGAACACCATCAATGCGGAACTTGATGCAGACCGAGTCGTCGTGGGTCTCGATGTGAATGTCGCTGGCCCGCCGCTGCAGGGCAGTGAAAATTGTAGTATCGACCAGGCGGATGATCGGGCTCATGTCGCCCTGCGCGGTCAGGCGGTCGATTGAAATACTTTCTTCCCCGCCTGCCTCATCCTCTCGCACCACCGAAAGCGTAAAGCCTTCGCTGGCTTCCTCCAGAACTCGTTTCGATTGCTCGGTCTTTTTGAGGATTTCGCTTATCTGGCTGAGGGTGGAAACCTTGGTAAGAATGCGTTTGCCGAGCAGCAGACTGATTTCGTCGATCATCATCAGCTGGCTGGGATCGGCGATGGCGATGGCCAGCCGTCCGTCCGCGCTCTCATCCAGCGGGATGAAGTTGTAGCGGAACATCAGGTCCACCGGAATCTTTTTGAACAGATCGTGCTGCAGCTGGAAATTGTGCAAGTCGACGAATTCGCAGCGATAGCGGCGTGCCACATCTTTCGCGCGCTCCAGATCGTCCACGCGTGCTACCGCTGGAATGATCGGTGCGCCGTTGCCGCCATTCGGCCCATTCGCAATAACTGTTTTCTTTTCTGCCATTCCAGCCATTTCCAATTCTGCCTTGTCGGACGTAAGTCCTTAGTGAATGCCCGAGCCCAAGGAAAAGATCGGCAAATAAAGCGAAATCAGTACTCCGCCTACAAACACTGCCATCACGATCAGAATCACCGGCTCGATCAGCGCCATGGCCGCGCCCAGCGCAGTCTGCACGTCCTCCTCATAGAACTCCGCCACTGAGTTCAACATGGCCGGCAATGCGCCTGTGGACTCGCCCACTTCAATCATCTCCACCGCCAGGTCGGGGAACATCTTCTGCTTTTCCAGGCTGCCGGAGAGCGTCTGCCCCTCCCGTACCCGCACCGCGGTTTCCACCACGCCGTTCAAAATGCTCCGACTGCTCATCGAAGCCCCGGCGGTCTCAAGCGACGGAACCAGCGGTAACCCGCCTGCCAGCAGGGTTGAAAGCATGCGACTGAAGCTGGCCACCTGATATTTCAGCCAGATATCACCCATCACCGGCAGCTTCAACATCACCGCATCAAACGCCTGCGCACCATGATCGCTGGCTTTCCATCTCCAGAACAAGATTACTGCCACCACCCCTGCCACCAGAAGGTAAGGCCCATAGGCTTGTGCATGTGTGCCCACCGCTAGCATGAACACTGTAATCGCCGGTAACTGGGCGTTCAGGTTCTCAAACAGCTTGGCAAACTGCGGCACGACGTAGGTGATCAGAAATACCAGCATCAATATAACCATTGAAACCAGTAATGCCGGGTATACCAGCGAAACCGCCAGCTTTTTCTTGAACGTCAGTGCCAGACGTTGAAATGCAATGTAGCGGCTAAGCACCTCTTCCATGTTGCCGCTTTTCTCGCCGGCCAGAAGCGTGGTCGTATAAATCTTCGGAAAAACATGTTGCGCGGCAAATGCGTCCGAAAGCAGTTCTCCGCCTTTTACTCGTTCGCGCACGTTCTGAAGCAATTGCTGTAAGTTCTTGTCTCTCTGGCGTTTAATCAGAAGGTCGAGCGAATTAAGGATGGGCAGCCCGGCCTTGATCAGGGTCAGAAACTGCTGATTGAAGATTACAAACTGGCTCTGCCTTACCTTCCGACCACGGAGCGCGCCGCCGGAAAGAACAGTTCGCGGCTTGACCCAGTAGACCAGGTAGCCCTGCTGGGCAAAGCGGTCGCGCACTTCGGTTTCGGAGTAGCCGTGCTCAACCTGTTGCGCCAGGTTCCCGCGCTCATCCGCGATTTTTACCAGAAACTCTGCCATTCCAATCTGCTCCCCGGCGCTTCAAGTCTAGCACCGGAATGCTTTACCTCTTAGCCGTATATGTTGCTGCCGGAATCCGCGACATACCCTTGGTAACTTCTTCAAAGTTGCTGAAAATAAAGCCGCCTACGGCCCCAGGTCGCCTTCCACCACTTCCACGCCAGCGGGTGCCGCGAAGCGAAAACTGTTATCTGGCACTTCGGCATTTTCTCGCTGGTCAGTGAATCGATACTCGGTCACCGAACCGTCGGTCTCGTCAATTATGATGCGCGCAATTTCGTTTTGCGGATTGACCTCGAGCACCACCTCATTCACCCGGTCCGCCATGAATTTCGGAACGCCCCGCAGCACGCTGTTGCCGGGCACTGAGGGCTTGATGTCGGGAGCCATGGACAAGCCATCTAACTCCTTTTCCAGCTTCGTTTTGCCTAACAAGAACGCCAGCGGCGAGCGAACATCATCCAGCTTTTTCAACGGAATCTTCTGCACACGCGCATCGCCCGGGACGTAAAACCACGCCTGTTTACCATCGCTCAAAAACAGTTTCTCTTTCGGAGAACGGTATTCCCAGCGCATCTTGCCCGGTTTTTTCAGCCAGAGCGTCCCGGATTCCGTGCGCTCGGCGCCGGTGCCGCTGTAAATCTCTGTAAAGTCGGCCTTCAGCGACCGCAACTGGTTATAGTGTTCATCGACTTGCCGAGCCAGGTCGCGAACATCAGCTCCGAAAGCGCAGACTCCGCAAAGGCAGACGATCATCCCGCAGCTGCCCAAAACGATTCTTTGTAAGGTTGTCAAAACCTGTGGGAATCCTGTGAAAACTCTCCTCTCATTGTAACCGTGAATCACTCTGCCTTCTTTGAAAATCATGTCAAATTCCGATTCGAGACTCACAATGAATCAGGCGCATCCAGCTGGTTCTTGTCTGGCCATCACAAAGCTCGGTATGTTCATTGGATGATGAGGCTGAAGTGCTTTTTTAGCTGCTTGCTGTTGACTCTGGCGGCGGCCGCGCAAACCGGGTCTCCCAGGCCCACACCTTCGCCGAGCGCTGACGCTCAGAAGATTTCCCCACAACAGGCAGAAGAGCTCTTTCGATCGGTCGACGACATACTGCACTTCTCCAGCCAGGACACCGGCCTTCCCATCAAGCATGAGGTCAAGCGCAAGCTGGTCAATCGCGACCAGGTCGAAAGCTTCGTGATGAAGCACACCACCGAAGATGAAGACGCCAAGCGCCTTCGCCGCTCCGAGCTGGTGCTCAAGAAATTCGGACTGCTTCCGCGCGATTTCGACCTCAGCAAGTTTCTGGTCGCGCTGCTCAAAGAACAGGTTGCCGGCTACTACGACCCCAAGACCAAAACCGTCAATTTGCTTGACTGGGTAACCCCAGAACAGCAGAAGCCGGTGCTCGCGCATGAGCTCACTCACGCTCTGCAGGACCAATCCTTTGATCTCGAAAAGTTTATGAAGGCCGGCAACGCCGATATGGCAGAAAAGAACACCATCACCATCGCTGATCTGGAAGCCGACGAGCTGAGCACCGCCCGGCAGGCGGTGGTGGAAGGCCAGGCCATGGTAGTGCTGATGGATTACATGCTGCAACCGATGGGGGTTTCCATCGAGAAAGCTCCGCAGCTGCTCTCGCAACTGAAAGACAGTATTGTTGCCGCCACTTCCGGCTCGCCGCAGTTCAACAGCTCGCCGCTTTACCTCAGGTCTGCTCTTACGTTCCCCTACCGTTACGGCACAGAGTTTGTTGCCCAAGTCCTGACCAAAAGCGGCAAGCAGAGGGCTTACTCAGGCCTGCTCGACGCACCCCCAACGACCTCTCGTCAGATCATGCAGCCTGAGGTCTATCTCGCGAACGAGCGCCTGGCGGCCATGCCGCTACCTGACTTTCTCCATGACTTCAAGGACTACGAGGTGTTCGACGCCGGGTCGGTGGGTGAGTTCGATACAGAAGTGATTATTGAGCAATACTCGGATGAAAAGACTGCGGGGGATTTGTGTACGCACTGGCGCGGCGGGTATTACTACGCGGTGCGACCGAAAGGGAAGGACGCCGCTCCTTTGGGCCTTCTATATGTGTCGCGCTGGTCCGATTCCGCGAGTGCAAAACGGTTCGCGGACACCTACGCCGGGTACCTTCCCAAGCGTTACAACAAGGCGCAGGAGACCAGTCCGAGCTCCCAAACAAAACGCGTTTGGACTACAGAAGAAGGCCCCGTCTTTATGGTTTCTGACGACGATCTGGTGATCATTACCGAGAGTCTGGAACCAAGGCTTTCCGATCAGCTTGCAAAAGAGCTTTTTCCGGCTGCGATAGCACATTAAGAGCCGGCACGTGTCCATTGCGCTTGCCTGTCAAATCTCTCAGGGGTAGTTCCGGTTCGCGGTAAGAGAAACTTCCACCTCGGACAAGTGTTTATGTAAGTGGAAGTGATTTATGTGGCGTATCAACTGCAAGCGGCTGACACTGCAAGAAGTCCTGCTCATGGCTTACATGAATAGCCTGCCAACAGCGCCAGGCATGGCATGACGCACAAATCTGCTCACCCGACTGAGATCTGCATGTTCATCGCGTCGCTATGACCATCGCTCTCTAACCCCCGACTCTCGATCGGCCTTGTGTTTCACGGCACAGATGAAATCGGCAGTGACAGAAGTAGCTGGCTTAGGCCGTTCCACACAATCTGTACTCCAATGCAGACCAGTAAAAAAGAAGTAAGTTTTACGATCACGTTGGTTCCTGTCGTGCCGAGCACAACGGCCAGGCGATCAGCAAAGGCATAACTGAGGTAAATGGTTGCCGCCACAAAAGCTGACCCGATCACTGCTGCAAGAATGGCGAGCAATCCTGCTGTCAGGTGGTGCGGTTCATTTGCGCCCAGTGTAATGGCAACTGAGATTGAGCCCGGACCGACGGTCAGGGGCAGGGTCAGAGGATAGAACGCATCGTGGAAGATGTCGGTTCGGCTGACCGTACGCCCGACTGCATCTCGATCGTTCTGATCCTTCTGCTTCAGTAACGTCCAGCCTGCTGCGGTCACCATCATGCCGCCGCCCACTTGCACCACCGGGATCGAAATCCCAAAAAACGACAGCACGTGCGATCCGACTGCGAAAGACGCAACCATCAACACGAAGCTATTGATCGCAATGCGGCGGGCAAGAAGTCTTCTGGTTTCGCGGTCATAGCTCAGGGTGAGAGAAAGAAAGACCGGCGCTCCACCGATCGGGTCTACGATCGGGAAGAGCGCGCTTATCACCAAAAGAACGTTTTTGGCCGTCTCGAAGAACAGCATTTTTTCTCAAAAGACTACGTACTGATTCAAATCCGCCAGGCTGACATGAAACCAGTTACAGGCGGAGGAGTACATCCACGCGCGCCGGCAGACGCTCCGCATGCTTATGCTCGCGCCTCCAGCGCGTTGTCCACGATCTGTTGCGCCTCTTTCACGATCGCCTGAAGGTGCGACTCGCCCTGGAAGCTCTCCGCATAAATTTTATAAATGTTCTCCGTGCCGGATGGCCTCGCGGCAAACCAGCCGCTTTCCGCCACTACCTTCAGCCCACCGATCGGGGCGTGATTGCCCGGCGCCTTCGTCAATTTGGCTCTAATGGGCTCGCCTGCCAATTCGGACTCTTTTACCGCTTCCGGCGAAAGTTTTTGCAACTGAGCTTTCTGTTCCGGAGTTGCAGGTGCATCGATTCGGGTGTAAGAAGGGGAGCCGAATTCCGAGGTCAGCTCGCGATAATGCTCGCCCGGATCTTTGCCGGTGCGCGCAGTGATCTCCGCGGCCAGCAGGTCCATGATCAGCCCGTCTTTATCCGTGGTCCACACCGTCCCATCCAGGCGAAGGAAGCTCGCTCCTGCACTCTCTTCCCCACCAAAGCAGAATGAGCCGTCCACCAGGCCGGAAACGAACCATTTAAAGCCAACCGGTGTTTCCGATAACTTGCGTCCGAGTTTGTTCACCACGCGATCAATCATGCTGCTGCTTACCAGCGTCTTGCCCACTGCCGAGTCGTGACGCCATTGCGGGCGATGGCTAAGCAAATATTGGATTGCTACTGCCAGATAATGGTTCGGATTCATCAGGCCCGCCGTGGGAGTAACGATCCCATGCCGATCGGAATCTGTGTCGTTCGCGAACGCGACGTGATATTTGTCCTTCAGGCCGACCAGTCTTGCCATCGCATAAGGGCTCGAACAGTCCATACGGATCTTGCCGTCATGGTCCACCGTCATGAAGGAAAATGTCGGATCAATCACCATATTTGTGACCGTAATCTGCAATCCGTAAATGGCGTTGATCGGTTCCCAGTAGGGAAGCGCTGCTCCTCCGAGAGGATCCACACCCAACTTGAGCTGCGCGCCGCGAATGGCTTCGACATCCACTACATTCTTCAAATCGCGCACATAAGGCAAAACAAAATTTTCCTGGTGAGTTGTAGTGGCTCGAAAGGCTTTTTCGTAAGAAGTGCGCTTTACATCGCGGTTGCCGGCTCGCATCAATTCATTGGCACGATCTTGGACCCAGGCGGTAATGTCGGTGTCGGCGGGGCCGCCATTCGGCGGATTGTATTTGAAACCGCCATCTGCAGGCGGATTGTGGGAAGGAGTAATGACGATGCCATCGGCGAGGTGCTCTTTCCGTCCACGGTTGTAAACCAGAATTGCGCGCGAGATTACTGGAGTCGGGGTGACACCGTCTTTCTCCTGAATAATGGTTTCCACTCCGTTGGCTGCAAGCACCTCGAGTGCGGTGCGCTGCGCCGGTGCCGACAAAGCGTGCGTGTCTTTGCCCATATACAAAGGTCCGTCAATCCCTTTTCCGCGGCGATATTCGCAGATCGCCTGCGTGATGGCGAGGATGTGGGCCTGATTGAAGGCGCCTTTCAACGAGGACCCGCGATGACCGCTGGTGCCGAATGCGACCAGTTGAGTTGGGTCGCTGACATCGGGCTTGCGTTGGTAGTACTCCGATTCCAGCTCCGCTACATCAACCAGCATCTCCTTAGTCGCAGGTTTGCCGGCAAACGGAGAAAGCGTGGGGCCTGCCTGAGCTTCTACGGTATGGGACATGGTTCCGCCTTCCAGACTTCAGTCGCGTATTGTTGAATCGTGCGCTCGCTTGAAAAGTTGCCGGAGCTGGCTGCATTGAGAATCGCTTTCTGCGCCCACGCTCAGGGGTCTCGGTACAAATCGCTTTCGAATCCTCGAGATTATTGCTGTAGTCAGCGGCAAATCGGTCAGCCCCGTCTGCTGGCCGGGAATTGTCCTGGCCGTCTTGCCGTGGCGGGCCAAATAGACATGGGTAAAACTCCAGCATGCATTGTTCCGCCCAGATTCGACTGATGGCAAAGCGCGATGACCTTAGAACTCAAGATTTCCCAACCAATCCAGCACGCACCATCTTCCAGCACTCGGTAGCGATCGTCCAGTCTTCCTCTGCCCGAATCACCCATACGCGGACTCGAGACTGCTGAGTTGAAATATCGGCGTCGAGCTGCGGATTTGCATTCGCGTGCTGGTCGAGCTCAATTCCGAGAAATCCCAGCCGCTCACAAGTCGCTGCCCGCACCTGGGGCGAGTTTTCACCTATTCCGGCGGTGAAAATCAGCGCATCCATTCCGCCCATGGCAGCCGCCATCGAGCCGATAGCAGCGCGCAGTCGATGCACATAGATGTCAAACGCCAGCTTTGCTCTCTGGTTGCCCTGCTTCACAGCTTTTAGCATTTCGCGCATGTCGCTGGAGATCCCGGAAATTCCCAGCAAGCCGGACTCGTGATTAAGTATTCGATCGATCTGCTGGGAATCAAGCTGGCGCCGCCGCATCAGATGAATCAAGATACCTGGATCCACTGATCCGGAGCGTGTTCCCATCATTATTCCGTCGAGCGGAGTGAACCCCATCGTAGTATCAACGCTTCTGCCGCTCTCCACCGCTGTCACGGAGCACCCATTTCCCAGGTGGCAACTCACAATTTTGAGTGACTGCAAATCTTTCTTCAGCAGTTGTGCTGCGCGCCCTGCGCAATACTGGTGATTGATGCCGTGAAACCCGTAGCGGCGGATGTTGTTTTCAAACCATTCGTACGGCCCGGGATAGATGGCGGATTCC
>QHZY01000183.1 GCA_003224855.1 Acidobacteriota bacterium | reverse complement strand
GCCGCTTCGAAGAAGTTCCGTTAGCCGACCACGTAAAAGTCATCGAAACCGACCTGCTGGGCGTGCTCTATGGCAGTTACTACGCGATGCGCCAGTTTCGAGCTCAGGAATATGGCACGCTCATCAACATCGCTTCCGTCCTTGGTAAAGTGCCATCGCCCTACTACGCCTCCTACGCGGCTGCGAAACATGGGGTCGTCGGCTTAAGCGCGGTTCTCCGCCAGGAACTGCGAGAGAACAACCTCGATACCATCCGCGTCTGCACAGTGATGCCCACCTCGTTCGATACTCCGTTTTTTGATCACGCCTCAAACTATACCGGGCACGAAGTTGTTCCGATCCCTCCGGTTTACGAGCCGGTAAAGGTGGTGGACGCAATCGTGCGCATGGCAACCGATCCCGAGGACGAAATCTCCGTCGGCACCGCGGCCAAACTTTCCATCTTTGCCCATCAAGTCGCCCCTGGCATGGCCGAGAAGATGATGGGTCGCAACGCTCATAAGGAGATGATGGAAAAGGCTCCGGTCGCCAGCGATCGTGAAGGAGCCGTGCAGGAACCGGTTCCGGAAGGCACCGAGGTCAAGCGCTCTGCCTGACTTTTTTTCGGTTCGTATGGGTTCCCGGGTCTCGCTTTCTTTTGCGAGTCCTGGGGTTCCATCCGAATTAGTCCCTGGTCACATCAGATTTATGCGAATTCTGTGTGCGTGATTCCCTCAGCATCTCCGCTACCTGCTGCTCAAGGCTTGTCTTCATCTGCTCCATGTTTTTGATCATGATCGGGGTCATGGCCTCCATGGCCTCAGCCATGATGGCGGGCATTTCTTTCAGAATCTTCTGCCCGGTCGGCGTCGAGTAGAACTGTGTCAGCGCCTGTAGCTCGCCCTTGGTGAAATGCTTCTGGTAGGTAGGGACAGTCACCTGCATTATTTCTTTCAGCGGCATACCCTTCAGCATGTCATCCATGAGCTTGTTCATTCGCTGTTCGAAGTCGGGAGGAAGCTTGTCCTGGTCTTTCAGATATTGCTCGTGGACCATTTTATGCAGCGGATTCGCCATGGCATCCATCATCTGTATCATCATTTCGTCAGAGTGCATGGCATCCAGATAGTTCTGAACATCTTCCTTGGTCGCCGGTGCATCAGGGCTGGCCTCTTGCGCCAAGGCATGCAAGCTGAACGCGGAAAGTAGAGTAAATAAAATCAAAAAACGCTTCATGACGAAACCTCCCCAACACTGGCACCAGCATAGCCCAATTCACGCACCGCCGATGGTTGGTTTGTAAAACTTTCGGGTCGCCGGTTCCGGTACGAAAGGCACGCCTCTTTACATTAAACTCCCGGTAGTTTTATCCTCCCAGCCCATGGACCGTCGAAGCTTTCTCCAAACTGCCGCGGCCGGAGCCGCAAGTCTCGCGCTTTCCAAAACCTCACTTTCAGAGCAGGCCACGCCAGAGATGGCGGCCATTCAGAAAGAAATTGAGAAACGTCACCAGGAATCAGTGCAGCGCCTGCAAGAGTGGATTCGCCAGCCTTCTATCGCCGCAGAGAAGCGGGGAATGGACGAAGGATGCGAACTCACCATGCGCATGCTCCGCGATGCCGGCTTCGGAGATGTAACCAAGGTCCCTACTGACGGCCAGCCGGGCATCTTTGCCACACTCGATGCCGGCGCTCCGCGCACCGTTGGCATGTATTTCATGTATGACGTGAAGCAGGCCGATCCGGCCGAGTGGTCTTCCCCGCCCTTTGAAGCCAGGCTCGTGGACAAACCGGGCGTCGGCAAATGCATTGTGGGCCGCGGTGCGGTAAACCAGAAAGGCCCGGAATCATCTTTCATCGCAGCCCTGCATGCCATACGGGGTGCCGGTCGCAAGCTCCCGGTCAATTTGGTTCTGGTCGCGGAAGGCGAAGAGGAAATTGGCTCGCCACATTTTCCGCAGGTCGTTCGCAAGCCAGAGGTCCTCGCCGCGTTGCGCAAGTGCAGCGGTGTTTATATGCCCTCCGCCGAGCAGGACCTGGATGGCAAAGTCACCATGACGCTGGGAGCAAAGGGCGTCATTGAAGTCGAACTGGTTTCGAGCGGCGAAAAGTGGGGACGCGGGCCGCGTAAAGACGTTCACTCCAGCACCAAGGCCATGCTCGACAGCCCTGCGTGGCACCTGGTCGAAGCGCTCACCACCCTGGTTTCAGCCGACGGCAACACGCCTGCGATCGAAGGCTTTGCCGACAAAGCGCGCCCGATCTCGCCGGGAGAAAAGAAGATGATCGCTGAAGCGGCTCGCCGGCTGGACGAGAACGTCGCCAAGAAGCAACTCGGTGTCGAGCACTGGCTGCATGATGTCAATTATGAGCAGGCTCTGGAGCTCCTGCAGTCGCGCCCGACGGTGAACATTGAAGGTCTGGTCGGCGGCTACACCGGGCCTGGCGGTAAGACTATCCTGCCTCATCGCGCCGTGGCCAAACTCGATCTTCGCCTGGTGCCCGATATGAAAGCCGAGGAAGCTTACGCCGCGCTAAAGAACCATCTCGCGAAACATGGCTTCGGCGACATTGAAGTGAACATGACAGGCGGATACGATCCCAACAGCACGTCCGCGGACTCGCCGCTGATTCGTTCGCAGGTCGCATTCTATAAAAGCAAAGGAATTGATCCCATAATCCTGCCGCGCAGCGCCGGATCGTGGCCTGGCTACGTCTTTACCGACGACCCGCTTCGCCTCCCCGCCGGCCACTTTGGCATGGGCCATGGCAGCGGCGCTCATGCGCCCGATGAGTATTATGTGATCGAGTCCACAAATCCCAGCGTGCAGGGAATGGATGGCGCGGTGATGTCGCATGTGGAATATCTGTATGGATTGGCAAAGTCCACTTAGGCGGGTGCCCCAGGTTTCGCTGATTTTGCGAGACCTGGGTATTCTCTCATTGGAACATCTCTTCCCGATGACCCTTCACATCATGACCCTTGACATCATGGCCCCTTGACATAAGGCATCGCCCCAGCTGTTAAAATCATCTCAGCAGCAGGATCATCCCCATGCTCACTGATCTGCTTTCCCGCTGGCCCCTCATTCAACAGATTCGTAATGGCTCGCGCGGCACTGGCCCTGAAGTCATGTCGGAGCACACGCGTAACTTGCGTCCCAAGCACGAGGGAGCGCAAGTCACGCCCTCAATCTGCCCTTATTGCGGGGTGGGCTGTGGCCAGCTGGTGTTTCACAAAAACAACCAGCTGATCTCGATTGAAGGCGACCCTAAGTCGCCTATTTCGCGCGGACATCTTTGCCCCAAGGGCGCCGCCACCTACGAGCTTCATACTCACTCGGCGCGATTGAAGAAAGTGAAGTACCGCCGCCCACACTCCACAGAATGGGAAGAGCTCGATGCTGAAACCGCCATGGACATGTTGGCCGACCGTGTGTGGGAAAGTCGCGAGCGCACTTTCCAGGAAAAGAAAGATGGCGAGTGGGTGATGCAGACCACTGCTATTGGCCACCTCGGCGGAGCCACTCTCGACAACGAAGAAAATTATCTCATCAGAAAACTCTTCACTCTCGGCCTGGGAATGGTCTGCATATCCAACCAGGCGCGGATATGACATAGCAGCACGGTGCCCGGTCTGGGCACCTCTTTCGGCCGGGGCGGAGCTACGACCGCGCAACAAGATCTCGCCAACGCCGATTGCATTTTAATTGAAGGCTCCTCCATGGCCGAAGCGCACCCGGTCGGTTTCCGCTGGGTTATGAAAGCGAAGGAGCGCGGCGCGACTATAATCCATGTCGATCCAAGATTTTCGCGCACCAGCGCGCTGGCCGATATCTGGGTGCCGATGCGCGCCGGCGGCGACATTGCGTTTCTTGGCGGGCTCGTCAGGCATATTATCGAGAACGAACTATTCTTTCGCGATTATGTCGTCCACTACACGAATGCGTCCTGCATTCTGCGCGAAGATTTTCGCGACGCGGAAGAAGGCGCGACCGGCGTTTTCTCCGGCTGGAACGGGGAACAATGCGGCTACGACAGGAAGACCTGGCGCTACAAAGGCGATGGCGGCCTTAGTTTCCCCGAGCGCGATCTGACCTTGCAAAATCCGCGGTGCGTTTTCCAAACGCTACGCCGCCACTTCGCTCGTTACACACCGGAGATGGTCGAGAAAATTTGCGGTATTCCGCCGGCGCTTTTTCACAAAGTTGCGGACGCGTTGGTTGCTGCATCAGGTCCCGAAAAAACCGCCGCTATCTGTTATGCGCTCGGTTGGACGCAACATTCAAAAGGCGTTCAAATCATTCGAACCGCGTCGATCCTGCAACTTTTGCTCGGCAATATCGGTCGCCCGGGCGGCGGCATTCTTGCGCTGCGTGGTCACGCCTCAATTCAAGGTTCGACCGACATTCCGACGCTCTACGATATTTTGCCCGGTTATCTGCCAATGCCGTGCGGCGATGGCAGCGAAGCGACGCTGCGCGATTACTTGACCCGTCACACGAAGCCAACTGGTCTCTGGCATAATCTTCCAGCCTACTTCATTAGCTTGCTGAAAGCGTACTACGGCAAGAACGCGACAGCCGAAAACGATTTTGGCTACAACTGGGTCCCGAAGATTACGAGCAACCATTCCT
>QHZY01000182.1 GCA_003224855.1 Acidobacteriota bacterium | reverse complement strand
TCTTCATGACGGACTTCGGGGCAGTTGATGATTCAGTGGCGATTTGCCGCGGGGTGATGTACTCCATATTCCCTGAAGTACGAATCGTTGACCTCACACACCAGGTCACACCGTTTTCGATTCTGGATGGAGCGCGATTTCTATATGGAGCGGCGCCGTACTATCCGGCGGGCGCGGTGTTTGTGGTGGTGATTGATCCCGGCGTGGGGAGTACGCGCAAAGCGGTGGTGGTGAAGTCCAAACGCGGGCAATATTTCGTGCTGCCTGACAACGGACTGATCACGCTTATAGAACAGCGTGACGGGATAGAGGCGGTGCGGGACATCACCAACCGAAGCTGGATGATCGGGGCAGCGTTGAGTTCGACCTTTCATGGGCGGGATATTTTTTCTCCGGTGGGCGCGTACCTGGCGCGGGGAGAAGATTGGACGCAGGTCGGGCCGGAGATAAACAAGAGTGAGTTGATCAGGCTGAAGATGGAAGCGCCGCATGCAGATGAAAGCGGATTAACAGGGGAGATCATCGCGACCGATGGGCCGTTTGGAAACCTGGTGACGAACATCGATGGGGAAGAGTTCTTGAAGCTGGGATTTGCGCGCGGGCAGAGCGTGGCAGTGGAGATTGGGACCGAAAAGATGTCGATTCCGTTCGTCAAAACCTTCAGCGATGTGGCGGAGGGCAAGCCGCTGTTGTACATCGACTCGCGTGGGCGAGTGGGACTGGCGGTAAATCAGCAGAGTTTTGCGCAGATATATGGAGTGAAGCCGCCGGTGAAGCTCGTAATTCGGGCGGGCCGCGAAATAAATCAGGCGACGTCATTGGCGATTTCGGGGAGCACGGCGCGCAGCAGGGCGACGAAATCGCCGCGGACGCGGGCGGTGGTTTCCAGAACTTCTTCGTGATTGATAGGCTGGTCGAGAATTCCTGCTGCCATGTTGGTTACGCAGGAGATGGCAAGCACTTTGATTCCCATGTGGCGGGCAGCGATGACCTCAGGAACGGTGGACATCCCAACCAGATCGGCGCCAATGGCGCGCAGATAACGGATCTCGGCGGGGGTTTCGTAGTTAGGGCCGAGCAACGCGGCATAGACCCCTTGGTGAACCGGTTTGCCGAGACGACGCGCGGCGTGCAGTGTGATCTCGCGGTACTTGTCGCAGTATGCGTGCGTCATGTCGGGAAAGCGCGGACCGAAGCGGTCATCATTCGGCCCAGCCAAGGGATTTTGTCCTTGCAGATTGATGTGATCCGTCATGACCACCAGTGCGCCCTGACCGTACTCGCGGTTGATTCCACCGGCGGCGTTGGTGAGGATCGCAGCTTTGATCCCCATTCTGCCAAACACCCGCATGGGAAATGTGACCTGGGTGGGCGAGTAGCCTTCGTAAAGATGTACGCGGCCCTGCATGGCGGCGAGCGGGAGGTCACCGGCGTTGCCGATCACCAGGCGCCCGGCGTGACCGACAGCGGTCGAGCTGGGGAAGCCGGGAATTTCGGCATACGGAATCTTTACCGACTCGGTCAGTTCGTCGGCGAAGCCGCCGAGGCCGGAACCGAGCACGAGCGCGATCCGCGGGCGCAGGGGAGTTTGCCGCAGGATGAAAGCTGCCGCGGATTCGGCGTAGGTAAACTCGTCGCTCATGCAGAAGTTTCCTTGATCAGCGGCGGAGGGATGTGCAGGCCGAGTCTCTCCAGTTCTCGCGCGAGCTGCGCGATGGATTCGAAGCGAATGGCTTTGATTCCTACCTGGTCCGCGCCACGGGTGTTGCGCTCGCGATCGTCAATAAACAACGCCTCTCCGGGGCGAACTCCCAGCGCTTCCACTGTGCGCAGGTAAATTCCCGGCTCCGGCTTTACCGAGCATATTTCAGCAGAAAGAACCGCGGTATCGAATTTGTTGGCCCAATCGAAGTGACGGCGGAAATGAAGCGCCATGTCTGCGTGCATATTGGAAAGCAGCGCAAGCTTCAATTTGTGCGCGCGAAGCGTATCGACCCAGGCCAGCATGGCGGGATCGACGTCGCTCCACATTTCAACGTCCCACTCGCGAAGCTGATGGAGCTGGGAGGCCGTGAGCTTCAAATTCGTCTCTTCCTCAAATTTTGACCAGTAAACTTCGGGAGAGTAGTCGCTGCGATCATAGGGCAGCCGGTGGCGGTCGTAAATTGCCCTAAAGGCTTGCGGACTGAGCTTGAAGATTGCCGACATGCCTTCGATGTAACGCGGCGCAGGACCATGGCAGAGCACCTCGCCATAATCCAGAATGACAGCTTTGATTGGAGACTGCATTTCGGCAGGCATCGTCAGATCTTGTGTATTTCACAGCGCAAACGCGGCCGGTGAATCACAGCGGGACGAGAGCAGAGCTCGCAGGTTGATCCGTAGGCCATGAGCGAGGGAGAAGTGTCGTTGTTCATCAGCGCATGCTCCTGGCGAATGTCGTTGGCGGAAAAGATAGCAACAAAGGGCGCCGGGGCGGCAGCTTTCTGAACCGAATTACGCCCGCCGGCTTCTTGCCGTTCCACCAGGCACACGGCGCCGACCACCTGAAATCCGAATTCGCGGGCCGCTTCGATGGCCTCCACGGTGGAAGCACCGGTGGTACAAACGTCGTCAACGATCACAACCCGCGCGTCCTTTTCCCGAAACCCCTCGATGCGTTGTCCGGTGCCATGCTCTTTTTCAGCTTTGCGCACCAGGAAACCATTCAGTTCTCCACTCTGGACGGTGACAGAGACCACGATGGGATCGGCTCCCATGGTCAGGCCGCCGATGGCCTGAGCTTTCCATTTGTGTGCGCGAATCTCCTCCAGAAAAACCTGGCCGGTCAATTTTGCGCCGTGCGAGTCGAGCGTGGTGGTACGGCAGTCGATGTAGTAGTCGCTGCTGGCACCGGAAGAAAGCTTGAATTTGCCCAACCGAAAAGACTTACTGGCGAGCATTCGCAGAAGTTCCTGGCGCGGAGAAGTCATGAAAGTTGGAGGATAACACGGGAACTGACGGCCAAGAGCGGAGAGCATTGACCACCAAGGGCTCGAAGGTGCACCAAGCAAAGGCTTTTAATGCAGCTCGCGCTGCGCGCGACAGGGCGGATCGGAGATCCGCCCCTAAGCGGGCATTTAGGTGCGCAGCCGTTCGAGGTGGCGAAAGCCGTCGCTGGCCCAGAACAGCAGCGCAGAAAGCATGCCGTTATATCCGATATGAACAAGAATTCCTGTCGCCACCGACTTGGTCACGGCTCGCGTAACCGTGAGCGCGATGCCAACTATAAATATGACCAGCACCGGACCCCATGCCCGGCCCAGCTGTGGGCCGTGAATCAGGCCGAATCCGGCGGCGGTGAGAATAATTGCGAGAACTACTCCCAGACGTCGCGCCAGTACTGGATAAAGAAATCCTCGAAAAAACAATTCTTCGATCAGAGGAGCGAGTGTTACGCCGAAAATGGTGAGCGACCACGCTTCGGCCGGAGTGTTGAAGAACTCATCAATCGGCATGTCGGTAGGAATCGGCAGGAAGTGTGCGAAGCCCTGCAGCGCCATCGCCAGAAGCGCACCCCCGGCTATAAAAATCGGCCAGCGGCGGGGCCAGTTCCAGCGTACAGCAGATTCGAAATTCTGGTGATAAACCGCCACCACCAACACAATCATGTAGATCAGAACCGCGGTGTATGCGATGCCTTGCGCGATAACGCTGAGCAGGGGCATTTTGCCGATATCAGCGAAGCTCAAATTGTGAAACAGCAGCTTCTGCGCGGCGAAAGTGAGGAACAGGATGCAAAACAAGATGGTTCCCAGCGTGACGAGAGCCAGCAGAGCAACATCCCATCCAGTCCAGACGGGATTTTCGCCGCTGCGGTTGACGCGCGACACCGGAGGGATGATCTCGATGTGAGGCTCAGGAGGAAGGACTTCTTGCGCGGGTGAGTTGTTCGGATCTCCCGCCGGAAAATGAGAACCTTCAGACACTAGCTGGCCCGCTCCCTTCGTCCTTCAAAGTATGTGGCCAGCGCCTGCCCGGTATACGACTTTTTGTTGCGCGCCACCTGTTCAGGAGTGCCCTGGGCGATGATGCGCCCGCCTTCTTCGCCGCCTTCCGGGCCGAGATCGATGATCCAGTCGGCGTTGCGAATGACGTCGAGATTGTGCTCGATGATGATGATCGAGTTGCCAAGGTCGGTCAGCCGGTGCAGCACATCGAGCAGCTTTTTGACGTCGTCAAAGTGCAGGCCGGTGGTCGGTTCATCCAGAAGGTAAAGAGTTCGCCCGGTCTGCCGTTTGCTCAGCTCTCTAGCCAGCTTGATGCGTTGTGCTTCCCCTCCTGAGAGAGTCACGGCCGATTGCCCCAGGTGAATGTAGCCGAGCCCGACATCGACCAGGGTCTGAAGCTTCTGCTGAATCTGCGGAATATTCTCAAGCACTTTTACCGCGTCGGAGATCGAGCTTTCGAGCAGATCGGCGATCGAGCACCCCTTGTATCGGACGGACAAAGTTTCCTGGTTGTAACGTTTCCCCCCGCAGACTTCGCATAGAACGTAAACGTCGGGCAGGAAATTCATC
>QHZY01000056.1 GCA_003224855.1 Acidobacteriota bacterium | reverse complement strand
GGCTTCATGATTTTCCAGAACATGCTGTGGTTCACGTGTCCGCCGCCGTTGTTACGAACCGTGGCCCGGATGTCTTCAGGAATTGAATTGAGATCGCGAATCAGGTCTTCGGCAGATTTGGATTGCAGATTCGAATACTTATCGAGAGCGGCGTTGAGATTCTTAACATAAGCTCCATGATGCATGTCGTGATGCAACTTCATGGTCTGCGCATCGATGGTGGGTTCGAGAGCAGAATAGTCATACGGAAGGGGTGGTAATTCGAATGCCATTATTTGTCCTCCAGTTCAATTGAGATGACAGGATGCACCGAAGCGATTCAGGCGCGCAACCGAGACTTGATGCCCTGTGCATGTCCGGGTTGTCTCGTGTAGTCTTTCGCGCATGAAAATTATCGCCACCGTTTTGTTCTTAATCGGCGTATGTGCCGCGCAGTCGGCCGATCCAGCCCTGCTGGCCGAAATCAACAAAATTAAGGCTGTAGATAATCATACTCATGTTCCGAAGCTGGTGGGAGCGGGGGAGAAAGATGAGGAGTACGACGCCCTCCCATGCGGCGGGTACGTCGAGCCCTCGGATGATCCGGTGATGGCGCGCCCGGAGAACCCGCTGTTTCTCGAAGCCTGGCAGAAAATTTATGGCTACAAGTACTCGGACAAGACTCCGGCGCACGTGGCCGAGTTGCTGGAGACGAAACGCCGGATCATTAACGAGCAGGGCGACCGGTATCCGGCGTGGGTGCTCGATCAGCTTGGAATCGAGTACATGATGGCCAACCGGATCGCGATGGGGCGGGGATTGGATCCGAAGCGGTTTTTGTGGGTGCCGTTTGATGATGCGTTGCTGCTGCCTTTGGACACACAGGCGATGGTGGACACGCCGGATAGAAAGTTTTTCTACTCACGCGAGGCGATGCTGCAGCAACGGTATCGGGGAGACTCTGGTGTAAATGGAAGTCCGGCGACGCTGGATGCGTACGTGTCGCAGGTGATCGTGCCGACACTGGAACGGCAAAAGAAGGCAGGCGCGGTTGCGATCAAGTTTGAAGCGGCGTACTTGCGATGGCTGAACTTCGCCAAACCGCACGAGCAGGACGCGCGCGCCACATACCAGCGGTTCGCGGCGCAAGGTGCGCCGGCTAAGCCCGATTACATCAACTTGCAGAATCATCTGTTTCGAGTGATTGCGCGCGAGGCAGGGCGGCTCGGGCTGCCAATTCACATCCATACCGGAGCGGGATGCGGCGGGTACTTCGATCTGGAAGGCTCCAATCCGGTTCTGCTGGACTCGGTGCTGAATGACTCGAGCTTGCGTAAGACGAACTTTGTATTGATTCACGGCGGCGCAGGCCCGTACACGAAAATTGCATCGTTCCTGTTGGGCAAGCCGAATGTCTATGCCGATTTTTCAGAGCAGGATTGGATGCTTTCGACAAACGCGCTGAGCACGGTGCTTCGAGACTGGCTCGAGTGGTATCCGGAGAAAGTGATGTTCGGGACGGATCTGTTTCCGGGCACGCCCGAGATCAACTGGGAAGAGATTGGTTACATGACGGCCACCACAGGACGCCAGGCTTTGGCGATAGCGCTGACGGGAATGATGAATGACGGGGAGATCACCCGGGAACGGGCGATCGAACTCGCGAACATGGTGATGCGTGAGAATGCCGTGAAGTTATACGGGCTTAAATGAATCTTGGCAGCCTGCCGACTTGATTAATGCGGCCGGTTGGTTGAGTGTAATCGCCCGATTGCAACACTCGGTTCAGCAGCGATCAGGTCGGTAGTTGTCGCAACATCGCGATTGCACCAACCTCACTCACATTCCTGCTGCAAACCTTCATGGTTCACGCCTTGAAATCCGAAGAAGATCTATCCCTGGCGCAGTTGCTGCGGATCGGTGGCGTGGACCATGCCGACTTCGAGGTCGATCACTCCGGCGCGAATAAGTTTGGCGATTTCGTCATCGAAGATTTGCATGCCCTCCTGCGCGCCGTCCTTAATCACTGACTGCAGGTCGTCATTATTTGCATCGCAGCATTCGATGTAATTTGTGGTGCGGGCGGTATTGCGGAATATTTCGAACACTGGAATCCTGCCGCCGTCACGCTTCGGAATGAGACGCTGCGAGATCGCGTAGCGCAAGACTTTCGCCAGTCGCCCGCGAATAGATGAGTGCTCTGAGGGAGCGAAAGAGCTCACGAATTTCTCCACGCTCTTGGCTGTGTTAGGCGTATTCAGGCTCGAGAACACCAGGTGCCCGGTTTCGGCGGCTTCCAGGGCCATCTCCATGGTTTCGTGATCGCGCAGGTCGCCGATCAGAATCACGCGCGGAGCCTGCCGCAAAGCGGCTCTCAGAGCTAAAGCAAAGCTAGGCGCATCACTGTGTAACTCGCGCTGATGGATGGTCGAGCGCTTGTGATTGTGCAGAAACTCAATGGGATCTTCGATGGTAATGATGTGGCAGGTATGCTGCTCGTTGATGCGATCGAGCAAGGCGGCGAGAGTGGAAGACTTACCTGATCCGCGGGCGCCGGTGACCAGAACGATGCCGTCCCGAAGGTTTGCGACATCGGCCAGAGATGCGGGAAGCGAGAGGCTGTTGAAATCTGGCACGGATGTGGGAATTACCCGCATTACTACCGCACAGCTTCCGCGCTGAATAAATACGTTCACCCGAAAACGCGCCAGCCCGGGAAGCCCGAATGAAATGTCACACGATCCCTGTTCGCGCAGTGTCGTGATCGCGAGCTTATTATTGCCGATCAGGTCGGAGGCAATGCGGCGTGTGTCGTCGGCGGTGAAATTGCGCAATCCCGGCCCCTGCAACGGAACCAGCTGACCGTGCATTTCTACCTGCGGCGGACGGCCGGGTGAAAAAATCAAATCACTGATCTTCTCGCTGGCATGCAGCATGGCCGCCAGCAGCGCATGGGTGGCGGTGGGGCCGGAACCCGATGGCGGATCGATGGTGATCTGAATGGGCGCGACGCCAGGCGATGCCATAGATGAAACTTGGGGGGAGGGCTTCCGAGCTTCACTCTAGCGAACGGAGTGGCGTTCTCCTAGAAAGAACGACAAGTGCATAGACCTTCGTAATGGCGGCTGTCAGCGGAGTTTTCCGGCCGCAGCTGAGCCGCACGATCGATTGCGCAGCCAAGGGCGGCTGTCGCTAGCTTGGGTGTTGTTGATGAAAAGCAAGAAAACAGAGGCGGCCGCATCGGCCGCCTCGTAAGCACCAGTTGCCCTTACTTCTTGGTCGATTTCTTCTTGCCGAAACTGGTCTCGATGTTGCTTCCGATGTATTGCAACATGCTCTTTGCGCCTTCGGCGTAGGGCCCGGTCGGTTGCAGCTCCAGATACTTGTTCAAGGCTTCTTCTGTCCCGGGCGCAGGAATGACTTTACCGCTCTTGTCGGTGGTTGCTTTGTTGATCAGATTCACACCCTTCTGATAATAGGCGTCGGCCTTGGTGGGATCAGCGGCGATTGACTTATCGAAAGCAGCGTTGGCTTCATCCACTTTACCCGCATTGGTCATGACGGCGCCTTCGTTGTAATAGTACTGGGCCGCGCCAGTCGGGTTGTGTTGCGCGGCCTGCTCGTACGATTTGATGGCTTCGTCAATCTTTCCCGACTTGGCTTGCGCCTGGGCCAGGTTGTTGTAGTAGGCAGCCAGTGTTTTGGGATCGTCGGGTTTGGGTGTGCCGCTTTGCATCCCCTTCTGCTTCAGCTCGATTGCTTTCTGGTAATCCGTTACAGCTTCACCGTAGCGGCGGGTTTTTTCCGCGGCATCGGTTTGCTTCGGCGCTGACGCGACATACGCGTCACCGAGGCGGGCCCACAGCAGGTCTCGGCTGGGATCCATCTGGTTGGCTTCGTTCAAGCTGTTGATGGCAGCGTCAAAATCGCCACCCTGCATCGCGGTATTGGCTGCGGACAGTTTCTCGTTAAGCGTCTTGACGGTGTTACCTTCCTGCTTCTGCTTGGCTTCCGCCTCCTGCATCTGCTTCAGCTTCTCGGGAGAGATACCCTGCTGCTGAGCAGCTTCGGTCTGCGATTTCTTCTCGTCGAAATCCAGCGTGTTGTCTTCCACCTGCACCGGGAAATTGTTCACGGTGTCGAGTTGCTTGCCGTCCATGGAAAGAGTGACTTTGTACTTGCCGGGCTCGATGCCAAGCGAAAAGTACTCGCCCTTCTTGTTGGTCTTGAGCGTGTATTTGCGGCCGTTGTCGGTGTTGTGCCACTCCACGGTTGCTCCCGCGATAGGATTGCCCTGCGCATCCTTCGCGACGCCCTTGACTGTCCCCGTAGCCTGCGCAAATACTGCTGGGACGCACAGCGTCGCCAGCAACGCCAGCACTGCTACTACAGCAATTCGTTTCATAGTTGGCCTCCCGCCAGTAGTGCTGCTGAACCTGGATTCTGCACTTCAAAAATCATACCTTCGCCGGAAGCTGGTAAGGAATCGGGTCCTCCGCTCCGGCTTCCTGGAATGCCCGGAGCCGCAAAACACAGCTGTCACAAACGCCGCATGCCCTGTTTTCACGGCTGTAACACGACCAAGTTAAATCGAGGGGCGCGCCCAGTTCAAGGCCGAGCTGTACGATCTCAAATTTACGCATGCCGATCAGGGGAGTAATGATTTCAATGTTTCCGTCCCGAGTGCCTGTCTTGATGACTTCATTGAATGCGCGATAGTACGCTGGCCGGCAGTCGGGATATCCGGAGCTGTCCTGTTCGACCGCCCCAATATAGATTTCCCGTGCGTCAATGACTTCTGCCCAGCTGACCGCGGCCGACAGAAGATGGGCATTACGAAACGGCACGTAGGTGACGGGTATCTCGACTCCGATATGTTCCGACTCTGGCACCTGAATGTTCAGATCGGTGAGAGCTGAACCTCCGATGCTTCGTAAAACGTCATTCCTTATGGCGAGCCGGTGCGTAATTCTCAGGTGATCACAGATCAGCTCAAAAGCTTTACGTTCCCTGGCTTCGGTTCGCTGGCCATAGCTGACATGAATAGCGGCAGTTCTCTTGCGCTTTGCCGCCAGCGTGGCGCACACACAGGAGTCCATTCCGCCACTGAGCAGCACGATTGCCTGGACGTCAGCCATAAGTCGTATCAGACCGCCTTCTTTGCCGGGTCCCATATGAACTTATGGATTTGGAGGCCCAGGCGGGCGGGAACGTTGTCTGACAGCATCCACCCGGAGAGTTCCTGAGGATCGAGCAGGCAATGCGATGCGTCACGCGCGCCCCGGGCGTTCTTTTCAAATGCGGGCGAGAACAGAACTGCGTTTACGCGTCGCGTCAGGCCGTGCCGGACAACGAAATCGCGCGCGAACTCATAATCCACCCTGTCGCTCAGTACGAATTTCACTTCATCCCTTGGTCCTAGAGCCTCGAGGTTTTCATAGTGGAATGTATCGGGCTCTCCGGAGTTAGGGCACTTTACATCCACAATCTTAATCACCTCACGTGGGACGCGGGCGAGCGGGCGCTCGCCGCTGGTTTCCAGCATTACGGTGTACCCGCCATTCAGCAAACGCTGCATCAGCGGAACAAGCTCACGTTCCTGCAGCATGGGCTCTCCGCCGGTGATCTCAACCAGTCCGGCCGACGGGCTTAGGCGCCAGACTTCGTCCATCACCTCGTCGGAGGTCATCTTGTGGCCGCCGTAGAACGCGTACTCGCTATCGCACCAGGAGCACCGCAGATTGCATCCGGTCAGGCGCACGAAAACGCAGGGCAGTCCCGCATAGGTGGACTCTCCCTGCAGCGAGCGGTAGATTTCGGTGATCTGCATAGAACAGCTCCCGGACTGGGTTATCCGGCGTAAGTGGCAGTTGTGGTTTCGGTCTCAAAAATCGTCACGTTCTTAACCTGGACACGGCCGGCAGTTGCCTGGTCCAATTTTTCGGTCGTCTCGTCATAGAAATACTTGGCCAGGTTCTCTGCCGATGGATTTAGCTCGGTGAACGGATCCACTTCGTTAATCATCTTGTGGTCCAGGCGGTCGATGGTGCGCTTCATGACTTCGCGGAGATCTTTGAAGTCCACCAGCAGGCCCGCCTGATCGAGCTTTTGCCCAGCCAGCGTGATGCGAACCTTGTAGTTATGCCCGTGCGGGTTCTCGCACTTGCCTTTGTAATTGCGCAGATAATGGCCTGCGGCGAACGTATCTTCGACAGTGATTTCGTACATGTCTGTTCAGGCTGCGATCAGTGCTATTTTACCGCGAGTAGCCGTTTTTCGACGTTGCGGGTATACAGCATCACAGCCCGTGCCGCCGCAATCGGGTCATTTCGAGCGGCTATTGCAGCCGGTATCACCACCCAGCGCCGCGCGGAATCTGCTGTTCCGATCGGGATGCATCAACACTTGTCAGCGCGGCGCGAAGAATCGCTCAACCTGCTCGAGGTCGGTAGTCCGCTTGTAATTTGGAAGACTATCAATAAACACACGCCCATAAGCCTTTTTCAAAATTCGATTGTCCAGCAGGGCCAGCAGCCCGCGATCATGCAGTGATCGGATCAGCCGCCCGAAACCCTGCTTCAGGGTGATGACAGCGGCAGGCACCTGGTAGTCAAAGAATGCGTTCCCGCCTTCGTCATTCAAGGCTTTAATACGGGCAGAGACCACCGGATCGGTCGGGACCGCGAAGGGTAAACGATCGATAATCACACAGCTCAGTTGCTCACCTTGCACGTCCACGCCCTGCCAGAAGGAAGAAGTCGCGAACAGCACGGAATTGGGTGTCAGACGAAACTCTTCGAGCAGCGCGGTTTTGGGAGCATCGCCCTGCAGAAGCATGGGGAATTCCAGTTCTCCCAGCAGGCGCTCATAAATCTCTTTCATTTGCGCGTAGCTGGTAAACAGCACGAACGCGCGCCCGCAGGTAATTTCGAGTAATTGACGGATGCGGTCGGCCGCTTTGGCATGGAACTGCGGTGTGCGCGGGTCGGGCAGGTCAGGCGGGACGTAGAGCACGGCCTGATTCTGATAATCGAAGTGGGAAGGGAGCACGGCCTCACGGGCATATTCAAGGCCGAGCCGTCGCCGCATATATTCGAATCCGCTGCCCACGGCAAGCGTGGCTGAGGTCAGCACTGCCGCTTCCAGCCGGTCGAACAGGCAAGTCTTCAGGATGGGCGCAACGTCAATCGGAGTGGCCTGCAGGAAAACGTTCTGCTTGTCGCGCCCGCCGCGGCGGCGCTCGATCCAGAAAACAGTGTTTTTGGCATCCGATTCCAGCAGAAAGCTGAGTTGCACCTGAAGTTCCTGCGTGCGGCGGCCAAAGTTGAAGATTTCCTCGGGCTTCGAAGACAAGCCTTCGAGTTCGGCTCCCAGGCGCTGCAGGCAATTTTGCAGGGAGATAAACTCATCACCGTTTTCTTCCAGAAATTCGTGCCGGTTATCGAATGCGAACCGGCCATTGCCTTGAGGCAGTAGAGCGAAAAAGAACATGGCGCGGTCGCGCAGGCTTTTCACCGCACTTGCAATTGAAGCCGACAGCAGCCGATTGCGCTGCATCGAGCTCTCTACGTCGCGGCACAGTTCCTCGACTCTGTTGTTGCTCACGCTCACCCCGAAGTAGCTGCCGGCAACGTCTTCCAGTTCGTGGGCTTCGTCAAAGATCACCGCGCCCACATCGGGCAGAATGCCGGCATCGGGCGCGTCTTCGGCCTGCTGCTTGATGCCAAGATCGGCGAAGAACAGGTGATGATTGACGATGATGATGTCGCTCTCGGCAGCGCGGCGGCGCATCCCGGTGATGAAGCACTTTTCCCAGACACTGCACTTCTGCCCGAGACAGGTGTCAGCCCGGGCGTCAAGTTTGTGCCACAGCGCGCTGGCTTCCGGCAGGGAAGATATTTCAGCGCGATCGCCGGTTTCGGTGGTCTTCTCCCAATTGCTGATCGCTCTATAGTGCTCAATCTCTTCCAAACCACTCAAAACCGGTTGATCGGTTAGATCGTAAAGCTTCTTTCGGCAGAGGTAATTGGCGCGTCCTTTCATGTAACAGACGTTGAGCTTGCCCTCTCCATTAGGGAATAGCGCCTGCTCAAGAAACGGAATGTCTTTGCGAAACAGCTGTTCCTGAAGATTTTTTGTTCCGGTGGAAATAATCACACGCTTGGCGGAGCGAATTACGGGAACAAGATAGGCCAGCGTCTTTCCGGTGCCGGTGCCGGCCTCCACGATCAGGTGGTGACGCTCGCTGAGCGCCTGCTCGACTGCCTGCGCCATCTGCAATTGGCCGCGCCGAAATTCGTAAGCCGGATGGGTGCGTGAGAGCAGCCCGCCCGGCCCAAAGAACTGATGCAAAGAGATGTTGGCTGCAGGCGCGGGTGCGGGCTGAGAAGGAGAAGCCACGGAGTCTCTATAATACTCAGTCTCAGCAAACCGTCATTGATTCATCAGGAGCAGCGCATCGCAAAGCTTCCCATTATTGCAATTGTTGGCCGTCCGAACGTTGGCAAGTCGACCCTGTTTAATCGGATCGTGGGTTCGCGGCGCGCGATTGTGGGCGACGAACCTGGCATCACCCGTGATCGTATGTATGGCGATGCAGAGTGGCGGGGACGCCACTTCCGGCTGGTGGATACTGGCGGAATCATCCCAGATGACCGGGAGTTGATTCCCTCTGAAATCTTCCGGCAGGCCCGGTTGGCGCTGGATGAAGCCGCTGCCATCGTGATGGTCGTGGATGGGCGCACGGAAATCGCGGCACCTGATCTTGAACTGGCGCGCCTGCTGCAGCGCACCGGAAAGCCGCTGTTTGTGGCCGTAAACAAAATAGACAGCGAAAAGAACTCGTCTGACGCCGACGATTTTCACCGGCTGGGAATACGCAAGCTGTTCCCGGTTTCTGCAGAACACGGCCGCGGCATCGATGACCTTCTGGACGGGTTGCTGCGGGTGATTTCGTCAGTGCCGGGCGACGAAGAGGATGGAGAGGAATCCGAGCAATCCCGCGAAATCAAAGTCGCCATCATCGGACATCCAAACGTAGGAAAATCGACGTTGCTGAATCAGCTGACCGGCGCTGACCGGTCGATCGTGTCCCCCATACCCGGCACCACGCGCGATGCTGTGGATGAACTGGTGGAGCGCGACGGTCGCCGCTTTCGGTTTATCGACACCGCCGGCATCCGTCGCAAGGGCAAGACCGAGCTGATGGCGGAAAAGCTTTCGGTGGTTATGGCCCGGAAACATCTTGAAGCGGCGGACATCGCGCTGCTGGTGATTGACGCGACTGAAGGCGTAAGCCAGCTGGATGCGGCCATCGCAGGCTACGCGCACGAGAGTGGCCGGTCGATCATCGTTGTGGTTAACAAATGGGACCTGGTGATAAGCGGCAAAAAGCGCGCGATCAGCCACTCGAAAGCGGCGCGCATCCGGGATAGCCGCCGCCCGGCCGATCGCGAGGCCTATGAACAACGGCTCCGCTACGCTCTGAAGTTTCTCAGCTACGCGCCGGTGTTGTTCATCTCAGCTCAGACCGGCAAAGGCACAGAAAAAATTTTCACAACGCTCGAACAGGTTGCCGTCGAACGCCGGAAACGTATCTCTACGTCAGAAATGAACCGCTTCCTGAAAGAGGTGGACTTTGAGCGCGCATCTGTTCCCATGCGACAGCGGGTCAAGATTTATTACCTCACGCAGGTCGCGGTCGCTCCGCCTACTTTTATTCTTTTCACCGACCGAAACGTGAAGCTCCACTTTTCCTATCAGCGGTTCCTCGAAAACCAGATCAGGCGAGCCTTTGGCTTTTTTGGCGCGCCGATCTGGATCAAGACGCGGGCCAGCAAATAATTACTGATCCTTTCCCATCAGGCCCACCCGCTCCACCCCGGCACGCCGGGCGGTGTCGATCACGTCAGCGACATATTCGAAGTTGACGTCCTGGTCTCCGCGCACCAATGCGACTTTCTCGGCCCGGGTGGCGAACACACGCTGCAGTTCGCTTCCCAAATTGCCCCAGCCCACGGTTTGCTGGTTGATTTTCAGTGCCGGAGGCTGGTCCTGGCCTGGAACTGAAACCAGCTGCACAACGATAGTGCGCTCTCTGTCCGGTTCGGTCGCGTCCTTCGCCGGTTGAGGAATTTGCGCTGTGATCCCTTTGTTTCCCTGCTCTACCACGATCACCATGAAGATGATTATCAGGACCAGCAAAACATCAATCAGTGGAGTTACATTCATCTCCGGGCGGGACGGATCGCCGCCTGCCGACATTGCCATGATCGTGCTCCTTGAGCACGCGCGCATACTGAAGAGATTGGACACCCGCAGTTCGCACAGGGTTCCTGCCCATGAACGTCAGCCGATCGGCTCAGGAGGAGGCGAGAAAGGAGGTGCCACTGGCGGCGGCAAGACAGTTTGAGAAACTGGCGCAACCGGCGCCGGGTGAAGCAAAGCATGCAGGGGCGAGTAGCGCGATGCAAAAAAGTAAATGGAATAGGCTGGGAAGAAAACCATAGCCGGTACCGAGACCAAAGAAACTACATAGAGAATAAAAGCCACCAGCACAATGCCAAACATTGCTGCCACAGTAATTGTGTAAACGTTCCAGGTAAGCCCCGCGGTCTTTCCTGCAATCAAGATAATTGCTCCAATGCCACCAAAGGGCAGGGCAATCATCACAATTACGATGGCAGAAATCATTCCCAGTACAACCGCCGCGCCCAGCGCCATCAATACCTTCATGCCAAGATAGCCGGCGTAACTGCCACGCTCAGATTCAATCATCGGCCATATGCGTCGCCAGCCCTCAAAAGCGGTTACCTCTTCGAGCGCCATGATGGGCACCACAAAATCCTTGCTGATAACGCGAACCACATACATGCTGAGGATGAAGGCAAGTACCACGAAGAACAGCACTATGCCGCCCAGGATTAGGGGGAGCAGGTGTTGTTTTGGATAACGCAGCCACCCCGCCGCTAATCCAAAAGCCGCGGGTATTCCTACCAGAATCGCAATTCCTGCTGTCGCGATCAGGAACATGAAAATTTGCCACAAGAAATAAAGAACGCCCACCCGTTGCCGGCGATCCCATGACTCACGAATGCGGCATTCCTTCTGCAGCACGCCGTCGAACAGAACAAAACGCATTACGCACTGTCCAAGCCGGACAGGAAGCAGAGTACTTTTCGTGTGCTGGAAGGCAGAGCTCAGGGCGTCAATGGCAGAAATGGGCAAACCGCACCTCGCCTGCAAGGTATCGCTAACTGAATGCAACGTCAACGGTGCTTGCAAGTGTACGAGACAAGTTTTGTGCGCCAGGTCACGTCTTCAGAGCCACCGCAAAATCATGCAATCAGGCGGTTGCCCTTGAGAACTAGCGCAGAAATCGCGACGAAATCATTCATATCGAAGCGCTTCCACCGGATCGAGCTTGGAAGCCCGCAACGCCGGTACCAGACCGCTGGCCACACCTACTGCCAGCAGCACGAAACTTGAAAGCATTACCGTCAACATGGAAATTTTCAGGTGAATATCAGCTTTGCCCGAATCGTCCTCGAAAAGGGGGCCCATCAGCGGCAGCGTTCCCACCGCAGCTGCGACCAGATAAGAAAGCAACACTCCGATCGCACCTCCCAGCAACATGATGAACAGCGTCTCCGCCAGGAACTGCAGCCGGATGTGCCACTTCTTCGCGCCCAGGGCGCGCCGCAGCCCGATTTCGCGGACGCGTTCATCCACCGAGACGAGTTGAATGTTCATCACTCCCACTGCGCCGATCCCGAGCGTGAGCGTGCCAATGAAAGTTAGAAGCACCTGCAAGCCGATTGTGATGGCATCAATTACTGGCCGAAACTCATCACGCCCAAACATGATGATGGCCTTCTTATCGGTCGGCGAAAACTGCTGGCGGTTCGCAATCGCGGCCAGCACCTGGTCCATGGCGCGTTTTTCGAACTGCGGTGCGAGCGGCGCAAAAACCAGTACCTGCGCATACTTGGTATCCCAGACATCACCGGCAGCGCTGAAAGGTATCCAGGCCGACTCGTCATCGCTCGAGAAATAGTTGCTCATCTGGATCTTGCGGGCCATCACGCCAATTACTTCAAAGCGCACGCCTCCAATGAGAACGGTTTCACCGACCGCGGGCTTCCCGCTGAACAACTGTTCCCGAATTCTTCCGCCCAGGAAAACCACCCGGCGACGCTCGACCTCATCGGCTGAATTGATCCAACGCCCTTCCGCAGCAACTTCGTTACGCATCTCTCCGTATTCCGGGCAAACACCCCGGATGGCGGCCGTTCCGACCATGCGTTCGCCGTAGGCGATGCCCGGCCGCTTCACAGTTTCGCGGCAGGCATGTTTCACCAGCGGCGCCATTTCCTTTACTGCATCAAGGTCAGCCTGCTCCAAAACGACCTTCTTACCAGCCCGCTGTCCGCCGGGCTGTTCGCTGGTCTGTTGGGGCCAGCAGATGACCACGCTTTTGCCAAAGGCGTCGAACCCGCCGACCAAAATCTGTCGAAAGCTGCTGCCATATGCAATCAGCAGCGTTACCGTCGCAATACCCCAGACAATTCCGAGCATGGTTAAAGCGCTGCGAGTGGTGTTGCGCTTCAGAGCGATCCAGGCTTCGCGAATGATTTCAGTCAGCATGGGAACTATCCGCCAGCCTCGTAGCGCAGAGCCTCAATTGGATCAATCGAGGCGGCGCGCCGCGCGGGATATAGCGCAGAGAGCACGGCAATCGTGCCAAGCAGCACGGTTGCAAACACTCCCGACTTCCAGGTTGCAATCAGGCCGGCAAAGAAATCAGGCATCGGCAGCAGGTTCACCAGACCGCATAATCCGTAAGCAATGCCGAGCCCGATGCCCCCACTGAGGAATGCAATGATGAGTGCCTCGAAGAAAAACTGCCGCAGGATGCTGTGCGCGGGCGCGCCCAAAGCTTTGCGCACGCCGATCTCGCGGGTGCGCTCTCGAACCGCAACCATCATTACGTTCATTACGCCCAGGCCGCCCAGAAACAGAGTCACGATACCCACTGCGCCCAGGAAATATTTCATTCCGTTGGTCATCTGCTCGAAGGCTTTGGCTTCCTGCACCGTGTCCCATATAGGACAGGCTTCTTTGTCGGTGGGATCGTAGCGGTGCAGCCGTGCCAGGACCGAGCGTAGCTCGCGCTTGCAGGCTTCGTGCTGCGATACCGACCTGGGGGTGACCAGAAGCTGATCAAATGTGCGCGCCGTGCCCGGAGGTTTGTCTGGAAAGTCGCGCCGCATGGCGGTAAACGGGACGAAAACCTTGCGCACATCCCACCCGTCGTAGCTGGAATCCTGCTTCTTCTCCTTCATTACGCCGACCACGACGTAAGGAAAATCGTTGAGATAGAGGTTTTCGTCCACAGCGTTGCGGCCCGGGAAAAGTTGCTTCGCGGCATCCGATCCGAGAAAAGCGACGCGCCGGGATTCATGCATATCGTCCCAGTCGTAAAACCGGCCCTGCCCAACATCCAGGCTGCGGATGTAGGCGAACTGCGGATACGATCCGGTAACGGTGAATGCCGCGTTGTTGTAGTTGCTGTGAGCGCGAACCGTCTCCTGCTCAAGTTCGGGCAGCGCGTACTCGCAATCGACCGCTTCCTGCTGAAGCGCCTGGACGTCAGTGTCTTCCCAATGAACAACCTTACCGGCCCTGGTGCCGCCGGCCTGCAGGCTGGTGCGCCCGTGAAACACAATCAGGATGTCTTTGCCTAAGTTGCGCGCCTGGTCCTCCTGGCCTTTGCGCAGGCCTTCACCGGCCGCAACCATAAGAACGATCGAGACGATGCCCCACGCGATCCCGAACATGGTGAGGAATGTCCGCAGCTTGTGCGCCCAAAGCGTGCGCAGGACGTCGGTGATGAGGTCACGAAGAACCATCGCAGTTTTGACGGCCGACAGTGATGAACGTAAGCCCGGCGGTTATAGATACGAAGCTAAGTGAAGATTTGTTGCCGAAAAAGAGTTCGATCAGGCGGTTGGAATGGGTGCCACTTGCCGCATCCAGTGGTCAAAAGATTGCAACGCAGCATGACATTGAAGGCGGTGCCTTTCATTGCGGTCGCGAACTGTTTTAGCCAGCGGGGGAAGCAAATCAAAGGTGATGTTTGCGGGCTGAAACTTCCGGGGATCGGAGTGCGTAATGTAGTGAATGAGAGATCCGAAGGCGCTGGCGCGCGGCGGCGGAGAGGGTTGTGAATCCGCTGCAAGCGCCGCGGCGTTTAGCCCCGCCAGCAGTCCGGTGGCGATGGACTCAACGTAGCCTTCAACGCCACAGATCTGGCCGGCGAAGATCACGTTAGGATGGGCCTTCATCTGTAAGGTTTCATTCAGCAAAGAAGGCGCGTTGATGTAAGTGTTTCGGTGAATCTGCCCGTACCGCAGAAAGCGCGCGTTCTCGAGGCCGGGAATCAGCCGAAGTACTCGCGCCTGCTCGCCAAACTTCAGGTGGTTCTGAAAGCCGACCAGATTGTAGGAATCGGCGCGCAGATTCTCCTGACGAAGCTGCACAACGGCGTAAGGAGTCTTGCCGGTCCCCGGATCTCTCAAACCTACCGGCTTCATGGGCCCGAAACGCAACGTATCACGCCCACGGCGCGCGATCTCTTCGATGGGAAGGCAGCTTTCGAAATAGTTGAGCTTCTCCCAGTCATGCGCTTCCACGGCCTGGGCCTGCACCAGGGAGTCATAGAAATGGTCATAATCTTGCTTTGACATTGGACAGTTGATGTAGTCGGCCGTGCCCTTGTCATAACGCGCGGCAAGATAGACGCGCGACATGTCGATGGAATCAGCTTCTACGATCGGGCTGATGGAGTCATAGAAATACAAGTGGCTGGAGCCGGCGAGGCGGGCAATTTCCTGCGACAGCGCGTCGGATGTAAGCGGACCGGTGGCGATAATTGTCAGCTGATCTTGGCTGAGTTCCGCGACTTCCTCTCGGCGGATGCTGATGAGTGGCTCATGGGAGATGGCTTCTGTAATGCGGGCGGCGAACTGGTCGCGATCTACCGCCAATGCATGGCCGGCAGGAACGGCACATTCGCGCGCAATGCTCAGCAGCAGCGATCCTGCTCGCCGCATTTCTTCTTTCAACAGCCAGGGTGCAGTATTCTCGCTATCCGACTTCAGCGAGTTTGAGCACACCAGTTCCCCAAAGTGTGAAGTCTGGTGCGCGGGAGTGGAGCGCACGGGCCGCATTTCAAATAGCTCGACCGCCACGCCGCGCCGAGCGCATTGCCACGCCGCCTCAGACCCGGCGAGTCCGGCGCCAACAATGCGGATACCTGTACTCATTTCGTGCTTCCGGCAAGGTCATGCAATGCTTTGCCTTCCAGGGTCACGGTTTTCCAGCTGTTTAAAAATTCGGCGCCCAGTTTCTTGTAAAACTGAATTGCTTGCAGGTTCCAATCGAGCACCTGCCAGCGTACCGCGAAGCAATCCTGTTCCTCCGCAAGCCGCGCGAGATAGACAATAACCGCCTGGCCGATTCCATGACGGCGAAATCCTTCTCGAACATAAACGTCTTCCAGAAAGATCGCCCGCCCTTCAAAACTGGAGTAGTAATCGAAGTACAGGGCATACCCGGCGGCCTCTCCCTCCCATTCCAGCATCAGAGCGTGGAACCTCGGGTTTGCAGCGAACCCGTCGCGCAGCAGCATTTCTTCAGTAATTGAGGCAGGAAGTTTTTCAAAACCGGCAAATTCGTGAATCAGCGTTCGCAGCAGGGGAACGTCATTTGCGGTGGCGGGACGGAGCGCTAGCATCGCGAAGTTTATTATAGGTGCTCTACGGAGGGCACATGGCACGCGTCGCATACATTGAACCGGAGCAGGCATCGTCGGAAGTAAAAGAAGTTTATGAACAGAAGCTGAAGGGCAAACCGGGAAACATACAGAAGGCTCTCGCGCAAAGGCCCGAGATACTAAAGACGTTTTTGCCGTTCTATGCCAGCGTGGGCCGGTCGCTGGGCCACAAACTCTACGAACTGATTTACATTCGCGTGTCCATGCTGAACCGCTGCCATTATTGAATGCAGCACCATCTCGCTTCGTCGAAGCGGGCCGGGCTTGCGCCGGATGACTGGGCAGCATTGAAGAATGGAGACTACTCACGCCTTAGCGGCAAGGAACAGGCGGCGCTGCGTCATGCGGAGAAGCTGACGCG
This sequence comes from Acidobacteriota bacterium, assembly GCA_003224855.1. Classification (GTDB taxonomy): domain Bacteria; phylum Acidobacteriota; class Terriglobia; order Terriglobales; family Acidobacteriaceae; genus Gp1-AA142. The sequence continues at coordinate 8,332 of QHZY01000056.1, read as the reverse complement.
CGAATCGTACCTGGTGAACGATCAGGACTTCGTAGAGCTCAAGAAGCATTTCAACGATGGAGAGATTGTGGATCTGCACATGTTGGCCGGCCTGGTGAATCTCACTAACCGCGTGACTGATCCGCTGGGGATTGAATTGGAGTTTACGGAGGAGAAGATCTAGCTACAGGATCACCCGCTCGTCGCCGACTCTTTTGGTGATCCGCTCGCGATCGAGGTATTCAAGGAGTGGTATGGCGTATTTACGGCTCACGCCGGCCAGGTCTTTGAATCTGGCGACATCCATCTTGGGTGAACGTGATTTTTCGCTGGTCACGCGCGTTCTCAGATCCACCAGCGCATCGCGATGAAAAACCAGATCCTCTGAAATCTTGACCAGCGTCTTGTCACGTAGCAGAAGAGTCACGATCTTTTGGGCGCGATTCTTATCCACTTTCAATCCGGCCAAAACTTCCTTCAGCGCCGGAACCTTCAGTCCGGCGGATGCGAAAGCGCTCTCAATGATCTGCTTCGACTCCGCTTCCTCATCTTTCATCACCACGCCGCGCCCGGGCAGGCTTATGGATTCGCCAATCTGCTGCAGCTTCTTTTCTTGAGCCAGTGACCCCAGTACGTACGCAAACACCTCCGGCGTAAGCGCGAGTTTCTCTCGCAGATTTTCTTTACCGATGCCCGGCAGCAGGGGATCAGTTTTGTGAAATTCGGAAACAGCATGAACGACTGTCGTTTTCAGCGCAGCCACCGTGTCGGAGTCAATCAACAAGTCGCCAGTGCGCACCACGGTGCCCGAAGTCAGCAGCCCAGCGAGATGTTTCTCAATCTGCTCGCGACGCCACCCCGTTTCTGCTATCGCCTGATCGATCGAAAGCCCTTGTTGCCAACGACGTTCGATGCGCGTGCTAAGTATCTGTTGCGCATCGCCGGTGAGGGAGACCTCTAGCAGGTGCCGTACTGCTTCGGGCTTCATCTTGGGAATCGGTGAGGCATCCAGAACAATTCCGCCGCCGATGGTAACAACCGGAGAGAATTGCCGGAGCACGAAGCGGTCAGTTGGCAGCAGCGGCAAGGGTTCGGCAAGTCGCAGCCGAGCAAAAGCCGTTTGCCCCGATTCAATTGTCTTTCCATGATGCAGCGTAATAGTCGCGATAGTTTCCGAGGTGTACGCGTGCAGGTGCACTCGTGCGCCATTTTTCAGCGCCTTAGCTGAGGGCAGCAGCGTCAGCGAAACATCCATCCGGGTGGTTGCATTAAATGTTGCTGGTTGAATCGCCATCATCCCGCGCTGCAGGTCCTCGGTGCTCGCCCCGGCGATGTTCAATGCCGTGCGCTGACCGGCTACTGCTTCGTGGGCGGCCTGCCCATGCACCTGCACGCCACGCACCCGCACGCACCTGCCGCCGGGCAGAATTTCCAGTTCCTGTTCTTTTTTTATGATTCCGGAAATCAGCGTTCCCGTGACAACTGTCCCAAAGCCCCTCATAGTGAATACACGATCAATCGGCAGGCGGGGAAGAGAGATGGAATCACGCTCAGAGACTCTGGCTGCGACTGCGATGAGAGCGTTCTTGAGTTCTGCCAGCCCATTTCCGTGCAGCGAGCTGACCGGAATGATCGGCGAGTGTTGCGCATCCAGAAAAGAGCCGCGCACAAAATCTTCAATCTCCAGGCGCACAACTTCCAGCGTGTCGCGGTCCACCAGATCTGACTTCGTGATCACAGTGATTCCGTGCTGCACGTTGAGCAGGCGGCAGATGTCAAAGTGCTCGCGGGTTTGCGGCTTGATTGATTCATCGGCGGCGACCATCAGCAACACGATGTCAACTCCGCCCACACCGGCCAGCATGTTGCGCACAAAACGTTCGTGACCCGGAACATCCACGAACCCAACCCGCAGAGAGTCCATGTCGAGATGCGCAAAGCCAATATCAATCGTGATTCCGCGGCGCTTTTCTTCCTCCAGGCGATCGGCATCGATTCCGGTCAGCGCTTTGACCAGAGCGGTTTTTCCGTGGTCAATGTGGCCGGCCGTCCCCACGATTATCGACTTCATAAGAAAAAATGATACAAGACGGCGCTGGCAGCGCTCTTTCCGCTATCCACGCGGACGCGTAAATGAGAAAATAGGGTTTCCCCATGACCACTTCTGCGACCCTGGGCATAACTCCCGAGTTGATCCGGGAGCACGGCCTTACCCTCGACGAATTCGAAAAAATCAAAACTCTGCTCGGCGGTCGCGAACCGACAGTCCCCGAACTCGGCATTTTCAGCGTGATGTGGAGTGAGCACTGCTCCTACAAGTCGTCGCGCGTGCATCTGAAACGCCTGCCCACGTGTAGCCGCCGCGTGCTGCAGGGCCCGGGCGAGAACGCTGGCATTGTCGATATCGGCGACGGCTGGGCCTGCGCTTTCAAAATTGAATCGCACAATCATCCGTCGTTCATTGAGCCATTTCAGGGCGCGACCACTGGCGTAGGAGGCATCCTGCGCGACATCTTCACCATGGGCGCGCGCCCGGTGGCAGTAATGGATTCCTTACGATTTGGGCCTATTTCAGCTCGTGGGGGTCGGAAATTCTTGGCCGACGCGGACAGCAATGTCGCGACCTCGCCTGCCGAAATTCACCGCAATCACTCCATTCTTGAAGGCGTCGTAGGCGGTATTGCTTCTTACGGAAACTGTTTCGGGGTTCCGAATCTGGGCGGCGAAACTAAATTCGAGCCCTGCTACTCGGGCAATCCGCTGGTGAATGCATTCGCGCTCGGCCTGGTTCGCAAAGATCAGATTTTTTATGCGAAGGCGGCAGGCGAAGGCAATCCGGTGATCTACGTGGGCGCCAAGACCGGACGGGACGGCATTCACGGCGCAACCATGGCAAGTGAAGAGTTCAGCCAAGCGTCGGAAGCGAAACGTCCCAACGTGCAGGTGGGCGATCCATTTCTCGAGAAACTCTTACTCGAAGCTTGCCTGGAAGCCATGCAGACCGGCGCGGTGGTGGGCATTCAGGATATGGGCGCGGCTGGCCTCACTTGTTCGACCTGCGAAATGGGAGCGCGCGGCCGGGTTGGCCTGGAGATCGAGATGGACATGGTTCCGCAGCGCGAGACGGGCATGTCGGCCTACGAAATCATGCTGAGCGAGTCCCAGGAACGCATGCTGCTGGTCGCGCAGAAAGGCCGTGAAGAGGAAGTGTTGCGCGTGTTCCAGAAGTGGGGACTCGATGCCGTCCAGATCGGCCGCGTCATTCCGGAGAATACCATGCGCGTGCTTGAGCATGGCAAAGTGGTGGCCGAGATTCCGAATGAAGCGTTGACTGACGATGCTCCGGTGTATAAGCGTCCACTCGAGCGCTGGGAGCCTCCTGTTGCGCGCGAAGTGCCGGAGCATATTCAACTTGGCATGACGCGGGACCTTACCGGGGACTTGAAGAACCTGCTCGCCAGTCCCAACATCTGCAGCAAGCGCTGGATCTGGCAACAGTACGATCACATGGTGCAGACCAACACGGTAGAAGGGCCGGGTGCAGGAGACGCAGGCGTGATTCGCATCAAGGGCTCGCAGCGCGGGCTGGCCATGGCGCTCGATGGCAACGGGCGCTGGTGCTACCTCGATCCGCGCCTGGGCGCCATGCACGCGGTCGCAGAGGCTGCGCGTAATGTCGCCTGTTCGGGCGCCACGCCGGTGGGCGCAACCAATTGCCTGAACTTCGGCAATCCGGAAAAGGCGCACATTATGTGGCAGTTTTCGCAGGTGATTGACGGCATAACACGGGCCTGCGAAGAGCTTGATGTTCCCATCACCGGTGGCAATGTCAGCTTTTATAACGAAACGCTTGGCGAAGGAATTTATCCCACGCCAGTACTCGGTGTAGTCGGAATTCTCGAAGACGAACGAAAGGCAGTGCGGCCTGACTTCCGGGAAGCGGGGCGGGCGATAGTGCTTCTGCGAGCATCTGAGCCCGGAGATGCGATCGACGCCGCGTTCGAGTTCGGATCTTCAGAGTATGCAAAAGAAATCCTGGGCGAGCTTTGGGGATACCCTCCGCAGCTTGAACTGAAGGGCGAAGCAGCCTTGCAAAAGACTGTGCTCGAACTGGCCCAAGCCGGGGTGCTCGACTCAGCCCACGACTGTTCGGAGGGCGGGCTGGCTGTGGCACTTTCGGAATGCTGCTTCCAAAACGGTGTTGGTGCGAAGATTGAGCTTTCTTCCAGCGATCTCACCGCCGTATGTGTTCTCTTTGGAGAAGATGCGAGCCGAATCGTGATCTCCTGCGACCCCAGCCTGGTTTCCGCAATCAAACAGATAGCAGCCAAGCACGGAATCGAGGCGGACCTGCTGGGCGAAACCGTTCCAGACGTTCTTGAGATCAAGCTAGATAACAAAGTTGTAATTTCGGCTCCAGTATCCTTGCTGCACGGCGCCTATGAAGGCTCCCTGCAAAAGGCATTAAGCACCGAGCCAGATTTAGCAACGATGTCATCTGGATGACTTTATCCGTTCACATCGATTCATCCTGAGGCTGAGCGAAGCGCGAGGGATCTATGCTTTTGGGGTTGCGATGACAAAAATGACATCCGACAAATTTCGCGACGAGTGTGGCGTAGTAGCCATCTACTCGCATCCCGAAGCCGAGACGCTTGCTTATCTCGGACTGCACGCGCTTCAGCATCGCGGGCAGGAATCAGCCGGCATTGCCACATCAAATGGGCTTACGCTGAACTTGCACAAAGACATGGGCCTAGTGGCAGACATTTTCACCGAAGAGGTTCTCAGCCGTTTGCACGGGAATCTTGCCATCGGGCATACGCGCTACTCCACTGCCGGAGACTCAGCCCTTCTTAACGCGCAACCTATTCGCGTGCAATCGAACAAGGGAATGATGGGGCTGGCGCACAATGGAAATCTGGTAAATGCCCAGGAACTGCGCGCCCGGCTCGAAGGCCAGGGCTCGATTTTTCAGACCAACAGCGATACCGAAGTCATTGTTCACCTGATTGCCATCTCCAAAGAGCAAACCCTGCCGGAAGCTATCGCTGACGCTCTGCGTCGTGTGGAGGGCGCGTTTTCGCTGGTAATGATGAGCCCCGATCGGATTTTTGCCGCGCGCGATCCGCGTGGCTTCCGTCCACTCGCGATGGGCCGCATTCCGCGACTGCAGGGGCAAAAGCAGGACACCATCGTGTTCGCATCGGAGACTTGCGCGTTCGATTTGATCGGCGCGGATTACGAGCGCGATGTCAAACCGGGTGAACTGGTTGTGGTGGGGCCGGAAGGAATTACGTCGCACTTTTACGCTTCAGCTGCACCCCAGTCGAGCTGCATCTTCGAGCACGTTTACTTTTCGCGTCCCGACAGCGTGGTTTTCGGTCGCCCGGTGCAAGCCAGCCGTGAGGAACTTGGCCGCCAGCTGGCGCGCGAAGCTCCCGCGGAAGCCGACATTGTGGTGCCGGTACCGGATTCAGGCGTTACCGCTGCAGTCGGTTACGCAGCCGAAAGCGGCATTCCATTTCAGTTCGGCCTCATCCGCAATCACTACATTGGACGCACTTTCATTGAGCCGCGGCAGAGCGTGCGCGATTTTGGCGTCAAGCTCAAGTTGAATCCAGTACGCAAGCTGCTGGAAGGCAAACGCGTGGTCCTGATCGATGACTCCATCATTCGCGGCACTACCAGTCGAAAGATCGTGCGCATGATCCGCAACGCGGGCGCTACTGAAGTTCACATGCGCGTCTCCTGCCCGCCGACGATCTCGCCCTGCTTCTACGGCGTTGATACACCGTCCAAAAAAGAACTGATCGCAGCGAATCAGACAATTGATGAGATCCGGGCGTACATCGGAGCCGATTCGGTGGCCTATCTCTCGTTGGACGGATTGAAGAAAGCATGTGCCGACGGCGAGAAGACTACCTACTGCACCGCCTGCTACACCGGAACTTATCCAACGACTCTGGTCGACGTGGAAGAGATTCAGCCTGCCTCGACCAAGCAATAAACGTCTGTCAGCCTGAGCCAGTTCGGTCGACCTCATTGCCATCCTGGGCAAGCGACAGCGCGAAATCGCCGCCAGCGATTGCAACAAAGCGCGACCCGAGCTTCCCTATTCCCCTCAGAAGTGAAATTTCAAGCTTCCGCCCACGGTTCGCGACGGGGCGTACTGAATCGGAATCTCCTCGCTCTCTTTGGCGATCTGGTAGATGCTGTTCGAAAGATTGGTTACGTCGAACTCCAGGGCCAGCTTACGCGGCTCAGCGTTCCAAAGATCAAATCCGGTCGCTAGATCAGTGGTGAAGTGCTGCTGCAGCCTGTCGCCGCCCTCGATGATAGTCCCGCTTCCGTAACGCATGGCGGTTCCCGCCCAGAAGCCGCGCCAGCGATTGCGGTAGAACATCTGCGCTGTGCCGGTATGGGTCTGGTCGAAAGCCGGAATGATTTTTTCTCCCGGCTCGAGCGGTTCGTCGCCGGCGAAACCACCAGTAATCGGCCCGTAGAACCACGTCTTCTGCAGGGCGTATTGAAATCGTCCGGTGATGCCCAGCCGCTCCAGTTGACGCATGTTCAAAACCAGTTCGAGGCCTTCCGAGCGGGCGGTGTGAAAGTTGATAGGAACGAAAATCCTGCTGATCGAAATTTCGTGATTCTCAAAGCTGTCATGGCCAGTATGCAGGTAGGTATTCAATTCCAGGCTCACGCGCGGATGCAACTCTTGCGCCCATCCCGCCTCAAAATAATTCTGCCGGTAAGGCCGCACGTTGCCCACTCGCTGGTCAGGGTCGGTCGCATTGTGACCAAGAAAGCTGGCCAGCAGAGAATACTCAATTGGCGGAGGCGAAAAATATCGATTGTAAGCAGCATGCAGAACCGACTTGGTCTTTGTGAAGTGATACGCAAATCCAATGCGCGGGCTGGTCTGCACTCCGGTATCGACCAGATCGAAGTAGTCATAGCGCACGCCCAGGTCAACCGTCAGATTACGCAACAGCGAGAAATGGTCTTGCGCGTAGAGGCTTGCCTGCCCTCCAAGCAGGCCGCCGCCGAACGCGGGGAACACATCCGGGTCTCCGCGGCTGTCGAAGAAGAAGCTTTCATTCTCGCGCAAACGTACCAGGTCGACTCCCGCCTTGAAGTAATGTCCATGCCAGTAATGAGATAGGTCGCTTTTTATTCCAAGCGTGAGAGGAGCGCGTGAGGCCACCGACCGCGGAGTGATCGGATCTGTAGTCGGCAGTACCCGATCGGATCCTGTGCGTTCGTAGAGCGAGGTCGAAAGCAGCGTTTCCGGCGAGAATGCGTGCGTCCAGCCCAGGATCGCCGTCTGCTGCCGCAGGTGGCGTTGCGCATCGCGCCCAACTTCCTGGTCCTCTTCTAAATTCGGTTGCTGAAAGTTGTCGCCGCCGCCCATCAGCAGCAACTTGAACGCATCTTTTGTGCCGGCATGCCAGTCGAACTGTGCCGTGGCGCGCGAACCTTTTCCAAAGTCGTAGAATTCCTGCGGTTCGGGCGGATCGAGAAAGCGGCCGGAAGTGAATCCATCGATGAAAAAGTAATACCCCAGCCCGCGATATTTCCCACCGTAGTCTGCGTTCAGGTCATAGTTGTCGAGTGTCGCGCCGCGAAAGTTCACATCGCCATGACCATTGAGGTCCGCGCCCGATCGGGTCGTGACATCGAGCACGCCACCAAAGCGGTTCCCATACTCCGAGGGGAATCCCCCGGTCATCAGATCCACTGTCTCAAAAATCTGCGGGCTGATCCCAGGGGAAAATTGCGGCTGGGTATTGTCGAGGAATGAAACGCCATTGATGAACTCGTGGAGCGAAAACTCCGTTCCGCGGACGGCCAGAAAATTGTCATGGCTGTCGCTCGCTCCCGGCATCAGGTTATTTACCAGATCATTGGTCGAATCCGTCAGCGGATCGGGCAATGCCTCAAGTTCGCGATTTGTGAACGTGTATGAACTCCCGGTCTTCTCCGGATCGATCGTGAGATACCCAGCCTTCACTTCTACCGTCTGCGAAACGCTCTGCTTGCGTTGGGCGGCAATGGTGAGCGAAAGCGGCTGACGTGCCCGCAGCACAAAATCATAAGTCACTGGGTAAAAGCCCGCTGGCTGCGCCGAAAGCGAATAGGCGCCTGCCGCCAAGGCCGGGAAGTAAAACCTGCCGCTCGCATCGGTTGTTGCTTTCTCGTGCACGGCAGTCTCGGGACGCTGCAGATCGACTTGCACACCGGCCAGCGGAGATCCGCCGTTATCACGAAGCAGGCCTTCCAAGGCACTCTGTGCGGCTGCGGCCGCGGACAGAAGAATCACGCATAAGAAAAAGCGCATCATTTGCTC
>QHZY01000055.1 GCA_003224855.1 Acidobacteriota bacterium | reverse complement strand
CCCGCTCACAGCGCAGGTAACTGGCTATATAATAGGCGCGTATCCATGCGGTTCTCGGGCTTCTTTCTTTTTCTCGGCAGCGTGGCTCTCGCACTGGTTCCTCTCCTCGCGCAGGAATCCGCCGACTTGCCTTCTGCGCCCTCGGCTGCCCGAGCAACCAAGCCTGCGCCTCAGCCACCGCCACCAACCCCGACGCCACAGCCGGCGCCCAACGAAACTCCTCCCATCGCGGACACTTCCAAGCCGTCCACGCCCGCCCCCGAGGCCGAACCCGAAGGCACCACCATCCGCAAAAATGTCAATGAGGTGAATATTGTCTTCACCGTCACGGACAAGCACGGGCGGCACATAAAAGACCTTAAACGCGACGATTTCCACGTTGTGGACGACAGCAGGCCGGCCGCTATCAGCAGCTTTCATAGCGAAACCAACTTACCGCTTCAGGTCGGCCTCTTGGTCGACGCCAGCAACTCGGTGCGCGACCGCTTCAAGTTTGAGCAGGAATCCGCCATCGAGTTCCTCAGCCAGACCATTCGTCCACGCTATGACAAAGCTTTCGTGGTCGGATTTGACGCCACCCCCGAAGTCACCCAGGACTTCACCGACAACACCGAAACTCTTTCTCGTGGAGTTCGGATACTGAAGCCGGGCGGCGGCACCGCTATGTATGACGCTCTCTATTCTGCCTGTCGTGACAAGTTGCTCAAGCAGTCACAAGGCACTCCGGTACGGCGGGCCATCATTCTTCTCACCGACGGTGAAGACAATCTGAGTCACGTTACGCGCGAAGAAGCCATCGAAATGGCGCAGCGTGCCGAAGTCGTTGTCTACACCATCAGCACTAACATCACCGGGAGCCGCGCGCGTGGCGATAAAGTGCTGCAGCGCATTGCCGATGCTACCGGCGGTTATGCCTTCTTTCCCTTTCAGATCACCGATGTTGCCAACGCCTTCGCCGAAATCCAGGACGAACTCCGCAGCCAATACGCGCTCTCTTACACTCCCGCGGAATTTCGCGCCGACGGTCGTTATCACACGGTCGAAATTCTCGCCTCTAATCACAAGAGCCTGCGCGTTCGCAGCCGACGCGGCTATTACGCGCCTACCGCCCAATGACCGCAGGCTATTCCGGCACGCCGCTTCCTAAAAAACTCGGCTTCAAGCCCGGACATCGGGTTGATTTCCACCACATGCCCGCCGAGGTCAGAGCAGAACTGAAGTCAGCGCTGGCGGTTTGCACCGATGGAGAAGGCGAACTCGATCTCGCCATCGCCTTTGTGAAATCGCACTCTGAATTAAGGAAACTGTTCCCGGTTTACACCAAACGATTACAGCCGGCAGGCATTCTCTGGATCAGCTGGCCCAAGAAAACCTCAGGCATACCGAGCGATCTGGATGAAAATATTATCCGCAAGATTGGCCTTGAGAAAGGCCTGGTGGACGTAAAAGTCTGCGCCGTTTCCGATATCTGGTCTGGTCTGAAATTCGTTCGCCGGTTGAAAGATCGCTGACTATTCCACGGTATTGCGCAGCGTGCCTATGCCTGCCACTGATATCTCGATAACATCTCCTGCAACTACCGGCCCCACTCCCTTCGGTGTCCCTGTCGCTATCAGGTCGCCGGCAAACAGCGTCATCACTTCCGCGATGTAACGGATAATCACTTCCAGCGGGAAAATGAAGTCGCGCGTGTTCCCCTGTTGCCGCACTTCCCCATTCACTCGCGTCTCAACCGTAACTCCCGCCCATGGGTCGAGCCCTTCCGCCACCATCGGCCCTACCGGGCAGAATGTGTCGAAGCCTTTCGCGCGTGTCCACTGCCCGTCTTTGTCCTGCAGATCACGTGCCGTGAAATCGTTAACCTTGGGCACTGCATGTCCCAATTCGTCGGCATGCTCGCGATAGTTTCGTCCCACACAAACAATCTTTGAGGGCTGCACCGGCGGCAGCAGTTCCGCCTGCATCAGGGACAACGGCTCGAATCGCCGCGTGGGCACGCCTTCGAGATCCCCGCCGGATTTCTCCGGCGCAAGGCTCAGGATTCGCGTGATGACCTCACCCTCATCCCTGGTTTCCACCACTCCGTACTGCTCACTGCCCGCTGCTCTGAAGCGGCAATATTTCATCTGTCCTCGCTACAGTCGGTTGATTTTAGCCGTTCCCTCCGCACTTCGAGAAAAAGTTCATCTGTATGGATCATCGCTCACTTCTAAACAAACCTCAGGTGCGCATCAGCATCTCAGATCAGCCGGTTGCAAACGTGTGCGCCCGAACTTCTGCTTCATGACTGGCGCCGGCGACAGTCACCGGGGACGAAGGTGGTCGTATTACTTTGCCCTACCCTGTCGTACACACAACAATTTCGCGCTTCAAGCTACCGGAACACGGGAACTGTGAATGGCCGCACAACCAGATCAATTTCCCGAGCGTCGCAGGCATGATCCCACGCTCGAAGCTCGCTATCAGTCGCACACTCCGCGGCCGGTCGCCAAAGGTGTCTTCCGCTCCATCGGCCTCGGCCTGATCACAGGCGCCGCCGACGACGATCCCTCCGCCATCGGAACCTACGCCAGCGCCGGCGCGCAATACGGCACCTCGTTGCTGTGGATGGTCCCGGTTCTCTATCCCATGATGTTCGCGGTGGTATATCTCTCTTCCAAAATCGGCCAGGTCACCGGCCAGGGATTGTTCGCCGTCATCAAACAACATTATCCCCGCTGGCTGCTGCACAGCGCACTCATTGGGGTGGTCATCGGCAACACTATTGAAGCCGGCGCCGACCTGGGCGGCATGGCCGCCGCTCTGAACCTGATCGTTCCCATACCGATCAAGTGGATCGTCATCGGCCTCACCGCCACCATGCTGCTGTTCCAGGTCTTTGGTTCGTACACTTTGATACGGAATATCTTTCGCTGGCTCGCTCTGGCCTTGCTGGCCTATCTCGGTTCCGCGTTGCTGGCGAAACCGCAGTTGGGTCCAGTACTGCGCAGCACACTCATACCCACCATTCATTTCAACCGCGACTTTCTGGCCATGATCCTCGCCATCATCGGCACATCTCTTTCTTCCTACCTTTACACCTGGCAATCCAATCAGGACGTCGAAGAAGATATTTCCATGGGTCGGCGCCGCTTGATCGATCGCATGGGCACCACCAAGGCGGAACTCAGCCACTCCGCTCGCGATATTGCATTCGGCATGTTCTTCTCCGCCCTGGTCATGTACTTCATAGTTCTCTCCACTGCCGCCACTCTGTTCAAGGCGCATATCACCGAGATCAGCACCGCCGCTCAGGCCGCGCAGGCATTGTCTCCTCTGGCCGGCAAGGCCGCAGGATTGCTGTTCGCGATCGGGGTCGTGGGCGTCGGCTTTGTCGCCGTCCCGGTTATGACCACCGGCGCAGCTTACGACCTTTGTCAGACGTTCGGCTGGCCCCATGGGCTGCACAAGGCGCCCAGACAATGCCGCGAGTTCTATCTCAGCATTGGCATTGTCACCATGATTGCGATGGCTATGAACTTCTTCGGCATAAATCCTATCAAGGCGCTTGTCTGGGCAGGCATGGTGCAGGGCTTCTCCACGCCTTTTCTGATGTTGATGGTCATGCTGATCACCAACAAACGCGCCATCATGGGGCGATGGGTGAATACTCCCTATTTGAATCTGCTCGGATGGATCACCACCATCTCGGTTTCATTAGTAAGCCTCGGCTTAGTCATCTCCTGGCTCTTCTAGACGAATCATTAACAATTGTCCTTCGGTCATGTCGTAACAAAAATCTTGCACACGCGTGCATGGCGCTCAGGTACACTAAACAACTTTCATCAGGAGGAGAGTGATATGGCGGAAGCTGCGCTGAGTGGCGCTGAGTTTAAAAAACAATTGCGTGGAGGGCAGCCGAAGATGGGGCTGTTCCTGAACGCGCACAGTCCGACGCTTGCCGAGCAGTTATCTTTCAGCGGATACGACTGGCTGCTGGTGGACACGCAGCATGGGCCGATGAGCTATGAAAGGCTGTCGGCGATGCTGAGCGGGATCGCGAACGGCGGAGCGAAGTCGATGGTGCGGGTGGGCGGATACGACGATCGGCCGGGGATTCAGCAGGCGCTCGACATGGGCGCCGATGGCGTGCTGGTTCCGTACATCAATACCTCCGAGGAAGCGCGGCAAGCGGTGAGTTGCACGAAATATCCGACAGTGGGGACGCGCTCGGTTTATTTTCCGCAGCGCAGCATGAATCGCGATGGCCTGCTCGGCTATGCGGGGAACTTCAACAACAACGGAATCATTGCGCTGCAGGTAGAAACGGCTTCGTGCATTGAAAACATCGCAGAGATCGCGGCGGTGCCGGGAGTGGACATTCTGTTTCTCGGACAAAATGACCTGTGCATGTCGATGGGGCTTTATAACAAGTACGAGTTCCCGCATATGTACACGTCGCCGGAGCTAGGTGCGGCAACGCAGAAACTGGTTGAACACGCGCGCAAGAATAATGTGATCCTGGGATTGTTTTTGTTTGGGACTTCGCGGGTCGGGGAGTTCCTGGAGAAAGGATTCACGTTCATCAGTATTGGAAATGATCTGCACCATGTGTTGACGCAGGCAGGAGCGTACGTCAATGACATGGAGGGGATCGCGAAGAGTAAGGGGAAGAATTGGAGCCGAAGGCAGACCGCGTTGTTTTAGGTTTACCTCAGCGGCTGAAGTCGAGCCCTTCGAAGCTTCCCACTTCCCGCAAAGGCGGCGAGAAGTGGGGCACCCGCGTTTTCACCAGACGCGGCATTGATTCTGGCGGACCATTTTCTGGCCGGCTTTGCACCCGAAAGCCTTAGAGAATTCGGGCATGTTCTGCACAACGTTATTTACGCGATAGCGATTGAGGGAGTGACCCTGGGTAAGAACGGCGGTGCGAGCCGCTTCCGGACGATAAGAGCCGCACCAGATATTGCCGTAGGAGGCGAAAAAGGCCTGGGCCTGGGTCATGCCGTCGAGCGCTGGGCTCTCCAAGGTCTTGCCTTGTGCTTTCAGGGTGCTCTCAAGGCCCATCAGGGAAAGACGTACGCCGCCATTGTCGGCGGTGTCTTCCCCGGCTGAAAGCTTTCCGTTCTGCTTCACGCCTGCTTCGGGGACTTCCTGGGTGTACTGATCGGTGATGCACTTATCGCGCTGCTCGTAGGCGGCGGCATCAGCTGCGGTCCACCAGTCGCGCAGATTGCCCTGGGCGTCGAACTTGCGGCCTTGATCGTCATAGCCGTGAGTAATCTCGTGGCCGATAACGGCGCCGGTGGCGCCGAAGTTGACGGCATCGATCTGAGTGACATCGAAGGCTGGAGGCTGCAGAATGCCGGCCGGAAAGTTGATGGTGTTGGTCTGGGGATCTTCGTAGGCATTCACGGTAGGCGGCGTCATGCCCCATTCCTTGCGGTCGCTGGGCTTGCCGATTTTCTGCAGCCGGCGATCAATCTCAAAATGTGCTGAGCGTTGCGCGTTGCCGAGAAAATCGTCGCGTTTGATTTCGACTGAGGAGTAATCGCGCCATTGATCGGGGTAGCCGATCTTATCCACCTGGGCGCGCAGCTTGGCATGGGCAAGCTTTTTGGTTTCGGGCGACATCCAGTCGCGCGAGTCGATATCCGCGTGCAGCGCGTTTTCGATGGCGTGAACCATTTCCAACATGCGGGCTTTGGATGCGGGCGGAAAATATTTCGCTGAGTAAGCCTGGCCGACGGCTTCCCCGAGATCGGCATCAGCGTAGTTGGAGCAGCGGCGCCAGCGCGGCGGAAGCTGCTGGGCGCCAAAAAGCGTACGGGAGAAAAAGTTGAAATTAGCATCGACAAAGGGTTGACTGAGCAAGCTGGCATTCATGCGCAACATGGAATAGCGGAGATAGGCGCGCCAGTGGTCAACCGATTCGGAGGCGAGCAGTTTTTCGATGCCGCGGTAAAAGTCCGGCGCAAGCACGAGGTAAGTGGGCGAGGTCGGCGCCTGCATGGCAGCGAAATACGAAGACCAGTTGAACGAAGGCGTGAGCTGCTGCAACTGCTCAAGCGACATGCGGTTGTTCAGGTTCTTGGGATCCCGGCGGAGGATGATATCCATTGCGCCGTTCGCGAGAGCGGTTTCCATCGACAGAATGGTTTGCGAGTCGGACGAGGCCTGCGCAGCGGGTTCGCCGCTCAGTTCAAGAACTTTGCTGATGTATTGCAGGTACTGGTCGCGGATTTTCTTCGATTTCTCGTCGTCTTTCAAGTAGAAGTCACGCGAGGGCAGGCCCATGCCGGATTGATCCAGGGCGGCGAGTTGCAGCGAGGCGTCGTTGAAATCCGGTGTGGAGAAGATACCGAACAGCACGCCTCCATACTGCGCGTCGATATAGTTCAAGTCAGCGGGGCGAATGTTCTGGTGGATGTAGGCGAGTAGCTCGGGCATCTGATCTTTGCTTTTGAGCGCCGCGATGCGATCAAGCGCGGGCTGCAGGGGCGCGATGCCGGCCTTGTTGACGGCACTTTCATCCATGCACGATGCGTAGTAGTCGCCCACTTTCTTTTCCACGGGATTGGGCTTGGGGGCCGCAGCAGCTTCTTCGAGCGTATTGCGGACGGCCGAGGTGTTCCAGATATTCATCACGTTCAGAGTTCCCCAGCCGGCCTGGTCGCCGGGGATGGGGTTGGCTTTCAACCATTTGCTGCAGGCGTACTCAAAGAAGTCATTGCAGGGATCGAGGGCTTTATCGATGCGGTCAGGATCGAAACGCTGCTGATTGGAAAGCTGGCCGGATGAATCAGTCTGGGCGGCACAAGCTGCGGCAAGTATCACTAACAAGAGTAGATGAAGAATCGATCGCATAGTTCTCCCTGGCAAGCCAAATCACATAGACGCACTCAGAGTGCATTCGTCAACCGGTATATGGAACGGATATTCGAATAGACGCGCAGGAAGTTTAAGAAGTGGCGGCTTTCAATTCCAGCCCTTCGAAGACGTCCTCAGCCCGCTGCAGGGCTTCCTGCACATTGGCGCAGATGTTTTCGCGCCCGACTACTTCTTCGAACTCAGCCTGATGAATCAACTGGGCAGGCTGCTCGCGCGCGCCGCACAGAATCAGTGTTCTGCCGGCGGAGTGCAGCTTACTGGCGACTTCTTCCAGAGCATATAAACCAGTGGCGTCGATGGCGGTCATATTGCGAAGCCGGATGATGACGATGGGCGGAAGCTGATGCATTTTTTCGGTAATCAGGCTGGTTTTGTCAGTGGCACCGAACAGAAAGGGGCCGTGGATGCGGAAGATGGTTGCGTAATAAGGGATGTCTTTGTCCTGCAGGATGTGCACGCGGCCGTCTTCGATGTAGTCATCGGTGACCCGGGAAATGGTGGTGGTGTTCGCCACCCGGGCGATGAAGAGCAGCGCGGCAAGAATCATGCCTGCTTCAACAGCGACGGTGAGGTCTGCAAAAACGGTCAAGGCGACGGTCACCAGCCAGACGCTGATGTCGGTTTTGGTCAGCTTAAGCAGTTGTGGAATCTCGCGCCACTCACCCATGTTGTAAGCGACAACCATCAGGATTCCGGCGAGTGCTGCCATGGGAATGTAGCTGGCCAGGGGCGCAGCGAAAAGAAGCACACAGAGAAGCGTCAGGGAGTGGATGATTCCGGCCACCGGAGACTGCGCGCCGGATCTGATGTTGGTGGCAGTGCGGGCAATTGCTCCGGTGGCGGGCAATCCGCCGAACATGGGCGACGCGATATTCGCGATACCTTGCGCGATCAACTCGAGGTTAGGATTGTGACGGTCGTTGCTCATGCGATCGGAGACCACAGCCGACATCAAGGATTCGATAGCACCGAGCATAGCTACGGTAAATGCGGGACCGAGCAGCCCATGAACCAATCCAGCATGCCACCGTGGGATGGCCAGGTGCGGAAGTCCGCTGGGAATGCCACCGAAGCGGGTGCCAATCGTTTCCACCGGAAGCTTCAGCAGATATACAGCCAAGGTCGCGCCCAGCATGGCGACAATTGCGCCTGGTATGCGAGTGGAGAGCATGCGGCAGGCGAGCATGGTCGCCACCGTCGCGAACGCCACTATGGTCGCTTGCGACGACCAGGAGGGAAAGCTGGCAGCCAACGCTTTCATGCGCAACCAGAATTCGCCCGGAACCGTCCGCAGCTGCAATCCGAAGAAATCTTTGATTTGGGTGCTGGCGATCAGCACGGCGATGCCATTGGTGAAGCCGATGACCACCGGACGCGGAATAAACTTAACCGCGGTGCCCATACCGGTGGCCCCAAGCACGACCAGCAGAATTCCGGCCATCACCGTACACATGAAAAGCCCATCAATGCCGTGCGCAGCCACGATACCGGCTATCACCACGACGAAGGCGCCAGTAGGGCCGCCAATCTGGGTTTTCGAACCTCCCAGCGCTGAAATCAGGAACCCGGTCACAATTGCGCAATAAATTCCCGCTTGCGGCGTCAGGCCGGAGGCAATCGCGAACGCCATTGCCAGGGGAAGAGCCACTAAGCCAACCGTGATTCCGGCGAGCAGGTCGTGCGCAAACTTGTTCAGGTTGTAATCGCGCAGGCAGATGACGGACTTCGGCAACCAGCGGTCATCCAGCGTTAGAGAAATGAAACCCAACATTACCTGCATTATGTCAGCTTTGGACAGTGTGTTTGAGTAGCACTGGGAGTACGGAGGTATCGGAGGCGAGCACTGTTATAATCATGGTTTGCACTCATGCCAACGAAGCGTCTGATACGTTCGACAACCGTTTTGTGTGTTCGCCGCAATGATAATGTGGTCATGGCCGGGGATGGGCAAGTAACTCTGGGCGAAGGAGTTATAAAACATTCCGCGCGCAAGATACGGCGCCTGTACCAGGACAAAATCCTGGCGGGATTTGCGGGCTCGACCGCGGATGCGTTCTCACTGTTCAGCCGTTTTGAATCGAAGCTCGAGCAATATCACGGCAACATCGGGCGGGCGGCGGTGGAACTGGCGAAGGACTGGCGCACCGACAAGTTTCTGCGGCACCTAGAAGCGCTGCTGCTGGTAGCAGACAAGGAGCAGACGTTTCTGTTGAGCGGGCAAGGCGACGTGATTGAGCCGGATGGCGGAATCGCTGCGATCGGAAGCGGTGGACCATACGCCCAGGCGGCGGCCCAGGCATTGGCCGAACAGACGCAACTGGGCGCTCGGCAGATCGCGGAAGAAGCGATGAAGATTGCCGGCAAGATGTGCATCTATACCAATGAGAAGGTCACGATAGAGGAGTTGTAGTGCGGTCGAGCTTTGCTCGCGGCTGTCCTTACACGAGTTTTTATGGCTATTTATTTACCTGCTACTGCTGAAGAGACGGGTGCGGCGCTGGATGAATTAACGCCACGGGAGATTGTGGCCGAGCTCGACAAGTACGTGGTCGGGCAGAAGGACGCAAAGCGCGCGGTGGCGATTGCGCTGCGAAACCGCATGCGCCGCCAGAAACTTCCGCCGGACATGGCGGAAGAAGTGATTCCCAAGAACATCATCATGATTGGACCGACCGGCGTGGGCAAGACGGAGATCGCCCGGCGGCTGGCCAAGCTGGCGAATTCGCCTTTCCTGAAGGTGGAGGCGTCGAAGTTTACCGAGGTCGGGTATGTAGGGCGGGATGTTGAATCGATGATCCGCGACCTGGTAGAGATCGCGATCGAGAACGTGCGCGAAGAAAAGCTGGAGGATGTTTCCGATAAGGCGGAGTTGAACGCCGAAGAGCGCCTGCTGGATATTCTGCTTCCGCCGGCTTCTGCGACCCGGCCGGCAGATACGACGGCGGGGGGCGTAGTTCTCGACGGCGGAACCGCCATTACCGAGTCGCATTCGCGCACGCGCGAGAAACTGCGGCAGCAGTTGCGGGAAGGCAAGCTGGACGAGCGCACGGTAGAGATCGAAGTGCGCGAGCGCAATTTCCCTTCATTTGAAATCATCTCCAATCAGGGCGTTGAGGAGATGGACGTCAACATCAAAGACATGCTGCCCAACATCTTCGGCCAGCGCACCAAGAAGCGGAAGATGAAGGTGAACGAGGCGTTTGAGTACCTGATCCAGGAAGAAGAGCAGCGCCTGATCGACATGGACCAGGTGACGCGCATGGCGATCGACCGGGTGGAAGACTCGGGGATTATTTTTCTGGATGAGATAGACAAGATTGCCGGGCGTGAAAGCGGCCATGGACCGGATGTTTCACGCGAGGGTGTACAGCGGGATATTCTGCCCATCGTGGAAGGAACCACGGTCAATACGCGCTACGGCATGGTGCGCACCGACCATATTTTGTTTGTGGCGGCAGGCGCGTTTCACGTCTCCAAGCCGAGCGACCTGATCCCTGAACTGCAGGGGCGGTTTCCGATCCGGGTGGAATTGCAATCGCTGACCATGGAAGATTTCATCCGCATATTGACGGAGCCCAAGTCATCGCTGGTGAAGCAATATGTCGCTCTGCTTGAAACCGAAGGCGTGAAGCTGGAATTCACCAAAGAGTCGCTGGAAGAGGTGGCGCGTTTTGCGTTCCGGGTGAACGAGGGAACGGAGAATATCGGAGCCAGACGCCTGCACACGATTATGGAGCGCGTACTGGACGTGATCAGTTTCGAAGCTCCTGAGAAAAAGGGCGAGCAGGTCAAGGTGGACGCGCCGTACGTCCGGCAGATGCTGGCGGACATCGTGAAGGACCAGGACCTCAGCCGATACATCCTGTAGTGATCTCCCTGTAGTGATCTCCGCGAGCCTGATGTGACATCATCTGCCGCCGAATCGTGCGCGGCGGCCTGCGTCGAAAGCCGCGCGTAGGCTGCATGCGTCTCAATGAGTAAATGAAATGTTCAGACCCGTGGTCAGCAAAATGTCGTTCTGGCGCTTGCCGGCTGGGGGATTGGTGACGTAGATGTCCCCGAAAGCATTCTGCCATCCCAGCCACTTGTTGATCTTGGTGACAGCCGCAAAGTTGAAGGTAGCGCGATATTCGCCGGACTCGTTGAAATCAGGGAAAAAATAAAGTTTTTCGGTCAGCACGGTGCTGAGCCCGAGCTTGTGCATGAGTTCTTCGCCGAGGGTAGCAGCAATCAGATTCCGGTCGATTCCCGTCGCCCCGGAATAATTCTCACGGGTGTAGTTCAAGCCGCCCAGAAAATCGAGCGTAGTGTGGTCGCTCTTAATGGCGTGCAGGCCGAGACCGCCGCCGAATACCGAGCGTAGATCAAGGTTTTGCAGGGCATCAGTCTGGAAGTCGGCATTTACGAATGCGAATACGTGCCTGGTAAGATCGCGATCATAACGGGTTCCGGCCTGTACGGAGTTGGCAGTGGTGTCGGGAACGGCGCCGGCGGCGTCGTTGGTGGCGTAAACCGAGTTCGCATACAGGCCCCAGTGGTCGTGGAGGGTCTTGCGGTCGGCGACAAAGGCCAGCGCCAGGTTTTTGGTTTCGCTATTGCCACCGGTGAGGGCAAAGCCGACGTTCGCGCCTCCTTGCCAGCCTTCCAGCAAGCCGGGACGCAGGCTTTTCTCATAAAGCGACTGCTCGTTTTCACTGCGAAGTTTTTGCACGCTGGAAAGCGGCTCCGTCACGGTGCCGGTCGCGGTTGCCACAGCAATGTTGCCGTCCGTAGTAGTGACATTTCCCTTGACGGTCTGACCATTGCTGAGAGAAACGTTCAGCGGCTCGCTGGATGTGATCTGCTGGATGGCAGACCAGTCGAGCTTTAGTTCGCCGGCGTAATCGGTTTTGATAAGCAGATTTTTGTCATCATACTTCTCGATGTTTCCGGTCAATCGGTCTCCGTTCTTCATCACTACCTGGTCCGCCAAGGCGAGCTGCAGGAAGAGAGAAAAAAAGCAAACAGACAAGATGCGTGCAAATCTCATGAAACGACCTCCTGAGTGAAAAGCCCCGACACCTTAAATCAAGGAAGCGCAAGAAGGAAAACCCCAAGTCTCGCGGCACACGATGGAGGGTGACGTTTTCAAGCGCGAAGGGCCTTAGAAGGCAAGAAAGTCGCAAGGCAAGATCACTGACCACGGAGGACACGAAGGTACACGAAGGCGTTGAAAGTTAATACGTCCGCCGCAAAGTAGTTTATGTAATCGCCTGGTTCGACAGCTACTGGCGTAAGCTGGTTGCCATGAAAACAGTTGCCAGCCACCTTGGGCAGGTACGGCCAATTCCCTCGCCAGCCGCCGGTTTTGACGAACCGAAGGGCAACCACGTCCTAAGTTGCGCATCTATCTCCGCGATAGGAGATCCATTCCTCCTGGACGGGAGATTCACCCATGTACCGTTTAATGCTCGCAATTATTTTAGCTCTACCTTCAACCTTATCAGCCCAAAGTTTTACCTATGCTCCTATCAACGTCCCCGGCGCGGTCTTAACCCAAGCTCGGGGAATCAACAATAGCGGCGAGGTCGTTGGATTTTACGAAACCACCACTGCTTGCATTGACCCAGACGTCCGTGTACCAACTTGCCCAACAAAAGGATTCAAGCTGGTGAACGGCAGCTATGTGAAACTCATGGTGCCGAATTCCGTCAGCACCGCGATTATGGGGGTGAATGACTATGGCGACCTTACGGGCTTTTATAAGAAATCCGATGGGTCGGAGCACGGCTTTATCTGGTATCACACCAATGTGGTGCGTACTATCGATTTTCAGCGCAATGCCACCGTGCCGTGGGCTATCAACAAAGCTGGAGTCGTGGTCGGGCAGACTGGGACATTTCCGAGCGGCGGCTGGATTTGGATCAATGGGAAGTTCAGCAACATGAATCCGAATAATGGCGCGGCTCCATGCTGCGAGTCTGTGACGGGGGTCAGTAATAATGGGATCCTCAGCGGGCTGGTCTTTCAAGCTGACCGCTTCATGGCCTGGATGAAGAAATCGACGGATGAGGATTTCTTCACCTACCCAACGGGCACAGAAACCGAATGCTGCGATACCAACGGAACGGGTGTCAACAACAGCATTGATATGATCGGCTTCACCGGAGCGCAAGGCTGGTTCACGAAGCACATCGAACTCAATGAAGTGGAATCGGCGGGCGAAACCACTCCCAAGTTCATCAATGTGAACTTCCCGGGGAAAACAGCTACGCAGCCACCTGCGGCGTTGCCCACCTATCCCTTCGGCTTGAACGACAAGCACTGGATTGCCGGTACTTATACGGACAGTGCAAATCACACCCACGGGTTTGTGGCGAAACCGAATTTCTAGCGATTGGGGTGGTGAGATTGTTGCATCAACTGTATCGATAAAGAAAGCGCGACACTAATATCAGCACCTAAGCAATCGACTCGTTGGTTATCAGTACAAAGGCACTCGCTACGATAGCCTCTCCGAGATCGCCCGTCTTATCACTGGCACCCGCTGGTCAGGGCCACTCTTCTTCGGTGTGAAGGCTAAACAATCCAGGCAATCGACGGAGACCCAGTGAGCCCTGCATCCAAGCGTCTCGTTCGGTGTGCAATCTACACTCGCAAGTCCTCGGAAGAAGGCCTGGAACAATCCTTCAACTCTCTAGACGCTCAACGAGAAGCCTGTCAGGCTTTCATCACGAGCCAGAGTCAGGAAGGCTGGCGAGCGCTACCGGGTCACTACGATGACGGGGGATACTCCGGCGGAACCATGGAGCGACCTGCACTTCAGCGATTGTTGAAAGACGTTGACGACGGCAAGATCGATATTATTGTCGTCTACAAGGTTGACCGCCTCACCCGTAGCCTGGCCGATTTTGCGAAAATCGTCGAGGCTCTGGATGTGCGAGGAGTCTCCTTCGTTTCTGTCACTCAACAGTTCAACACCACGACTTCTATGGGGCGCCTGACCCTGAATGTGTTGCTCTCCTTCGCCCAGTTCGAAAGGGAAGTGACAGGGGAGAGAATCCGCGACAAGATCGCGGCCTCCAAGCGAAAAGGGATGTGGATGGGTGGAAGAGTGCCAGTCGGGTATGATGTCAAGGAACGCAAGCTGATCGTGAACCCGGAAGAAGCAGATTTGGTGCGCCGTCTCTTTCGTCTCTATCTTGAGCTGGGATCGGTGCTGGAGCTGAAGGCTCACCTTGACCTGGAAGGGATCAGGAGTAAGGAGAGAGCCAGCCCGACCGGAGAAAAATCTGGCGGAACATCGTATTCCCGCGGCGCGCTATACAGAGTCCTTCAGAACCGGATTTACGTGGGAGAAATTCCCCATCGCGGGAACGTCTATCCCGGCCAACACCCTGGCATTATTCCGACGGAGCTCTGGGAACAGGTTCAGTCCCAGTTACGAACTGATAGCAAAGGGCGTCGGAACGGTCTCAAAGCTAACTGCCCCAGCCTGTTGCTTGGCCTGCTGCACGATGCGCAGGGCAATCGTTTCACTCCCTCCCACACGGTGAAAAACGGAAAACGATACCGCTATTACGTTTGCCAGGAGAAAGTCGACGCCGACGGAGCACAAAGAAAACCAACGAGGATTCCAGCGCATGATGTGGAAAGGCAAGTTGTTCTCAGGTTGCAGGCTTTCTTGCAATCCGCGAGCGAAGTCATGGCGGAGCTTACTCAGCCAGAAAACCCCCGGCCAATACTCAGCAGATCATTGCTGCCGCGCGGAAGCAATCTGAGCAGTTACGTTCGGGTTCCAGTTTCTCCGCTCAAAACTTCGTGAGAAGAGTAGTGCAACGGGTGCTGGTTTATCCGGACAAGATTCTAGTGGAAGTCAACAAGAGCGCACTTCGAGCTCTTATCGTTGGAGATCCTCGCGCAGTTTCATTTCAAGGCCACTCAGACGTGCTTCGCCTCACACTCGAAGCACGATTCAAGCGTTGCGGCGGCGAGATGCGGCTGGTAGTTCCACCCGATCTCCCCTGTCAGGTAAGACCGAACCCGGTTCCCTCGCTCTTGAAAGTAATTGCCCGAGCGCGCCAATGGTACGAGTGGGTTATCGCTGGAAAGGTTTGGGGCGGGAGATCGATCGCCCAGAGGACTGGATTTGATGAGCGGCACGTGAGCCAGATTCTGGAATGTGCCTTCCTCGCTCCCGATATTGTGGAAGCAATTCTTGAGGGACGG
>QHZY01000181.1 GCA_003224855.1 Acidobacteriota bacterium | reverse complement strand
AGGTTAGTTGAACTCCTCAGCCTGGGCAACAGCAGGCGTAGAAGGGCCGAGTATGCCCGTGGTATGCGCAAACTGATTTTTGTTCGTTTTCGCGAGCTTCGCGTTCAGCCGCGGATCTACAGCAGCTTCGAACGGCGCTGGGTCTCTAGAAGGTCAAGGTGGTTTGCATCATGTCGGTAGGCTCCTTTTCATCGGCCTACAGCCGGTATTCGTACGTGAACACGCGAATTTCAAGTTGCCTCCTGATGGAACTCATGACGATCTTGCCTGGATAGTTGGGACCATTGCGAAGCTGATCGAAGGCAATCACTATCGAGACCGGGCCGTGATCGAGAAAGGTGTTGATTTCCGTTTTCACCGGGCGCTTCGTCGCAGGGTCGAAGATCATGGTCATCGAATCTCCCGGTTTCACGTAGTCGTGCATGCGAATGCGCACTTGGCTGCTCCCGCCGCCTGTCGTGACTTCGGCTTTCGAAATCGCTTCCTGGAATCTGGCCTGATCGGGGCCGGGATAGCGACTGGCTAGCGCTGTCAGGCGCTCGATGTAGTCCCGCATTTTTTCCTTCTCTTCCTCTATCTTCCTGGCGATAAGGCGATGACCGGGTCCGCGTCGAGGCGCCTCAGACTGGGTCTGGCGCTGGTCGAGGGGAATACTGACGCGCTCACCACCGGCGTTGTAGTGGATCTCGTCCACCTTGGTGTTCTTAAGCTCGCCCTCGTGGTAGGTCTCGGTTCGCTGCTTGTAGGTATATTGCCGGAGTTGCTTGTTGTTGGCCGCCATGCCTTGCATGAGATTGCCGACCGGCACTTGGGCCGCTGCTGTGCCGATGAGAAAAGCGGCGAAGGCGGCTGAGTGAGTAATCTTCCATTTGTGATTCACGACTGAAATTCCTCCTGTAAGTGTTTTCTTCGGTTTTGACCGCAGCGTGCTCTCGGGATCGCACACTGCGGCGTTCGTCCGGAGACTAGGTCTCCAGGGTGGATAGTGATCTATTGCATGTCAGGCCACGACAAGGCCCATTGATTGAGGATTGGTGGCCCCGGTGTTTGGAGCCTCCAGCAGGTCGCCGAGCAGATCGCAGGCGCTTGCCGTTCCGTTTTCGTTGCGAACCTGTGCCCCAATTGCAGCAGCGCGTTCGGCGTAGCTCTTGTTTTCAAGCAGGTTCTGAATCTCTCGCGCAGCGACCTCGGCGTTGTAGCGCTCGCGTGGAATGCTCCGTGCCATGCCCATGCGAACCAGGCGAGCAGCGTTATCCGGCTGATCGTGGCCATAGTGAACCGCGACGCTCAAGGCGTCTGGCTGCCTCCGCGCTTTGTTCGTAGAAGTCGCCCGCAGCGCCGACTGCCGCTGAACCGAGCGTAAAAACGATGGGCGGTTCCCCGGAATCGAGAAATTTCTGCAACTCCGGCGTGTTGCCGTCGCTATGGCTGAGGAATGGAAATCCTGTTGCATGCGCCTTGGCTGGCCAGTCAGGTTGGGGCACCGCCAACAAGGGTGAAAACAGACCTAATGCCAGGTGCGGCGAGTGACCCCAGAGGAGGGGATTGGGGGCGCGTGAGAGGCCAAGTTCCTTTTCGAATTCACGATATGGTTTCCACACCGGCTCAAACATTGCCGCGATGAGCTTCAAGAGCACCTTCTGAACGCCAGGGCCGAACGACGCCAGACTGTCCGCGAAAGGCAGGCCCGAGAACACTGGCGGATCGTATGCCGAGCACAGGCTCATGGGCGCAACCGCGACGGACGCCCAGGGACGTCCAGACTTGCGGGCGAGGAGAAGGGCCGCCACGGCGATTGGGTGAATGACCAACAAGTCAGCGTCAGCCGCCACTTTCGCCGTATCCTGGTACGAATCACGCAGGGCGGGCAGGATAATGTCGCAAAAAAGGTAGCGCCCGCCAGTGCGGCGATCCATCACGCGACGAAGAATATTCGGATCGGAGATATCGACCTCCGGACGCACGGGATGGAATGCAATCTCTTCGGCTTCGATCAGACTACGGTACGCCGGTGAGGTTGCTACGACGGGTGCGTGCCCGCGGTGTTTCATTTCACGAGCCAGGGAAAGGAGCGGATAAAGGTCGCCCAACGAACCGAATGTGCAGAATACGATGCACTTACCGGACATAAACTCTTTCTCCTTAATTATTAGAGCGTGAATTATTAGAGCGCGCAGTTCTTGACCACGAAAAGCAGCTTGCGCTGATTTGCTATAACTTCAGTCCGCCGCGATCGCCGCTGTGACCAGCGGAGTCTTTTGCCTGGTTTCCCACTTCAGTATTTTTAGATCGAGCACGAAGATTGCGTATAGCACGGGCACCAGCAGCAGCGTAATGAATGTTGCCACGCACAGTCCGCCGATCTGCGTGTAGCAGAGTGGCTGCCAGAGGGGTCCGCCGTGCAGGGCCAGCGGGAATAGAGCGAGCACGGTCGCGCCCACCGTGATCATCACGGGGCGCAAACGAACAATGCCGGCATCGATCACGGCTTCTTCAAACGGTTCACCTTCTTCGTGCTTCTCTTCAATGAAATCGAAAAGAACGATCACGTGGCTGACGATTACACCGATTAAGCTGGCGACTCCTAAGAACGCCATAAACCCGAATGGCGTGCCCATGATCCACAGTGCTGCGACGGCACCGACGATGCCGTACGGAGCGGCCGCGAATACTAGAAATGGCTTGACTGCGTTGTTGAATTGAAGGACTAGTGCAAGAAAGATGAGAAACACGGAAGCAGCCATGACAACGCCGAGTTCTCCGAATCCGCGATGTTGCTGATAGTAGTCGCCGCCCATGCGCATCTTGTAGCCGGGGGGCAGGTTCTTCTCGAATTCCTTGAGCTTGGGGCCGGCCGCCTTGAGCACTTCGGAAGAAAGCACGCCTGGCCTTGGGAAGCAGCGCACCGCGATTGTCCGGAAGTGATCGAGCCGGATGATGCGCTCGGTGTCCATCGAGTGCTCGATTTTCGAGACCTGCGCGAGAGGAATCTTCGATGAGCCTTGCGACGAGTACACGTACAGGTTTTGGATGTCGGAAAGCTGGGCGCGTTCTTCTACCTTCAGGCGACCAACGACGGGAATTTCCTTGTTGCCGTCTTGTAACGTCGTGAGCTGGTGACCGCTGATCGCGGAGGTCGAGGATGCCGAAACATCTTGATTCGTAATGCCCGCCAGGTTGGCGCGGTCAGGATCGATGATCAGCTTCACTCCGGAACTTTCGGTGTCCCAGTCGTTGCGCACACCCGCCGTGTTGGGCAATGAACGGAAGACGTCTTCCAACTGTCCAGCCAAACGGCGCAAGGTACGAATGTCCTCGGCGGACTGTGCCGCGCTGACGTCGGCGTTGTTGGTGATGAGAATGTCCACAGGAAAGTCGATGGCGGCATACTGCAGTTGACGCACATCGATTCGCGCCCCAGGAATACTCGCCGAGATGATGGGCTGCAAGTGCTTCACAAATTCGGGCGTGATCTCCTTGTCGGCAACCTCCAAGATGATTTGTGCGTAGTTCAATTGCTGCAGTTGCGGCGATACTGAAAACCAGAACCGTGGTCCGCCTCCACCCACGAATGTGGTGACGTATTTCAGAAAATGCTCTGGTTTTCCGTCCTTACCAGCCCGATCTTTCGCAAATTTGTCGGCCTCCGTACGGACGATTTGTTCAACCTGCTGGGCTGTTTGGTTGGTGGAATCGAGATTGGTGTCATTGGGAAGCCAGACGTCAATGTAAGACCAGTACTGCACGTCTTCCGGCATAAATGAGGTCTTCAGCTGGGACATAAAGAACACGCCCAATGCGAGAAAAGCCAGCGAACCAGCAAACACCTTCCAGCGATGTTCCATTGCAGTCTTTGCGGTTCGCGCATACCAACCCGTGAAACCAGTAGTGCGCCGTACTTCGATTGGCTTCTCCGCCTTCTTATTCGGGCGGAGCAGGTAATAGCCGAGCAGAGGCACAAACGTCATCGAAGCCAGGCGTGACGCCACCAGCGAGCACGTCATTACGATGGGCAAGCTGTATAGAAACTCGCCCATAGTGCCGGTCAACATGAGGAATGGAATGTAGGCGGCGATGTTAGTGACAGTGGCGAACATGATCGCTGTCGCCAGTTTGGTCGGCCCCAGCCAGGAAGCGACGAGATTGGGCTGTCCTTCCGCCAAGCCTCGCTTGATCGAATCGCCCGCAACCACAGGATCATCGACCAGCAGGCCCAGGGCGATGATCAAGGTCGCGACCGAAACTTGTTGAATATCAATGCCGAGCACCCACATAAAGCCGAAGGTCATAGCCAGGGTGATTGGGATCGAGATGGCCATGAGAACCGCGGAGCGCCATTCCCAGAACCCAACCAGCGAAACGATAACGACCAGCAAAATCGCCTCGTAGAGAGCTCCCATGAACAGGTCGATATTCTCTTTCACCTGCAGGGGCTGATCGGACGTTCGCGTCACGATGAGATCCTCGGGCAAGTAATTGCGGACAGCAGCGAGTTTTTCGTCCACGCTTTTGCCAAACTGAGCGATCTGCAGCCCGTCGCGCATTTGTACAGCGAGCGTGATAGCACGACTCCTGTGCCAGGAGCCATCTTTGTCCTGGTGGGTGAAGTAGTTCAAATAGCGTGCCGGACTGTCGTAAGCGCGCGTGATGTCGACCAGGTCGCGCAAGTAAACCGGGGCGTTGGAAGCAGTGGGTGCAGTTCCAATAATGACGTCGCCAATGGACTTCGCGTTATCGAACTTGCCGGAGGGATTGAGCGTTACATTTTTGTTGTCCACTTCGAGAATGCCGCCCGGCAATGTGCTATTGCGCGCCGAGAGAACTTTGCTCAAATCGGAGGGCTGTACTCCGTACTCCGCGAGTCGTTGCTGGGAGTAGTCCAGATACACTTTTTCCGCAAGAACGCCACTCCGGTCCACCTTAGACACCTCCCGTCGAGGCAGATGAATCCCGGGCCCTCGAACAGATGGGAGTCCTGGAAAGCACCCTGCTGGATGCCGAGTCGTTCCACTAACTGAAATGAGGCCTTCACTTCGTCCGCCGCCACCGACTGAGGAAAGGAAACCACAATGCTGATGCGGGGCTGGGGCGCATTCTTCGGCAGCGTATCGCGCAAGTGCTCGATCGATTTCTTGACCGTGCGCGCGCGCAGAGCAACCTCAACATCACTTACCATGGGGCTTGCGACCGTGAGCATGAGCGCAGCCGTATCACCGAAGTTGCTGTTGAATTGAATTGGACCCGCCCCTTTCGGCAATTGATTACTCAGTTCATTAAGCCGCAGATTGATATCGTTCAGCTCTTTCCTTGTGTCTTTCACGTTCTCATCGAGCTGGACGAACACGAGTGCGAAGTTCGGGAAACTCAGGGAGCGAACACCGTAGTCTGATCCGCTCGGCGGCTTCACGGCCTGATTCTGCGCCATGGCCTGCTCGATCGGTCGCGTGACGAGTTGCTCGATATCTTCCGCCGATGCGCCCGGCCACTTGCACGAAGCCACCGCGACCCTGACTGGAATCACGGGGTCCTTGCGCTTCGGCATTTTGGAGTAACCAAACCACCCCCACAGAAAGGTGCCAAGCAATAGGACGAGTGCAACCTGGCGATGCTCCACAAAGAACCGCGCCGTATTGTGGGTGTGCTGGATGATTTCGCTGTCTGATTTGTGTGCCATTTGAGTTTTCTCGTTTGTGAAATTGACTCGCGGGCGGTACGCCTCACTGCATTACGCGTACTTTCTCGCCGCTCTTTACAAGTGTTGATCCCGCTGTAACAACCCGTTCTCCAGCCTTAATCCCACCCAGAACCTGAATCATGTTTCCGTAGGCGTCGCCAAGATCCACGGTGCGGCTGCGGACGATCACTGGATCTCCAGTTCCGTCAGTGACCAGTACCGCGAATGCTTGTGAATTCTGGGGGTCCCGAATCACCGCGCTCAATGGAACTGCGAGCACGTTGGTGGGCAGGATCTCGCCACCCAAAGCCAGCGAAGCAATCATTCCCGACTTCAGCTGGTTGTGAGGGTTGGGAATAGTCACTTCCACGGAGTACACGCGACTCTTGGGGTCAGCTGCGGGAGAAATCGCACTGACCCGGCCCGAAAATTCGCCAGCAAGAGCGTCCGTTGTAATCGCCAGCGGCTGTCCCAGCTTGATCCGTCCCATGGCGTTGTCGGGGACTCCGAAGACGGCTCGAACCGAACGTGTGTCGGCGATCGTAAACGCGGGAGAGGTCGGACCGACTAACGAACCGATATCTACGGTGCGCCGGATGACCCATCCATCGAACGGTGCGCGAAGCGAGGAATCGTCGACAGCCGTTTGAGATTCAGCCAGGAATGCCTTGGCGTTGTTCAGCGCAGCGACCGCGCTGTCATATTGTGCTTTCGCTTGGTCGAATTCCGGCTTGGTAGCGCTTTGCGCGGAGTAGAGATTCGAGATGCGATCGTACGTGAGCTTCGCATGTTCGTGGTCTGCCTGTGCGCGTGCCAGCTGGGCCCGCGCCTGCTCGCGGCGGTCGGTGTAGTCCTGCTGCCGCACGAGCGCAAGAACCGTTCCACGGCTGACCCAATCGCCCGTATCCATGTTGCGCATGCGGCCATCGGCGCCGCGCACCTGGCGGATGCTGACAACGTACCCGCCCGACTTGAATGCCAGATCCACCTGTGCATTGGGCACGATGTTGGCGGAATAGCGAGTGTCGCTGCCGGTAGAGATTGTCTGTACTTCGGCTGTTCGGACGGGAGTTAGCGCCGGCGGTTCCGATTCCGCGTGAGTGCAACCGGTTTGGCTGATGGCGCACAATGCCGCGAAAACCACTGCTGTAATCTGTGAAAAACGACCTTTTTCGGTGGTGATCATTAGTCTTCTCCCAACGATTTTTCGAATTCGCTCTTTGCCGACCAGAAGCCCAGCAGCGCCTGCTGGTACTCGTCACTGGCGCCTGCGGCTGATGCCTGCTGCCGCAGTACATCGCTCAGCAGAACCGCCTGCTGTTCATACTTGTTGGTCACTTCCCGAAGCCGCTGTTGTGCCGCGTCGCGTTCTGCCTGTGCGACCGAAATAAGCATTCGAGATTCTTCCAGCTTGCGAAAGCGTGTATTTACGTCCATCAAGACTCGTGCTTGTGCATCATGCAACTGTGTTCGTGCCTGTGTCTCGGTGACCTTCTTCTGATTGACGATGTCTCGCCGGCGACCCCAGTCCCAGGGTTCCCATTTCATTTCGAATCCGATGCTCGTCATGTTCCTGGGAAGAACGTCGACGTTGAAATTGGAGGCGTAGTTGAACGCAATACCGACATCGGGGATGTAATCGGCCTTAGCCATGCGGCGGTCGTACTCAGCTTGCCGCATGCTGAGTTCGGCTTGCTTGATCTCAGGCCGTTGCCCTAGCGCGCGACTTTGCGCCAGCTTCAGATCGACTTCTTCGAACGATGTGACCGGAACCTTTTCTGTCTCGAAACCGGTGCGGATGTCGCGGCCAAGAAGGTTGTTCAGATACTCCTTTTGCGAGTCGAGGGTATTCCGCAATTGAACCAGCTTGTATTTCTCATTCGCGAATTTCGCTTTCACGTCCAGACTGTCGGACTTGAGAGCTGCCTCTTGCGAGACTCGCTGTAGGACTACCCGATCCAGTTCCTGATACTCCTTCACATTTGCTTCAGCGGCTTCCAGTTCGCTCTCCGACTGCAGAACTGCGTAGTAGGCTTGCTTTACGTCTTTTACTAAGTTCTGGCGTTCGGCGCGGGCCTTCTCGCCCGCTATCTTTGCGCTCAGCTCCTGCGCTCGCACGGCGAGATTGATCTTGTAGAGTTGAGAGAGCGGCTGCATCGCCTGGCTCATGACATACGCAATCGGCTGCCGCGAAGTTGTGACCTTTGTGTCTGCCGTGGGGAATGGGCCAACGCCCGGAATATTGCCAAACGCTCCCGCGGGAAAGTTGAAACTGACATCGTTCAGCAGTTGCGAGCCAAGTACGCTGCCGCTGAAGGATGGCAGGCGCTTGGTCTTCACTTCAGCGACCTGCCACTTCGACTTATCCACTTCGAGGCTCGCAATTTTCAGTGACCGGTTATTGGCGACCGCCAGCCGGATTGCGTCGTCCAACGTAAGCACGCGTGACGGCGACAACTCCTGTGCTGGGCAAACAGCGCTGACTACCACGAGAAGTACCGCCCAGCGCAGCCGTTTCACTTCCGATCGAAAACCAGTACAACTCTTGTCCAGTTTGTGTTTACGCATATTGTTTTCCTGTCCAATTTCTCAAACAGTCATCTTTTTGAATCGATGTGCTGCGGCCAGCAACAGGCCGACTCCCATGGCAAGGAGAATCGCTCCGTTCAACCACAACTGCTCCAGTCCGGCTCCACGCAGAATGACTCCACGGGTGATCTTGATCATGTAGGTCGCCGGCACAATGTAACTGAATGCATAGGCCCAGAGCGGCATCGTCTCGCGCGGGAACATGAACCCCGACAGAAAGATGCTTAGCAGCATGACCACCAGGCAGAACTGCAGAGCTTCCGCCTGCGAGTTCGCTTTGCTCGAAACCAGAACTCCGATCGCCAGGTTGACGAACAAATAGCCGGTTGTCAGCAGCCCGAGCACCAGGACGTTGCCGTGCATTGGGATCTGAAATACGAACCGCATGAAGCCGAGAAGAATTGCCAGCTCTACGATTCCGGTGACGAAATAGGGAAGAATCTTGCCCAGCATCAATCCCAATGGCCGCACCGGCGTTACCAGGAGCTGTTCGATGGTTCCTCGCTCTTTCTCCCGCACGATGGAGAACGCCGTTAGCATCACTGTGACCAGGAGCAAGAGAATCGCCATCATTCCTGGCAGCAGGAAGTTGGGAGAACGTGACGCGGGGTTGAACATCACGTTGGGCCGTACCTCGATCGGATTCTTCCGGCCCGGATTCAGCATGCGGCGTAATGACTCATCCAGCCCGATTGAACTGGATACGTTCACAGCCTGACCCGCAACGTTCGAGTCGGAACCATCCACCATCACCAAAACCTGGGCCTGGTTGCCTTTCAGCAGATTGCGATCAAAATCGATGGGAATCTTCACTGCAACACTGGCTCGCCCTGAAATCATCTCTTCGTTCAGTTCGGCATCGCTGTGAACGTATTTGTAGACCTGGAATGTATCCGAATTACGTAGCCGATCGAGGAAAGCGCGGCTCTCGGAACTACCCGAAACGTCGGTCATCATCGAACTGCCGCTTGCGTCATATACCGCGGTCCGAACCTGCCGGATGTTCGTATCAATTGCAGCGCCGAGAATAACCAGCTGAAGTACTGGCATCACAAAAGCGAACAGAAAGGCCATTGGGTCTCGACGCATGTGACGGACTTCCTTGTAGAAGATGGCGCCCATTCCTTGGATCGGATTCTTCATGCGGCCTCCATCTGCATCTGCCGGCGCTGGCTCAGCTCTACGAATGCATCTTCAAGCGTTGGAATCAGCGGACGAATCTCTTCAATTTCGATCCCGCAGCGACGCATTTCGTGGTCCAGTTCCTGTTGGCCAATCGAGTCGTCCACGAGCGCGTGAATCGATCGCCCAAAGATGGTTGCGCTTTTGAACAGCGACATTTCCTGCGCCT
>QHZY01000054.1 GCA_003224855.1 Acidobacteriota bacterium | reverse complement strand
CTTCCACTCTTACTTTCGGCCAGGGAATTGTCACCGGCTCAATCTCCGGCACGGTGCTCGATCCCTCGGGCGCGCTCGTCTCCAGCGCCAGCGTGAAAGCAACGCAGGCGGAAACCAATCGGGTGTTTACCACCGAGAGTTCGAAGGGCGGAGTCATTCAGCTCCCGTCCCTCCCGCCCGGAACGTACACCGTTGAAGTGGGAGGCAAAGGATTTCAACTTTTCAAGGCGCAGGGCGTGCGGGTGGAAGTCGGCAAGGATACGTCGCTCGGCTCGGTGAATCTTACGATTGGGAACGCATCCGAAAGCGTTACCGTGGAAGGCGCCGCCCCGCTGATTGAGGCCACTACCGACCAGATCTCGGATAATTTCGATTCCAAGCAAATCGCCAGTGTTCCGCTCGGCAACACCTACGATTCATTCGTGCTCTTCGCCCCCGGCGTGGCGACCGCCGGCAGCGGCGCTTTCAGCAACAACAACGGCGCGGAACTCTCGATTAACGGTCAGCGCGCGCGCTCGAACAATTATCAGCTGGATGGGCAGAATAATAATGACAACACCATCGGCGGCCCGTCCATCTTCTTCGGCAATCAGGACTCGATTTCGGAATTGCAGGTGGTCACAAATTTTGACGCCGAATACGGCCGCAACCTGGGCGGGGTGGTCAATTACATCACCAAGAATGGAACTAATTCATTCCACGGTACCGGATACGAATTCTGGCAAGGCAATACCTTCGACTCGCTTCAGAACCAGGAAAAATCTCCGCTACTTGGATTCTGCGCCGCCGGGCAGACTCCCAGCACCGGGTGCACGCCGCCCGTTGTGCCGCGCTTCGTTCAGAACCAGTTCGGTGGAACCATTGGCGGTCCTATCAAGCATGATAAGGTCTGGTTCTTCGCATCAAGCAACGTGCAGAGAAACCGGGCCGCGGGCGCGCCCTTTGCATCAACGCCGAATTTTACGCCGACCGCGAACGGAATTGAGCAACTGCAGGCGGCTTTCCCCAACAATCCGGCAGTCGGGCTGCTCGCTCAATTTGGTCCTCAAAGCGTAAAAATCGGGAACCCGACCTTCACCAACACTAAACTCTTCCCGGTCAGCGCCAACGGGACCACGGCCAACATTGAAATGGGAACGCTTACGCGCTTCCTCGCGCAACCGCTGAACGATTATGAGGCCACGGGGCGCGTTGATTTTCAGCTTACTAATAAAGACAGGTTCTTCGCCCGTTACATTTTCCAGGATCTCACCAACAACAACGTAGTCTTTGTCTCTCCGGCTGCCGCGGCGCAAGGCCAGATCGTCGATGTTCCGGGACGCAGTCAGCAGATCGGGCTCGATCTAACCCATACGTTCAGCCCGCTTTTCCTGAACCAGTTGCGTTTCAGCTACTCGCGTTCGCGCTCAGAGTTCGATGCCGGCGGCTTCCCGGCTTGCACGCTGGCAAATATCGGCGTGTGTCCGCCGCAGGTAGCAATCTTGAACAGCGACCCAAGCCAGACTGGCGTTCTTGGCATCGGGCAGCTATTTGCCTTCCCGCAGGGCAGAATCATCAACGTGTATCAGATTCAGGACAACGCCAGCATGGTTCGCGGCAAGCACGTGATGAAGTGGGGCGGCGAATACAATCGGCAACGTTCGCCCAACTATGGCCTGTTCGAAACTAATGGTTTGTTCATTTACTCAGATTTCAATTCGTATCTGGCGAACACGCCGCTGCAAACTCAGTTTGCCTACGGACAGCCCGTTCTGCGTTTCAAGGAAAACGATGTTGCGCTCTATTTCCAGGACGACTGGCGCGTAAAAGATAATCTCACCGTCAATCTCGGCCTCCGTTGGGAGTTCTTCCAGCAGGCCAGCAACTTGCTCCACGATGAGAGTGTGGCGCAGCAAACCGGTCCCAATCCCGTCTGGGATACCAGCCTGCCGCTTAGCCTCACCACCGTGCCTAAGGTTCCCAACCACTATCGCAACTTCGGTCCGGTGGCAGGCTTTGCCTGGACACCGCACATCTTCCCCAAACTGCTCGGGACAGACCGCACCGTTATTCGCGGCGGTTTCCGCATCGCTTACGATTTCGCTTACTACAATCTCGCCACCAACGTTCAGGGGAGCTCGCCCTTCACCAATCTCGCCACCATTCCTGACGCAAGCGGCAATGGCGCAGCCGGCCTGCCCAACGTTTCCAATTTCGACGGCGCGACGGTCGGAGCTGCGCTGTTCCCGCTCGCTCCCAAAGGCAATCCGGGATTCGCCACGGAACTTCAATTCGGAAACAATTTCCGCAACCCGTATTCCGAGCAGTGGAACCTCGGAATCCAGCGCCAGATCGGCAATAAAATGGCCGCCGAAGTTCGCTACGTCGGCAACCATGACATTGGCAACTTTCAGGAGATCAACGGCAATCCTGACATTCTGCCTTTGACGGCTAATGGCTTTGGCAATCTCGTTCCTTCCGGACTGGCGCCCTGCAACACTCCCGGCCAGCCAGGATCAACAGGTCAGGATTCGTTCGGGCAGCCAGTCGGTTACGCCGACTGCAATTTCAGCCGTGTGATCAAATATGCGAACACGGGCTATTCGATCTATCACGGATTGCAGACACAGTTCCGCATTCAGAATTTCCACGGTTTCACCGGGCAGGCTTCCTACACTTTCAGCAAAACCATCGACAACGCGTCGGAGGCTTTCTCCACCAACGCCGGAACCGTGGTTGCGATTGGCCAGAATCCGTTCGACATCACCAAAGCCGAGCGCGGCCTGAGCAACTACGATTTCCCGCACGTGTTCGGATTGTTGTGGGTTTACGACGTTCCTTCCTTCCGCAAAGGCGGCGAATTGCTCGGCCGCGTGCTGGGCGGATGGCAGATCAACGGAACCTATCGTTACTCCAGCGGACAGCCTTGGACGGTCGAGCAGAATGCCGGTCAGGGATTGTGCGATCCGACCAATTTTACCGGGGGAACGATCGACGCCTGCCGGCCGATCCTGAACAATCCGGGAGCTCCATTCACTTCGGTTGGCCAATGCATGGATCCGACCGCCTCTGATTGCGGCGTGGTCAGCATCAACAATGGCGGCGCAATCGGACTCAGTCAGGCGCGCTGGATCATCAATGACGTGAACGCCGCGAAGTTCTTCGGCTCGCCATTCCTCGGAGTGGGACGAAACACCGAGCGGGGGCAGCCGGTGAGCACCGTCAACATGGCAGTGTTCAAGAACACGCGCATCACCGAGCGCCTTACCCTGCAGCTTCAGGTACAGGCGTTCAATCTGTTCAATCACCAATGGCTTGGGATTCCCAACCAGGTTGTGAACAGCGCGAATCCTGCCAACACTGTGGATGGCGTCAACCCGTTCGGCAGTCTGGCCTTCAACGCCAATGGCGGCGACACCTTTGCCGGAAACATCATTACCGACGGCATCGGGCGCCGCCGCTTGCAACTGGGCGCAAAGCTGATCTTCTAGTGCGCTGGCTGTCCATTTATAGGAGGAGCGTCCAGCTCCTCCTTTCTTTTACGCTGCTGCACAACTGGTTGCCTTCGTGCGGCCCATTGGTACTCGATCTCGACTGCTCCGCAAATCTTTCTGCAGCGTTCTCGCCCCTCCGTTATCAAACAAAGAGTATTAATAATTGTTCGAGCGAAGGTGGAGCGATGGCGATACATACGATTTCTGCACACCAGGCGGGGACGGTTACGCTGGGCGGCGAGCTCACGGTGAACCGGCTGGGATATGGCGCAATGCGGATTACGGGCGAGGGAGTCTGGGGGCCTCCGAGGGACCGGGCGGCGGCGCTGGCGGTGCTGCGACGAGCGGTGGAACTGGGCGTGAATTTTATCGACACCGCCGATTCCTACGGGCCGGGCGTGAGCGAGGAACTGATCGCAGAGGCACTAGCTCCTTATCCGGCAGGACTGGTGATTGCGACCAAGGGTGGATGGAATCGTCCGGGGCCGGGGCAGTGGACGCATGATGCGAGCCCAGCACATCTACGCAAGGCGGTAGAGGGGAGCTTGAAGCGGCTGCGAGTGGAGCGGATTGATGTGTATCAGCTGCACACGCCTGATCCGGCAACATCGTTTGATCGCTCGATCGAAACCCTGGCGGAGTTGCAGGCGCAGGGCAAGATCCGGCTGGTGGCCCTATCGAACGTAACCCAGGAACACATTGAGCGCGCAGAGAAGACCGTGCCGATCGTTTCGGTGCAAAACCGTTACAGCTTTGCTGATCGCGAATGGGATTACGTGGTCGACTTCTGCGAACAGCGCGGGATTGCATTCATACCGTGGTTTCCGCTGGCTGCGGGCAAGGCTCACGGAGAGGCGCTGACCAGGATTGCGAAGGCGCATGGTGCGGCCTCGATGCAGGTCGCGCTGGCATGGTTATTGAAAAGGTCTCCGGTGATGCTGCCCATTCCAGGGACGTCGTCGGTGGCGCATCTGGAGGAAAACGTTCGAGCGGCGGCCGTGAACTTGAGCGATCGGGAATTTCAGGAGTTGAGTGGAGTGGTAGTGCCGGGCGCGGGAGAGAGGGCCAGTTAGGGCGCTGGAAGGCCCACGCGAGATCCCTCGCTCCACGAAGAAAGCGCTTCACTGGGGATGACTGAGAGAGAACTGGCGCTGCTAATTCTGATGTTCGTGGTGGTGAGACGGACTTAAGGTCCCTTACCCCGCTCGCAAGCGGGCGAGTTCGGGATGACTTGCAGAAGCAGCTTCTTGACGAACCGTTTCCTGGTTTGTACTATTTAGAAGACAAGTCCGCTTCCATGAAGCGGGCCTTGGATTTCATGCAGAGTGGCTGAGGGAAGAGCCCTGTGACGCCACGGCAACCGGATCAGGATCATACATTCTGACCGCCAGGTGCCAACTCTCTCCCGGAGACGGGGAACATGAGATTCGGGGTGCGGAGTTTATGCATCTCGTTCCTCTTTTTCCATCCGGGAAAAGAGGATTGTTTTTTGGGCTCGAATTTTCCTGCGGCTGCTCGAAGGAAAGAGCAAGCCATGCCTGGGTACGAACTGTGCTGTCGTGAGTGCGGAAAGAGCTGGGGCAATCAGCCTCGCTCGATCTGCGACGATTGTTTCTCTCCTCTGGAAATCAGCTACGACTATCAATCGCTGCGCGTGACGCGCGAACAGATCGCACAAGGGCCGGCGAACATGTGGCGCTACTCGGCGCTGCTGCCGCTGCCGGAAAGTTATCGGCCGTCGCTGCCGGTAGGGTTCACGCCGCTACTGCGCGCGCCGCAACTGGCCGCGCAGATTGGCGCCAGAAATCTCTATCTGAAAAATGACGCGGTGTGCCTGCCTACGCTGAGCTTTAAGGATCGCGTGGTATCGGTGGCGCTGGCGCAGGCGCGCGAGTTTGGATTCGAGATAGTTTCATGTTCGTCAACCGGCAACCTGGCAAACTCAGTTGCTGCGCAGGCAGCGCGCAACGGATTCAAGTCAGTCATCTTTATTCCTGCAGATCTTGAGCCGGCAAAAATTATCGGCACGCAGGTATTTGGCGCGAAGCTGGTGAGAATTTGCGGCAGCTACGATCAGGTGAACCGGTTGTGCTCGCAGATCGCCGAGGAGCACCGCTGGGGATTCGTAAACGTAAATCTCCGTCCTTACTACGCGGAGGGATCGAAGACGGTCGGGTTTGAGATCGCTGAGCAGCTGGGCTGGCGCTTGCCGGACAATGTGGTGGTTCCGATGGCAGGCGGATCGCTGATAACGAAAATCAAAAAAGCATTCGATGAACCGACAATGCTCGGACTGGTTGAGCCTAAGGCGGTGCGCTTCTTTGGCGCGCAGGCGACCGGATGCTCGCCGATTTCGACGGCGGTGAAGCAGGGGGCGAATGAGATCGAGCCGCAGAAGCCGGCAACCATTGCGCGATCGCTCGCAATTGGCAATCCAGCCGATGGACATTATGCCATCAAGACCATCAAGGCGAGCGGTGGCTGGGCGGAAGACGTGTCGGACAGTGAAGTGGTTCAGTCCATTCAATTGCTCGCTGAGACTGAGGGCATCTTCACCGAAACCGCGGGCGGTGTCACGGTAGGATGCGCGCGCAAGCTGTACAAGCAGGACAGAATTCTGCCGGATGAGACGACGGTGCTTTGCATCACCGGCAATGGATTAAAGACGACCGATGTACTGGCAGGCAAGTACGAATTGGCGGAGCCCATTCCGCCGAAGATTGCTGAGTTCGATAAGTACATGGAAAGTGAAGTTTTCGCGGGCGAGGGCGCCCGCGCCACACAAGCTGCCGCGCGAGTATTCGAGGAGGTGGCATGATCACGGTACAAATTCCGACTGCGTTGAGGAGGCTGACTTCCGGCAGCGCGAGTGTGAAGTGCTCGGCGGCGAATTTGGATGAGTTGTTCACGCATCTCGATCAGCAGTTTCCTGATCTCAAGCCCCATTTACGGGATGAAGCTGGGCAGACCAGGCGGTTCCTGAACGTTTACGTGAATGAAGAAGACATTCGTTTTCTGGGCGGGAATGCTTACGCGTTTCAGGATGGAGATGAAGTGCTGCTGGTCCCGTCGATCGCGGGTGGTTCTTGAAATCAGATTCCTCGCGGCGAATGCAAGTGTCCTGAAACATGCCCTCGAAAGCCGATGGGAATGGCGAACCTTTAGTTTTTTGGAATGACACAACTTTTAGTTTTCGTGGAATCCCAGGTCTCGCAAAAGCGGGCGAGACCTGGGGCACCCAATCTGAGATTTTGGATTCAGCGGATGGAGTCGCGAAGCTGGGTCAGAGCGTTGTCGGCCGCGGTCAGCCGAATGAACAGAGACATTAAAGCTGAGAGGAAGGCGCAAGACGGCGTTCGACCGTGAAGGTCAAAGCTGGTATATTGAGGGTGTACTCGCAGGCACTGCAGGATCTGACCGAATGACTGAAAAGGCTACCGCTACGCTCCCCGGACGAGTCGAAAAAATCATCAAACCCATGTTTTCCAGCGAGCCTGAGAAGGCGCAGATCTCCGTGGAGGGAGCCGACCATCTTTACCGCGAGATCCGCATTGAGAACAAGCTCACCGACGAAAATGGTGGAGAGGTGAAGCTGAAACCCGGGGCTACAGTGGATGTGACAGTGCAAGCCGATCCCGAAGATACCGCGAAGAAGCCGTAAACCCTTCCTCAACTGCACTCGGTTGTCGTCGCAGCGCTGAAGCGCTGCGCTACCCAAAGCCCAGGAACAGCAGATTCCTCGCAGGCTCTCGTCGAGCAAAGCGCGACTGCGAATGGCTCTGAATAACAAGATGTGGCGAGACCTTTGCGGAGCGTCGATGAAGGCCTAGAATATCTTTTTCCTCAGCGCCCTCTTTTATGGCGACTGCAGCCACGATCGATCAGGGAACTCCGCTGCACGCGGGCACTGCCGCTGGCCCATGCGCTATGGTGCTGTTTGGCGCATCAGGCGACCTGACCAAGCGTAAGCTCATTCCTGCCCTGTTTAACCTAGTGAAGGCTTCGCTGCTACCAAAGAATTTTGTGATCCTGGGAGTGGCGTTCGATCAACTCAGCGAAGAAGATTTCCGCGCGCAGGTTAGTTCGTTTCTGCCGGCCGAAGACCGCGGGACCGAAGCCTGGAACTGGTTTCAGCAGCGGCTTTGTTACCAGGTGGGGAGCTTTGGCGACGCAGGGATGTACACCAGTCTCGGCACTCGACTCGCCGAACTGGAGGCGCAATTTCATCCCGAGGGGAACTACCTTTTTTATCTGGCGACGGCGCCGAAATTCTTCGCTCCGATCGTCGAGCAACTGGGCGCAGCGGGGCTCTCGCGCCAGGAGAAGGGGCGCTGGCGGCGGGTCATCATTGAGAAGCCGTTCGGTACCGACTTGGAATCGGCGAAGGCGTTAAACCGGCAAATCAAAGCGGTACTTGCCGAAGAGCAGATCTATCGCATCGATCACTACCTGGGAAAAGAAACCGTCCAGAACATCATGGTGTTTCGTTTCGATAACGCCATCTTCGAGCCAATCTGGAACCGCCGTTACATCGACCATGTGCAGATCACGAATGCAGAGACGGTGGGTGTCGAGCAACGGGGCGGATATTTCGATACGGCGGGTACATTGCGAGATATGGTCCCTAACCACGTAATGCAACTGCTCAGCCTGATTGCGATGGAGTCGCCGGTATCG
The DNA here is from genome assembly GCA_003224855.1 of Acidobacteriota bacterium. Lineage (GTDB taxonomy): Bacteria > Acidobacteriota > Terriglobia > Terriglobales > Acidobacteriaceae > Gp1-AA142. The sequence continues at coordinate 9,999 of QHZY01000054.1, read as the reverse complement.
TTCCACGCTGACGCGGTGCGCAGTGAGCAGGCCAAAGTTTTGCACGCTTTGCAGCCGCTGGTTGCGGAAGAAGTGCTGCAGGAAGCAGTGCGCGGCCAGTATGGAGAAGGAAAACTCGGGGATGAGCAGGTGCCCGCATATCGGGCGGAGCCGGGCGTTTCTCCGGAATCGCGGACGGAAACTTTTGTAGCGATGAAGCTGCGGATTGAGAACTGGCGCTGGGTGGGCGTGCCATTCTATTTGCGTTCGGGAAAGCGCCTGGCCAAGCGGCACACCGAGATCACGGTTCAATTCAAGAAAACACCTTTCGTTTTGTTTCGCAACGCCCCGGTGCAAAAGCATTCCAACCAACTGGTGATTCAGATCCAGCCGGTGGAAGGAATTTCGCTGAGCTTTGGCGCGAAGATCCCCGGGCCGATTCTGCGCGTTGGATCGGTGGACATGAGTTTCGAATACTCCCGCTATTTTGGCGCGGATGCCTATACCGGCTACGAGGTGTTGCTGTATGACTGCATGATCGGCGATGCAACCCTGTTCCAGCGTGCTGACATGGTGGAAGGCGGGTGGACCATAGTCGATCCGGTGCTGGACGTCTGGAAGGCTCTGCCGCCCACTCGTTTTCCGAACTATGCCGCCGGAAGCTGGGGACCCAAAGCGGCGGACGAATTGCTACAGCGCGACGCCCGAGAGTGGAGGAAAATTCTATGATTCTAGTGGGCGATATTGGAGCGACCCGCACTCGCATGGCGGCCTTTGACGCCGAAGGCAACAAACTCAAACTGGCTGTCGATAAGACTTACAAAAGCGGGAACCATGAGGGCCTGCGGGAGATCATCAGTGATTTCATCAAGAGTGAAGGCATTCCAGCGCACAGCGCATGCTTCGGAGTGGCCGGACCGGTGCGCCGTGGGCGCAGCAAGATATCAAATCTGCCGTGGACCATCGATGCCCGCGAACTGGCTACGCAACTGAAGTTGGAGTCAGTCGGCCTGATCAATGATCTGGAAGCGTACGCGTATGGCATTGATGCTCTGGAATCGAAGGATTTCATCACCTTGAGCGAGGGCAGTGAGGAAGCGGAAGGTAATCGCGCAGTGATTGCAGCGCGCACCGGGCTCGGTGTCGCGGGCATGTATTGGGACGGATTTCGTCATCATCCGTTTCCGTGCGAGGGCGGACACGCAGATTTTGCTCCCAGAACAGATCTGGAATCAGAATTGGCCCATTATCTCCGGCAAAAACATGAGCACGTAAGCTGCGAGAGGATTCTTTCAGGCCCCGGCATTAAAAACATCTACGATTTCCTGCGCGACACCAAGAAAGCAGAGGAGCCCGGCTGGCTGACAAAAGAAATGAGTGACGCCAAAGACCAGCCGGCGCTGATTTCAAAGATGGCCATGGAAGGCAAAGCTCCGATCTGCGACCAGGCACTGACCATGTTTGTCGGGATCTATGGCTCGGAAGCGGGCAATTGCGCCCTGCACTTCATGGCCACAGGCGGAGTTTTTATAGGCGGCAGCATTGCGGGAAAGATCGCACCTCGCATGAAGGACCCGGTATTTATGAAGTCATTTCTCAGCAAGGGCCGTCTGGGCTCGCTTCTTACAGACATTCCGGTCAAAATCGTGTTGAACGATGATGCCGGAATAATCGGGGCGGCACGATACACGCTGGTCCAGAAGGCCTTTCGCACTCCGACGCGCGGCGCGGCCTGACAAAAACGCCGGTAACTCTGCGACCCGACAAGTCGATGGTATCTTTGTGGGACCAGCGCTCACATTCATGGACATCCTTAAAACACTTTTCGAGCAGCGCTTCCATGTTCCAGCGACCAGCGTTCAGCCGCTGCAAGGCGAACTGAGCGGCTCGGGCAGGAAACTCTTTCGCCTGACCCGCGATGCGCAGAGCGCAATCGGGGTCATCTACAACGTGCGCGAGGAGAATGTCGCATTCCTCGAGTTCTCGCGGCATTTTCGACTTCATGGATTGCCGGTGCCTGAGATCTATGCAGAGGCCCTGGAGCAAGGTGCCTACCTTGAAGAGGACCTGGGCGACACCACCCTTTTTCAGTTTCTGGCAAAGAACCGCACCGCAGCAAGCATTGCGCCGGAGGCGGTTGCGATCTATCGCAAAGTGCTATCTATATTGCCGCGTTTTCAGGTCGAGGCGGGACGTGATCTGAATTATAAGGTCTGCTATCCGCGGGCGAGCTTTGACCGGCAATCGATTGCCTGGGACCTGAACTACTTCAAATATTACTTTCTTCGCCTGGCGGGCATTCCGTTCAATGAGCAGGTTCTGGAAGACGACTTCGGGCGGCTCACGAAATTTCTGCTGAGCGCAGGGCACGATTACTTTCTTTATCGCGATTTTCAATCGCGCAACATTATGCTGCACGATAGACAGCCTTACTTTCTTGACTATCAGGGAGGACGTCAGGGTGCGCTGCAGTATGACGTGGCTTCCCTGCTTTTCGATGCCAAGGCCGACTTGCCCGCGGAAGTGCGCCAGAAACTGCTCGATCATTATGTTGGCGCGCTCGGCAACTACGTCAAAATCGATCCTTCGGCGTTCATGCAGCACTATTACGCGTTTGTTTATATCCGCATCATGCAGGCGCTGGGGGCGTACGGGTTTCGCGGATTTTACGAGCGCAAAATTCATTTCCTGCAGAGCGTTCCCTACGCGCTGAAGAACCTTCGCTGGCTGCTGCACAACGTCGAATTGCCGATTGCTCTACCAACTTTGATGGATGCATTTCACAGCATGCTGCATTCCGAGAAACTGCAGAGTCTGGCGCCCGATGCTTCCGCCGCTAATGGGCTGGTGGTGCGCATTTTCAGTTTTTCTTTTCATCGCGGCTGGCCGAAGGATGAAACGGGAAATGGCGGAGGGTTCGTCTTTGATGGACGCAATCTGCCGAATCCGGGGCGCGAGGAACGGTTCAAGGCGCTAACCGGCAGGGACACGCCGGTCATAGAATTTCTCAATCAGCAGGAAAGCGTTCACCAGTTTCTTGCCAGCGTGTTTTCGCTGGTGGATGCGAGCGTGGCCGAATATCAGCGGCGCGGCTTTAAAAACCTGATGGTGTCATTCGGATGCACCGGCGGACAACATCGCTCGGTATTTCTGGCAGAGCAACTGGCCAGGCGTTTGCGCGAACGCAACGGAATGCAGGTCGAACTGCGGCATCGCGAACTGGAGAACTCAGCGGGATGAAGGCCATGGTGCTGGCGGCTGGCCTGGGAACGCGCTTGCGGCCACTGACGGATGATCGCCCGAAGGCGCTGGTGGAGGTCTGCGGGCGGACGCTGCTGGAGATTATGCTGGAGCGGCTGCGCGGATTTGGCATTCAACAGGTGGTTATCAATGTGCACCACTTCGCGGACAAAATGGCGGAGTATCTTCGAGCCCACCATGATTTCGGAATGGAGATTGAGATTTCGAGTGAGGATGTATTGCTCGACACCGGCGGCGGCCTGAAGAAGGTAGCGTATTTTTTGCGCGACGGCCGCGATGACGCATTCCTGCTTCACAACGTGGATGTGATCAGCGACATCGATCTGGAGAAAATGGTGCACTTTCACCATCAGCGGCGAGCGCTGGCTACCCTGGCGGTACAGGAGAGGAAGACGTCCCGATATCTTTTTTTTGATGAAGAACTACGGCTTTGTGGGCGCAGGTTCGAGCGTGAGAACAAGACTGAGATGGTTCGATCATGTCCGACCCCGCAGGCTTTAGCGTTCTGTGGCATTCATGTAATTTCGTCGCGCTTCCTGGACATGATGAGTGAAGAAGGTGCTTTCTCCATCATCAATTCGTATCTTCGACTGGCTGGCCAGAGTGAGCCAATCTTTGCTTTTCGTGCCGATGAATACTACTGGCGCGATCTGGGAAGGCCGGAAAACGTTCAGCAAGCAGCCGAGGACATGGCACAGCGGAAAATACTGCTGTAGTGTGCGTTTTCGCGCGCTGCGCGACTGGACAGCCGAGGGCGGCTGTCCGTACCTGAGCCGGGAAGATCAATTCCCATAACGGGAACCGCAGATTTTCTCTGCTGAATATTTCCGAGGGTCGTGATATACACGACTGGTTCCCCATTCAGGTCTGGACTCAACTCAATTCATTCAGGTGTCCAGATCATGCGCCATTTCGCAATTTTCTGCTTCATTCTTCTCTCTTCATTATTATCGTTTGCACAAGATGCTTCCAGTGGAGCGATTCGCGGCACAGTGACAGATTTAACCGGAGCGCGAATCGCTGGCGCGACTGTAGGTTTCATCAATAACGCAACCGGAATTCGATATGGCGCCACGACCAACAGCGAAGGTCAGTTTGCCTTTCAGTTGCTTCCGCCAGCTGAGTATTCGGGGCGCGCCTCGGCCAGCGGCATGTCGGCGCAAACCACGCCAGCGCTGCAGGTGAGTGTGGGCGCAACCACCGAAATCAACTTTCGGCTCACCGTAGCGGGAACCAGGGAAACAGTCACAGTTTCTGGAGAGCCGCCGCTGGTGGATACCCAGCCAAGCGCAATATCGGCGTTGATCGAGGAACGAGAAATCAGCGACTTGCCCCTAAACGGCCGGCGTTTTACTGACCTGGCGCTGCTGACGCCGGGAGTGACGCAGGATCCGCGAGGGCTCACTTCGAGTTCGAACGGCGATCTGGCGTTCGGTGGAGTTCGCGGTTATCAGTCAGGCTACCTGGTGGATGGGGGCGACTACAACAACGGGTTTTTCTCGCAGGCACGAGGGCGTTACCGGGCGCCGTATCAATTTTCAAATGAGGTAGTGCAGGAGTTCCGGGTTTCGTCGAATACTTATGGCGCGGAACTGGGCCGCGCCGGTGGCGCGGTGGTAAATGTGGTGACCAAGTCAGGATCGAATCATATTCACGGATCGGCGTTCTACTTCATTCGCGACAGTGAATTTGCGGCCAAGCAGGCATTCCTCCAGGTCAAGCCGCACGACCAGCAGCAACAGTTCGGATTCACTTTCGGCGGGCCATTGCGGAGAAATCGCGCGTTCTTTTTTGCGGGATTCGATCAGCACATTTTTCATGTTCCGAACCTTGTGCGGTTCGTGGATGGCAGTTCCGTAATCACGCCGAAACGCGGCGCCGGGCCGGAGACTCCGGGAGATTACGAAGACACCGACCAGGCGCTGGTATTCGCCACCGCGGCACAGCTTTCCAGGCAGGCTGGGACGTTTCCAGCGTCAATGATCGGGAACGCCGGCTTTGCCAAGCTGGATTTCGCACTGGGGCAGCACAACCATCTTTCGGCGCGAGTGAACACATCGCGATATTACGGCAAAAACAATGTGTTTCTGGACACGGCCAGCCCGCTTTCACATTTTGGAATCAGCGATAACGGGGAAGAAGATGTGCGGACTGAAACCGGATCGCTTTCGCTGACCAGCAATCTTTCGTACCGCTTCATCAGCCACTTGCGAGCGCAGTTTTCGCGCGACCTGCAATCGTCTTTGGCCAATAGCGGCGATCCCCTGACCAGCATTCCCGGAACCATCAATGGGTTCGGGCGCTCATCGATTCTGCCGCGGCAGACGCGCGAGCATCGACTGCACGTGGCCGAAACCATCAGCTTTGAGGGACACCGGCAGGACTGGAAGTTCGGCGGCGATGCCCTGCTGACCTGGATCTACAACTACTTTCCTTCCCTGTTTGGCGGAGAATACATTTTCGATCCGATCAAAGTTGATCCCCTTACGTTTGAGCCGGAACATGGGGCGCTGGAGCTTACTCCGTTGCGCGCCTACGCTCACCAGGTGCCGCACTACTATTTGCAGCGCTTCGGGCACGCGGTAACTCATCCTGACACCAATGAATACGCGGGGTTCATCCAGGATAACATCCGCGTCAGTGATCACTTCGCACTGACGCTGGGAGCGCGTTACGACGTACAGACGTTCAGCAAGCGTGGGCTGGTAACAAACCCGCTGTGGCCGGACTCCGGCAAGGTTCCGAATGCGATGAACAATATTGCACCGCGAGCGGGACTGGCGTACTCAGTGGGAGCTGAGCATCCCCTGGTAATACGCGCCGGATATGGAATGTTCTACACGCGCATACCGCAGATCTATACGTCAGCGATTCAAAACGACAATGGATTAAACGGAGACTTTTTGTTTCTGAACAACAATGACTTTTTCGCGCAGCAGGTCTTTCCGCAATATCCGAATCCCCTGGTGAGTTGCCCATTGAATGCGACGGTATGCCTTCCGCCGGCGGGGCTCGAATCTTTTCTGGAAACCGACCTGTCTTCCTTTGCACGATCGTATCGCACCCCTAAAGTCGAACAGGCGAGCCTGAACATTGAGCAGGAGGTTGCACATCGATTGGCGATCGGCGTCTCATACATGTACGTTCACGGCGAAGACCTGCTGCGGGCGCGGGACGTAAACCTGCCTGCGCCCAGCCAACTCAGTTATCCGTTGTACGACGCCACGGGAGCGACCTTTCTCAACCAGTATTATCCTGTGGAGAGTTTCTCGACCCAGCAGTTCACGTCAACCCAGAGCTGTCCGTTCCCGCCCTGCATTAACCCCCTGCAGAGGCCGATCTCTCCACTAGGTTCAGCTAATGTCTTTGAAACCGGCGCCTCCAGTGTCTACCAGGGAGCGACACTTTCGATCAGGCGGCGGATGACCAGCGGAATCTACTTCCGCCTTTCGTACACCTATGCCCGAGCGGTCGATGACGGCCAGGATGCGCTGGTCGCGGGACGTCCCGCGCTGGTGCAGAACTCGTATGCGCCCAATGCCGAAAGAGGCGCGAGCGTGACCGATCAGCGGAACCGGTTGGCCTTCTCCTGGATCACTGAGCCCAGACCGTTTCATCGCGGCCACGAACTTCTGGGCGCGCTGTTCAACCACTGGAAGTTTGCGGGAGTCACCACTTATGGCAGCGGCCGGCCGATCAACGCCACCGTCTCCGGCGACCCTAATCAGGATGACAACAGTTCGAACGATCGGTTGCCCGGAGCGCGGCGCAATTCATTCCTGGGGCCCGATTACTCCACCACCGACCTGCGGCTGACCCGCAAGATTTATGCCACTGACCATTGCCGATTTGAGCTTGGCACGGACTTTTTCAATGCTTTCAACCGCGACAATCAGCGCGTGACGATCACCGACGATGGCTTGCTGAGTAACTCGGCAAGCTTCGTGCAAGTATCTAAGACAGTTGGAGTTAGATCATTTGCCGGACATTACCGGGCGCCTGCCGGTTTTCTGCGGCCGACATCGGCGTACGCTCCAAGGCAGGTTCAAATGTCGTTGAAAGTGATATTTTGATGGGCTGGCGTGAGGCATCGCCATAGCGTCTGGGGACGCCAAATTTTTGCACAGACCCCTTGACTTGCCACGCGAGACTTGCAATAACTATCCGGTCCAAATGGGACCGGTTTGGGGGTGCAGTTTAGTTGGCGGAAGTCCGAATTCAAGAGGGTGAGTCCCTCGAAAATGCATTGCGTCGCTTTAAGCGCAAGGTGCAGCAGGAAGATGTTGTTAAGGAGGTAAGACGGCACTCCTTTTACCTGAAGCCGGGCGAGAAAAAGCGCGTAAAAGAAGCACTGGCGCGCAAACGTAGCCGTAAGAAAGCACGCAAGGAACAAGACTAACGCTGTACATGATGGGCTTCTTCGGGGCAGCCCATTCCTTCTCCCCTTATCCCAACCGAAAGCACGTCTTAGCAGCGGATGCAGTATTCCGCATTCTTATGAATGCGGCAGGCCGAACCCAGGTCCAGTAACCACAATTGAGGGGGCAAATCGCTGCGTCCGCGCACGCCACGGCGGGATCGCAGGCAGGGTCGAAGGGAGCTCTCGATGGAATTTCAGGACAAGCTATTGAAGTGTATTGATTGCGGCGATGATTTCGTCTTCACCGCTGGGGAGCAGCTGTTCTTTTACGACAAGCAGTTCAAGAACGAGCCCAAACGCTGTAAGACTTGCAAAACCAAACGGGTTGCAGTTTTAGGAGTTCCATCATCCGGTGTACCTTCGGGACCCTTTGCGAAGGTTGAAACCCGCACCGTATGTTCGCACTGTGGTAAAGAGACCACGGTACCTTTCCGGCCCACCCAGGGACGCCCGGTGTTCTGCCGCGAGTGTTTCCAGCAACGCCGGCAAGCCGCTACGGCCTGAACAAAAAGAAAGCGCGGGGCCAGCCAGCAGACCCCCTGATTGCACGCCCTCGGTGTGTGCGACGAAGCCTGCGATCAGCCTGCCTTGCGGACACGCGCCACTTTCGCGTCCAGTGCGTCGGCATCACTGACCAGATGCGGCGAACGCTTCTGATCCTCGTGCGCAATCAACAGCGCCTCGATCTGTCTGAGTAAATCCTCGGTCCCCACGGGTTTGACCAGGACCGATCCCGCGTTGGTGTGTCTCCAGTCAGCATCCATTGGCGGATACGCCGTCAACAGCGCGGTTGCCGGATTGTAGGGCGCCTGGCGGGCGGCGCGCAGCACGTGAAAGCCTGCGTCATCGGTTTCCATGCGCGCATCAGTAATTACCATCTGATAAACGCCGGTACGCAACTTCTTCTCGGCTTCAGCAGCGGACCTGGCAGTATCAACTTCGAAGTGATTGAACTCCAATACCGCCTTCAACGTCAGCAGTACGGCTGAGTCGTCGTCCACCAATAAAATCCGGCGCTTCATGGGACCTCCCCGAGCTAACCGGAAAATCTTACCAGCCGGATGGCTACTTGGATATCGGGAGATATTGGTAGAGGAACCGTGCGGCATAACCCAGCAGCGACGGTTTATCATGAAGCGTGGCCACGTTCTTCGTTGAAAACTTCGGATGCCGCGCCACCCAGGCGGATGGAGCGTCCATCGAACGGCAGTTTGCCAATCGCGGATTGTCGCCCGCGGAGAACGCTTCATCGGCTGACGTGGTGGTTTTGAATACCTGCACCGTAACCGCTTCTGCCGACCAGGATGCGCGCTCAGCCATACGCCGGCTCCGCCGCTCGAACCCTGGGGCGCAGATCGTCGTAACCGGATGTTATGCGCAACGGGTTCCGGAAGAAATTGCCGCGCTGCCCGGGGTCAGCAGCGTAATCGGAAACTCCCACAAGCACCGATTGGCAGAACTGGCGCTGGGCTCGAGTTCAAATTCGACTTCCAGCTTTGTTCCGATTTCCGCCCTTGAGGGCTGTTGGCCAACAAACGGCCGGGGAGCAAGGACCAATGACGAGAGGCCGATTTTTGTCTCTGACATTTTCGCCCACACCGAACTCATGGCCGCGCCAGTGTTCGACTCGGCCAATGGACGGACGCGGCCCAATCTGAAAGTGCAGGACGGATGCGATAACCGATGCTCGTTCTGCGTGATTCCGTCTGTTCGCGGGCAGAGCCGTTCGCTTCCGCTTGCAAGAGTTGTAGATGAGGTCAATGGGCTGGTTTCTGCTGGTTACCAGGAGGTTGTGATTTCCGGCATCAACCTCGGCCGTTGGGGTCGCGACCTTGATGGGCACTATCATTTCGAAGACCTGGTGCGGACAATTGTGTGCGAGACGTCGCTCGCCAAGCTGCGCATCTCATCAGTTGAGCCGATGGATTGGAGTGATGAACTGATCGCGCTCATGGCGGAGTCGCCGCGCATTGCCAAGCACGCGCATGTGCCCATGCAATCGGCCAGCGACGCCGTTTTGCGACGCATGCACCGGAAGTATCGTCCTTGGCACTATTACAATAAATTGCAGAAAATTCGCGCGGCCATGCCGGATGCTGCCATTGGCGCGGATGTGATGACCGGCTTTCCAGGTGAGACTGATTGTGAATTTGAAGAAACGCGGCGGGCGATAGAAGAACTGCCATTCACGTATCTGCACGTGTTCACTTATTCATCACGTCCCCGGACGCCGGCGGCTTCGCTGCCACAAGTTCCGGTTCAGATTGCGCGCGAACGCAACCGGGTGTTGCGCGAAGTCGCGTCACAAAAGAAGCTCGAGTTCATGCGCGGATTTATAG
>QHZY01000053.1 GCA_003224855.1 Acidobacteriota bacterium | reverse complement strand
AATCAAATACCCATGCGCCGGTTACTGGATTGGAGTCGAATGACAAGTCCGGAACTCCGCGCCTGGTTCCAACGATCGACTGGATAATGTCCTGATAGATAGGGCGCGCCTCAAAAGCACTAAGGCCGCTTCCCGCCAGGTCCCAGGGCCGCTCCGACAGGAAATTCGCGGTGGAAGGATTGCGCGCCGTTGTGGTGCCGCCCGCCGCCACCACGTTAGGAGAAGCTGCCGGATACTGAACGCCCGGCTGATCTCCAGAGGACGCGAAATAAACTACTCCAGCAGTTGTAAAATTGGAGTCGAATGAAGTTTCGCCGGAGAACTCGTCACCGCCCCAGCTATTCGATACTTCCCCGCCCCCGGCGCCTGCGACAAGATTGCCGGCGACTCTCTCGGCTGCAAGAAGATCACTGAAGCTGGCTGATCTGGCTTCAACCAGAAACAATCTGGCATCCGGCGCCATGGCGTGCGCCCACTCGAGATCAAGGGCTGCCTCCAGTTCCCATCCTCCGCTCGGATCCTGCGCCGGTTTGGTCCCGCTTGCGAACACCACCGTCAGGTTGGGAGCCTTCAATCCAAACTGAGCGGAGAAAGTTTGCAAATCCGTCAAAGCCGTCGGGTCATGAAAAGCATCTACCAGTGCTATCGCCCCAAATCCTCCTGCGGGATTTGCGGTGACCAGATTCGGATTGCAGGAAGATACCCTGGGCACGAGCGAGTACACGCATGCGAGCGATGCCGGCGTTTCGAATCCAAGCCCGGCGAATGGTGGCCCGGCGAATGGCGTGATGGTTTCTTCGGGTACGAACACCTGCAAATGAGTGTGGGCGCGAAGCCCTTTGTCAGAGGCGCGAGAGATGCTGGAACCAGGGGACATGACGCGACCATGCGGAGATTTGCTGCGAGCGGTGTTCGCATCTGCGTCCGTTGCTGCTTGTGTTTGAGCTGCACAAATGGATGAGAACGTTAGTGCAAAGAACATCAGTACGGAAATTACCGAAAGCCTTTTTGCATGAATCATGAAATTCTCCTGCGGCGTTGAGCTTATTCAGGAGTACACCCCGGAATAAGTACTCACTTCACCTCACATGCATGAACGAGAACCACGAGGCATTTGCTTTTACCTGCTGAGTGCGCGAACGGACGAGTACTAAGACGAAAGGGACCTGACGAACTTATAAGTGGCAATCGCAGTTGCCGGATTTCTAAGAGCAACGGCAAAGGATTGTAGTTATTGCCAGATTGTCTGAGTTTTATCCACGGTCAGCGGCGTCGGAACTTCACTTAGATCGCGATCTCTCATTGCGGAGTGGCAAACCATGCAAGACCGTTGCGTGCTGTTTGATTCCTGGGAAACCAGAGCGTAAGTAAGGCCGTGCAGGGACCATGTAACAACCTTATAACCCTGGATGGTGGCGTAGTGGAAACTTACTTTTTTGAAATTCGCCTGCACGCCTCCAGAGGCAATGGCGGTTGAATCGGGGGCCACTATCAAGCTCGCCGGCAATGTTTTCAGCTTGGGCGTCAGCACTTCATATGCAATAAAGGCGGCGGGTTTGCCGGCGATTTGCATCAGCCGCGCTCCCTCAACTCGAAAAGGCCGTTCTTCGCCAGGGGACGCCGGAGAGTCGGGCAGCGCTACAGATAACGGTGACTTAGTCAGAAACCACTGGTTAATTGTGTGCTGCGAATCGGAGCGGACCTCAAGCGCGAGCCTGCCTTCAGCATGTTGCCTGTGAGTGGAAACGGCGAACTCGGCAAAGCTGGGCCCGGAGAGGCGTTTGGGAGACGAATGCCACCTTGTGCCCAGCATGGCGAAAACGATCATCAATGCCAGCGCCGGCACTGCCATCTTCCATTTCAGAATCTGGGTCCAGAAAGATGGAACTCTGGTGTTCCGCGGAGCCGGCTTTGCCATGGCTTTTAACACCGGTCGCGACGGCGCCTTCAATTGCGCCAACAATTCCTCTTCTTCGGGGCTAGCTTTCTCGTCCGTGGATACAGCCGCCCGCAGCAAAGGCCCGCAGTGATCGCACAGGGCGGCATGCGCGATCAGCTGCTTTGCTTTCAACTCCGGCCACAATCCGGCGCACACTTCATGCCAGTCAACATCTTCATCTCTGGGGCAATCAGGCCCCGGAGGCACAGCGCCTGCGATCACCGGCATAGCAGGCGATCGCTCCACTAATTGCCGATATTTCGATAACTTCTGCCTGCAATCTGCACACTCCTGCAAGTGCTGCTGGGCATTGCTGATAGCGTCGGCAGCCAATCCAGTGCGCAGCCCCGAGTCAGAAGGCGAAGGTGCCAGAGCCATCAACTCTTGCTCACTGATATGTCGATCCAACGGGCGCCTCATACAGTCCCATACGAACTCTCGGGGAGATTTCCTTTTCCGTGTATTCCGGCTCAGGGGCTTGGGTGGTTGTCCCGGCGATTTGCTCACGTATGCACTGCTTCAGCCGCTCAATTACGCTTCCAACTCCCTTGGTGCCGAGCCCCATCCCAGGCAGCGACGCGATTTCTTTGGTGCTCAATCCCTGGCGGAAGTAGAGCCAGAAGATCGTACGATCGCGCTCCTGGTCGGGTAGTGTCAGCGAACGCTTCAGAAGTTCATCGATCTCGTCCAGGAATACTGTAAAGGCAATCCGCTCCTCGCTGCCCTGTGCGTCTTTTCCCATCTGAGGATCGATATCGTTGGTGGAAACATGCAGCGTATCTCCACCCGATGTTTGACTTTGGTGATGCTTGAAATGATCGTGCGTCGCGTTGATAGCGATTTTTTTCAGGTATCCCAAAATATGTTCGGGATGTTGCACTGCGAAGTCTCGCAGAAGACAGCAACCGTTTTCCCACAGCTTCAGATACGTTATCTGAACCAGGTCCTGCACCAGAGACGCGGAAGTCATTCCCCACAATGAGGCGGTGCGCATAACACTCAGACTGATCGGCCTTCCGACTCGCGCAACAAACTCCTGCCACGCTTCCTCATTGCAAGGTTCGGCCTTGCCTGGCTCTGCTTCGTATGGCTCGGCGCAGAGACAGACAATGTCTTTCAGAGAAAGAGCTGAATACGACGTCGCTGCAGAAGCGCTTGACATGTTTCCATTAGCTCCGATCCCTGAATGCGGCCCAGCCAACGCAATGGCACCTAGAGGATGACGAACATCCCCTGGCTGCAAAATTGGATGATCGTGAGTTGCTGGATATGTAAAGATTCTGTCAAATCCGGATTAAGCAGTAAGCCACTGCACGTACAGAACGTTGGTGGCTGGGGCAGAAATCATCGATTCAGACGGCTTGCCTCTATTTGGCATCGAAGTGCCGGAGGAATGCCATGTCTACTACCAGTCAGCAGAATAAATGCGCACATCCAAACTGCACTTGTCCAGCGGCGGAAGGTGAGTACTGCAGCCAGGCCTGCGCTACCGCCAGCACTGGCGAAGCGGCATCAGGTATGTCAGCTACGAGCGGGTGCGGATGCAATCACCCAGAGTGCAGGGCTGCACGCGCGGCTTAAATGGAATTACTTGGCCGGACCGGCTGTGTTCTGGTGCGAGTCTTAATCAGGCCAAACTGCCCGGCGATCTGACAACCGGCTGGAGCTTGCGTTCTTCGGAAGGCAAACAGTGGAAAGATGGTGGGCGCTATAGGATTCGAACCTATGACTTCCACCGTGTGAAGATGGCACTCTACCGCTGAGTTAAGCGCCCACAAACATGCGGTAAGTTCATCATTATACACACGTTCCCCATTCACTTCAGTTCTACTGCACGGCTTGCGGGACCCGCACGGGGACCCGCAATTCTTTTTTCAAATTGGATCACCTTGTCATGTGCGGCTCGCCTCGCCCCCCGCCGCGAATGCGAGTTAATACAGGGTCATGTCCATGGTGGCATGGCGCGTCATTACCTGCGTCACCGCCTGCACCACCGCCGGATTTTCCTGTTCATCCATGAGAAAGGTGGCAATGCTGTGGGCGTTCAGCGGAGATTAGAAATGATAGCTGGTAGGGCCGGGACTGTGGGGGCTCACGCGGCTAGCGGTCGTCCTCGTTGGCGAGAATGGAGAGCATGTAGGGCTCAGGGCAGTGCTCATGGAAACACGAAGTGTTTTCTCGTCACATCCCGCTTTTATAGAAGCGGGGGTTTGGACTCTGTTGCGGCTTGACGCAACCGTGTGCCTGGCGATATTGTATTTTTCCGCCCTATCCAGGTTCCATTCACCATGAAGCTTAGCCTGGTTGATCAGAACGACCGTAGCCTGCCTAAGGCTCCCACAGGAATCCAAGGCTTGGACGAGATCACGCGTGGTGGTCTGCCAAGTGGCCGTCCGACGCTGGTCTGCGGCAGCGCAGGGTGCGGAAAGACTTTGTTGGCTATGGAGTTCCTGGTTCGTGGCGCCATGCAATATGGCGAACCGGGAGTGTTCATGGCGTTCGAAGAAAATGCGGCAGAGCTCACCCAAAATGTGCGTTCGCTTGGGTTTGATCTCGACCGCCTGGTGCGGGAGAAGAAGCTGGTTCTTGATTTCGTGCAGGTGGAGCGCAGCGAGATCGATGAAACCGGGGACTATGACCTGGAGGGTCTGTTCATCCGCCTGGGCGCGGCCATCGACAGCATCGGGGCAAAGCGGGTTGCGTTGGACACCATCGAAGTCCTGTTCTCGGGATTTCAGAACGAAGGCATTCTGCGTGCCGAGTTGCGCCGCCTGTTTCGCTGGCTCAAGGACAGAGGGGTAAGTGCAGTCATCACTGGCGAGCGCGGCGAAGGAACATTAACCCGCCGCGGCCTGGAAGAGTACGTCTCCGATTGTGTGATCCTGCTCGATCACCGCATTACCGACCAGATCTCGACTCGGCGCATGCGAATCGTGAAATACCGCGGAACGACTCACGGCACCAATGAGTATCCATTCCTGATCGACGAGCACGGTTTCACCGTTGGGAATCTGTCGTCCGTGTGCGTGCAATTCCTTCACACAGTGGCGGCTCACCTTCGATGACGAAAGTCGTTCCAGTGAGACACTGCTCAGCGGGCACGATGAATCGAACTTCGTATTCTACGAAATAGTGGGGGACATGGTCTTTGGAAGAAGGACCCGTGTACGACCTGACCCGCACATCAGTCACATGGCCCTGAGCCACGGGCCAGCTACGTCTGGCAAGGAATTCCGAGAACGTCCTTCCAGTTGTGGCGATACACCCCAG
Organism: Acidobacteriota bacterium; assembly: GCA_003224855.1. Taxonomy (GTDB): domain Bacteria; phylum Acidobacteriota; class Terriglobia; order Terriglobales; family Acidobacteriaceae; genus Gp1-AA142. The sequence continues at coordinate 8,115 of QHZY01000053.1, read as the reverse complement.
CGTGCCAGCCGCCAAAAACAGCATAATCACAGCTCGGACAAATTTCGTCCTTCCACGATTTGGTAAAAAGGTCGCCAATATACTGGCGTCGCTTGCGGGATAAGAGGACACCATATACGGACTGGGCATCCTCGCATATTACTACCAGTTCCTGCGGGCGTTCCTGGGTGAACAGAAGAAGGCTTTCTGTTTGTGTTACGAACGGGACGCCCGTGGCGAGAGTCCAAAATAATGGAGAAACGCCTGGACCCGCTGCTGCGGAAGTGGGCATCAAGCAGCGAGGGCTCAACGGTGTTCGGCTTTCGGGCGAGCGAACTTAGGTAGTCCGCATTTCTGCGTGATCTTCTGGTGCAGAGTTGTGAGTCGGCGTCCAATCGGGTGATTGCGCGACACACATGCGCAGCAAACGTCTCCATCCGAGGCGGCGCTGAAGCCAGTGCGACACCACCGTGCTGTGTTTCACGTGATCGCTGAGCTGCTGCGGCGTTAGCCGATGCCAGCTACCCTCAGGGCCATACCTGGCTTCCGCTTCCTGACGGCGAGTCTCAACTTTTCCATCGCTAACCCGGTATTCCCGCGCGACTGATCCGTCCGGGGATTCGAGACGCAGCTGCACGTGCTGGGAAGCCATGGCTTTGTTCCTCCGGATCGTTCTGAAAAACACCTTCACTATCTCGCTGGCGCGGCTGCCCGCCAATCGGGAGGATTGTGCAGATTCATAGTCTGCATACGGGTATGCGAAGCATTTACAACCTTAGGCCGCAAATAACTGATTCCGAAGCGGATGCGGCGTGGTAGCCTGAGAAATGCCGGGCGGGGCGGCTGAGAGCCTCGTGCGGCCAAGTGCTCTATGCCGCGCGACCCACAAGAAACGAAAGTGCCCGTATCTCCTTCTCTGCCAGAATCTTCCGCGGCGGAGCGGGCCGAAGACGAGATGCAACTTTCTGATTCAGGTCGGGTTCATAAAACTGTGGGCAGCATGGCCATCAGCAATGGCCCGCTGGCAATCGGGGGCCGCTCCACAGAGGACGCGCCGGCACTGCGCCCTGGTGAGAACCTCAGCGATGCCGAAGTGATGCTGAAGGTAAAGGCGGGGGACGATGGAGCTTTCGGTTATCTGGTTCAGAAGTACCGCCGCCCAATGATCAGCTTCATGTATCGCATGGCGCACAATAGCGCAGCGGCAGAAGATCTGGCACAGGAAGTTTTTCTGCGAGTGTATCGATCCCGCAGCAGTTACGAGGCGAGCGCGAAGTTCACCACCTGGCTGTACCGGATTGCCACTAACCTGGCGATGAACTTTACCCGCGACACGCGTCATGAGCGTCCGGAGAACCAGGTCAGCCTGGATGAGCCGGCGGAAGAAGACTCAGCGCCGCTGGATGTGGCGGACCGGCGATTGACCGCGGAGCAGGATTTACTGCGGCGCGAGCGGCTGCAGCAGATTCGTAAGCGAGTGCAGTCGTTGCCGGAGCGGCAGCGGCTGGCGGTGGTGATGCACAAATATCAACAGATGGATTACAAGCAAATTGCGGAAGTGCTGAAGTTGAGCGAATCCGCCACCAAGTCACTGTTGTTCCGGGCGTATGAGACGCTGCGTGAACAGCTCAAAGAGTTTGTGTGAAGGACAAAGATTATGAACTGCAATGAAATTCGCGAATTGATGCCGGACCTGGCCTCGGGCATCAGCGAGGGCGGGCAGGAAGTGAAGAGGCATCTGGAAGGATGCGTCGAGTGCGCCGGCAAACTTAAGGAATTCCGTGCCACCATGGCACTGCTGGATGAGTGGCAGGCGCCTGAGCCTTCCCCGTATTTTGACACTCGCCTGCAAGCGCGATTACGCGAAGAGCAGGCGCATCAGGCAGCCGGATGGTGGGCATGGCTGCGGCGCGCGGCACTGGCCGGAGCTATGGCGGTGCTGCTGGTAGGGGGCATCAGTTTTTGGCGAATCCAGCACGGAGTGCAGCGCGGACCGATCGCCCAGAATATTGTGGCCATCCAAGCCGAGCCGGGAACAGCTGTGGGTGATCTGCAGATACTCGACAAGAACAATGACCTGTATGCAAACTTCGATGAACTGGATGACCTCCAGGTGCAGGATGATGTCACGGCGAATCCGTAATTTTTAGTGATAAGCGGCGCAAAACGGGGCGGGAGAGCGGGGAGCAGTGAGGGGATTCAGCAACGTTTCCGGATGGTTGATTGCAAGCATGGTTCTGCTTGCGCTGCCGTTGTTCGCGCAAAATCAGCATGAACAGTGGCGCCAGCGTCGCGATAATCAGCGCCGTCAGGAACGGCAGCAAGAGCGAAAGTACGAAGGCCCTCCCCAGAACCACCCGCCTCAGGGCCTCCGTGACGATGGTCGACACGATGAAGATCGACGGTACCAGGATCCTCGTAACGACCGACGGTACGATGGGCGCAGCAATCAGCAACTGAACCGTGCTGCTCCGCCTGGCGGTCGGCACGGGGGCGAATGGCTGCGGCAATTCCAGGGAGTTCCGCTCGATCAGCGCGAACGCGCTTTAGAAAACGATCCGCAGTTTCGCAGCTTACCGCCGGAACGGCGCGACGCTCTGCGCCAGCGATTGGATCATTTCAGCAATCTGCCCCAGGAACAGCAACAGCGCATCCTGAACCGCATGGAAACCTGGGAACACCTGACTCCCGACCAGAAGAGCCAGGCGCGGCAACTGTATGGTGGGCTGCAACAGCTTCCGCCTGACCGTCGACGGTTGCTGGGATCAGCGATCCGAGATTTGCGCGCGCTCCCTCCCGACCGGCGGCAGCAGATGATCGATTCCGGGCGGTATCGCAGCATGTTCTCGCCCGAAGAGCGCAACATGCTGAGTAATGCTTCCAGATTGCCCTTGGCGCCATCTGGAAGTCCTGAAGTTCCGCAGCGATAAAGCTCATTGCCTCAGCAGGTTCCTTGCGATAAACAGCGCGTTCGCGGGCCGTTCGGCCAGTCGCCGCATAAAGTACGGATACCATTCCGTGCCGAACGGCACATATACGCGCATGCGCCAGCCCTCTTTGATCAGCCGCAACTGCAGGTCGCGGCGGATTCCGTAGAGCATCTGAAATTCGAAAGCGTCGCGTGAAATCTTTTCGCGGGTGGCAAATGCCTTGGCGTCATTAATGATCGCCTCATCATGAGTAGCCAGGCCGTGGTAAACGCTACTTTTCAGCAGTATCTTCATCAGCCGAACGTAGCTCGCGTCAACCTCTGACTTTTCTTGCAACGCAATTTCGGGCAGTTCCTTATAGGCGCCTTTGCACAGACGAATACGTATTCCTTCCGCCAGCAGCTTCGCTACGTCAGCCTCGGCGCTCCGCATATAAGCCTGGATCACCGCGCCCACACAACCCTGGTTTCCGGGCGCGCGGTGCAACTCATGAACAAAGTCCAGCGTGCGCTGGGTGTAAGCCGAACCCTCCATATCAACCCGCACAAAGTTGGGAGGGGCAATGGCGGCCGCACGCTTCACGAGTCCGCCGACCAGGTCACGCGCCAGCTGTTCCTCAACATCCAGGCCCATGTGAGTCAGCTTCAGGCTGACATTTGCGTCCAGCCTGCGGACAGCGATCTGCTCCAGCAATTGATGGTAAAGTCCCGCGCTGGCGCGGGCTTCATCAGGGTTGGTGACGTTCTCGCCCAGGTTATCAACCGAAACCGAAAGCCCTTTTTGATTCAGCGCGGCTGCGACCCTGAGAGCATCCTCCACCCCGATCCCGGCCACAAAACGTGCGGCAACCTTCTGCCCGATCGAAGAACGCTCAGCAAAAGAGCGCAGACCTCGGCTTTCCGAAAGAGAAATAAAAAGGGATCTCAGCACGGCGGACCCAGTGATTGGAATGTGGCAGGGAGGGCGAAGACGAACATGGCGTTCAGATGTTTTGTATCACAATCGCCCTGCCGCGCGAATCACTGCGGATCAAACTTCACTTCGATGGGTTCGTGGGTGTCGTGATTGGCCGGCTCCCATCGCCACTTCATGATCGCGCTCTGCGCCGCCTGGGCCAGCACCGGATGTCCACCTCTCAGCACCACAGACCGCACCGTGCCATTTGGCGCGACGACAGCGTCCAAGCGCACACTGCCCCTGAGACTCATGGTACGGGCCAAAGCCGGATAAACAGGATTCGGGCGGGAGACAACTTTGCGAGTGTTTTCGGTGCTCTCAGCCTGTTGTGCCGAGGAATATGCGCCCGAAAGTGAGAAACATGCACACAGAACTGCAACCGCAACAGTGCGTCGCATATTGGCTTACCTGCGGCCAGAATATTTTCATGACAGCGAACGGTAAAGGTAACGTAAGTAACACAGCACTGTGCCGGAATGGGCGAGGCCCAGGGGTACACTTTCGCTAGTTGCCTTAGGCATCTCCAGAGCGGTCTCCCGAATCGGAAAAGCGGTGCGGCGAGACTCGTCTTCGAAGGTGGTTTATGCGGCGATCGTTGCCAATATCGCGATCGCCGCCATCAAACTGATAGCCGGCCTCAAGACCGGAAGCTCGGCCATGATGGCTGAGGCTTACCATTCCGCTGCCGATACCGGAAATGAACTGCTGCTTCTGCTCGGAATGCGCCGCAGCCGTCGATCGCCCGACCGCCTGCATCCGTTCGGGCATGGCAAAGTCCTTTACTTCTATTCCCTGCTGGTAGCGGTTTTCATATTTGTCGTGGGCGGGGCATTGGCCGCGAGCGAAGGCATTCACCACTTGCGCAGACCCGAATTGCCGGAGCATCCCGAATGGAATTACGCCGTTCTGGCCTTTGCCGCCGTATGCGAACTTTATTCCTGGAACGTCTCTCGGAAAGAGTTGTTGAAGAAAAAGGCGCCGGGCGAAAGCACCTGGCAGGTAATTTTACGCAGCAAAGATCCAACGGTTTTTACCATTTTCATGGAAGACTCGGCTGCGCTGCTTGGAATTGTCATCGCTGCTCTGGGTATCGTGCTGGGCCAGATCTTTCACAGCCCATATTTCGACGCGGCCGCTTCCCTGCTGATTGCCCTCATTCTCACAGCCGTCGCAGTCATTCTTGGCCGCGAAAGCGGCGCCTTATTGGTGGGAGAAAGCGCTAATCCTGCGCTCCTGAAAAACGCGCGCTCCATCATCCTGACCGATCCGGCAGTTGAAGATGTCGGTGATCTGCTGACCATGCAGCTGGGACCAAACCAGGTTTTGCTGGCAGTGGACATCAAATTTAAGTACGGATTGCGGCTGCGGGAGCTGGAAAGCGCGATTGACCGTCTGGAGGAGAACATCCGCAGGCGCGAGCCGACCGTGGAACGCATCTTTATTGAAGCCGATGCGCTGCGCGGTGATGCCCGGCGCGCGGCTTAGGCCATCTTTTTCGAGCCTGAAGACAAAGATCCACGCCTACTCGCAGACAATGAAAACTTCTTCAGCTAAGCCGTAATAGTTTGCCGCAATTTAGAAACCGGGCGCGAATGTGTATCCGAGAGAAACTCCCACGCGCGTCGCCAGTGGCGAACTGAACTCCACGTTATTGCGGATCAGGTAAACGTGGGCTTCAGGCCGCACAAAGAAGTGTCCTTTGAAGTAGTACCGCAAGCCTCCGCCGAAGTGTCCCATGAAATGGTTGCTGCTGACGAAATTGCTGCAACCGGTGAAACCGCTGCAGTTGAAGAAAGGCTGATAGAAGCGCAGGCTCTCCCATCCGATACCGGCCTGCAGTTCGGCTCCAATCCTGCGCGCATGCGGCGCGTATACGGCGCCGAAATCATACAACAGCGGCCGATAGGGCTGAAATCCCGCATACACATTGCGACTGGCCCGCCAGGCGATCTCACCGCCAAACCCGAAGTTGTGCTTCAGAAGATAATCAGCGCTGAACACCGGATAGGCTCCGCCCGTCAGGCTAACCGGGTTATGGTTCCCGCTGGCGCTGGAAGCTGAGGGCGCAATCAGCGTGCCCACTCCAAAGGCAACATCAAAGTCCTGCGCTGAACCGGCAATGGCCGCCACCAACACCAAGCCCAGTACTAACCCAAATTTCTTAAAAAATGTGCTTTTCATCTGCAGTTGGATGCAGTCAGAGCATGTTCAATCGCAAATTGATGCAAATCGAGGGTAAACTTAGATTTCTCATTGGGCGCCAAGCAGAGATGCGGCGATAAGCACGATGATTGCATCTATAACGTGTCAAACGGATTCAGGCCAGGCTGTTCGTTTTCTCGGCTAGCAACTCCTCAATCTATGCAAGACCGGCAAGCTGGAAGTCTAACTGGTACTCGAACCCCTGCTTTTATTGTTATGGCCGCAATAGGGCTGTTCTGCGGATCGGCGCTTGCTCAAGGCGGATTGGGCGGGCCCCGGAACGACAGTGGGTCGCCGCCGAATGGCCCATCTCCCTCCCCCATTAACCCAGCCGCAGCCATCTCAACTCAGGACTTCTTTAACGGCAGCGTGGCCCATGGCGAGGTCCGCCCCGGATCCATCCCACTCTCGTTCAAAGATGCCATCAGCATGGCGCTGCGCAACAACTTGGGTCTCTTATTGCAGTCGGACGCAAGCCTTGCCGCACGTAGCCAGAAATGGAAAGAGCTGAGCGATCTGTTACCGAACGTCAGGGCGGCAATCAGCGAAAATGTTTCCCAGGTGAACCTGGCAGCCATTGGACTTCGAAGTAACCTTCCAGGATTTCCGACCGTCGTCGGCCCGTTCGGGTCGTTTGATGCCCGCTTCTTCCTCAAGCAAACACTTTTTGATCTGAATGTTATCAACCGGGTGCGCGGGGCTTCCGAAAACGAGAAAGCGGCGCATCTCGACTACAAGAACGCGCGCGAAACCGTGGTTCTGGCGACCGGCAACGCCTACCTGCAGGTGCTTGCGGGGGCCGCCCGGGTAGATGTGGCGCAAGCTCAGGTGACTACCGCACAGGCGCTGTATTCGAAAGCAGCGGACCAGCAGAATGCAGGCGTAATTCCCGCCATCGACAGCTTGCGGGCGCGAGTACAACTCCAGACAAGGCAACAACAGCTCATCGTCGCGCGTAACGACTTTGCCAAGCAGAAGCTCTCGTTGGCCCGCATCATCGGGCTACCGGTGGGCCAGGAATTTACCCTTGCCGACAAAGCTCCCTACTCGGCCTTGACTCCCATGGGTCTGGAGGAGAGCCTGCAGCGAGCCTACGCCTACCGCTCAGACTACCTGGCGGCCGTACAGCAGGTGCGGGCCGCAGAGCGTTTTCGGCGGGCGGCTACTTACCAGCACCTCCCTTCACTCAGTTTCTCGGGGGATTACGGAGCCAGCGGCGTTACTCCCGGAGATTCGCATGGAGTAATGGATGTTGCCGGAACTTTGAATATCCCAATTTTTGCCGGCGGAAAAACCCATTCTGATGTGCTGCAGGCTGAGGCCACCTTGCGTCAGAGCCGGCAGCAGGTTGACAATCTGCGCGGCCAGATCGAGTTTGAAATCCGCTCTGCCCTGCTCGACCTGACAGCGGCCGACCAACAGGTGCAGGTGGCGCAGAGTTCGGTCGCGCTGGCTAACCAGACTTTGGAGCAGGCCCGTGATCGTTTTCTGGCGGGCGTGACGGATAATCTGGAAGTTGTCCAGGCGCAGGAAAGCGTTGCCGGCGCAAATGAGAGTTACATCTCCAGCCTGTACGCGCATAATCTTGCCAAGATCGAATTGGCGCGCGCCATCGGTTACGCCGAAGAAGGTGTAAAGCAGTATCTAGGAATGGGCAAATGACATATGGAACCGACCACCCAGACTACCGCGCCCGCTGAACCGCCGCCTGACCGCGAACGCAGCACTGAGGCGCCGCATCCACCGCTGCCGGCTTCCGACCGCGACCTGAGATGGCGTCGCGCCTCGCGCAATCCGCGCTTCCGCATGGCCCTGATCGTGGGCGCCATCGTTTTGCTGGTGGCGATGTTTTTTTTATGGCGCTATTTCACCAGTTACGAATCCACCGACGACGCTTACATCGATGGCCACCTGAACTCGATCAGCTCACGGGTATCCGGGCATGTTTTGAAACTCCTGGTTGAAGATAATCAGTACGTTGCCGCAGGCACGCCTCTGCTGGAGATCGATCCCCGTGATTATGAGTTGGCGGTGGAGCGCGCACGGG
>QHZY01000052.1 GCA_003224855.1 Acidobacteriota bacterium | reverse complement strand
CGGGATCACGCCCATCAAGTCTTGTTCAATCTTTTTCGGATCTTCTTCCCGGGTCAGCTCCAGGCGTCGTGAGATGCGTTGCACGTGGGTATCTACCACGACCCCTTCGTTCAGCTTGAACCATGTTCCCAGCACCACGTTGGCGGTCTTGCGCGCGACACCGGGAAGCGTCAGCAACTGGTCCATCGCCATGGGCACTTCGCCTCCGAACTCGCCGACAATTTTTTTGGCCGCGCCGACCACTGACTTCGATTTATTGCGGAAGAATCCGGTGGAGCGGATATCAGGTTCCAGCTGCTCAGGTCTGAGCGCCGCAAAATCCTGCACGGTGGGATATTTCTTGAATAAGGCCGGCGTGACGCGGTTCACATTCACGTCGGTGGATTGCGCGGAAAGAATGGTTGCCACCAGCAACTCCCACGCGTTGCGATGTTCAAGCGCGCAGCTGACGTCCGGATAAAGCTGGTTCAGCCGTTTGAGAATTTCTGTAACGCGGTCGGGGGCGAGCGCATTGTATTTGGATTGTTTGCTATATTTTCGCGGCGGCGAGGTGCGCTCGCCCCGGGCGGATCGAACATCCGCCCCTGCGTGAACCTTGCCAGGGCGGTCATGGCGCCCGGTTTTGGCAGGACGGCGCGGCGAAATTCCGCGGGGCATTCAGCCTCCTCAAACTTAAAAACAGCCGTTCATGTTAGCAGAGGGCGTTCCCCAGAATGCCGGGGTCGATAGCCGCAACTTTGGTAACTGCATCCACCATCATCGCAATTGACGTGACCCGCTGAGCCTAAGTAATCTGAGGCTATTCAGGAAAGGAAATTGACGTGGCCGTCAAATCCATCCAGCTCGGGCAGGTATGGCGCAGCGAAGCCGATGGCCAGGATTATCTGGTCACCAAGATGTACAGCGAGGTATTTTCGCACTTCGCGGTGCTGCGGCCCGCAGGCTTGTCCGCTCCTGAAGCTCCCACCAAACGCGTGAAAGTTACCAAGAGCTCCGACGGCGCCTCGCTTCCGGGATATACTTTTACCCAGGAAGGCGCGTTCTAGTCTTTCCGTTCGCTTCCTCCGCTCTTCTTCTCTGAATGACTGAAAAAATTCTCGCGATCCTGTTTGTCTTCATCAAGTCCGTGATCGCCGCTACCGGCTATGGTGGGATTGCGATTCTCATGGCGATCGAGTCGGCGTGCATTCCGCTGCCTTCTGAACTGATCATGCCGTTCGCCGGATACCTGGTGTACGAGGGCCAGATGAATCTGTTCTGGGCAGCCACCGCGGGCGCTATCGGCTGCAACCTGGGGTCGCTGGTGGCATATGAGATCGGCTGCTACGGCGGCCGCCCGCTGGTAGAACGTTATGGCCGCTGGATCATGATGGGGCGCCGCGAACTCGACTGGGCCGATCGCTTTTTTGCGCGTTGGGGATATCTGGCGGTGTTCTTGGGGCGGCTGCTGCCGGTAATTCGCACGTTTATTGCGTTGCCGGCCGGCGTTTCCCGCATGCCGCGAGGACGCTTTCACCTGTACACATTTCTGGGATCGTGGCCCTGGTGCCTGGGGCTGGCGTGGTTGGGAATGAAGCTGGGCGAAAACTGGCGCGACCTGGGCAAGTACTTTCACAAGTTCGATGTGGTGATTGGGGTGGTGCTGGTGGCGGGAGTGGCGTGGTTTGTGTGGAGTCACTGGAAGGGAAGGCTGGGGGCGGAATCACGGATGGCCTAGCTTGCAACTGTTCCCAACTCCGGAACTGACTCGAATTTCCAACTCTCTGATCCTCGGCTTATTATGCGTTGTATCGGAAAGTTCCATTGCCGACAATGCGCCAGGCGCTGAGGCACAGAGGAGTGCTGAATGACATCGATCATAAGATTGGCTGCTTTGGCGCTGTTGATGTTTTCTACGGTTCTGCTGTCATCTCAACCGCAGCCTGCCTCCGGCCAGCCGTTCGCGGTCGAGTACTACTACAAAGCCAAGTGGGGGCATGCGGAAGAGTTCCTCAAGCTGTTCAAGAAGAACCACTATCCGCTCCTGAAAAAGCAGGTCGAGATGGGACGCATGGTGAAAGTGTGGATGGACCAGCCGCGCTATCACACCACAGAAGATGGACGATGGGATTACCGCGTGACCATCGTATTTAAAAACGCGACCGTCGCGAACGAACCGTTCGACGAAGATGCCATCAAGAAACAGCTTTGGCCGGATCAGGAAACATACACGAAAGAAGAGCAGCGGCGTTTCGAGATCCTGGATGCGCATTGGGATTTGCCGGTGAGAGTTGTGGACCTGGAGAAGTGAGTCATACACCACGGGAGACCCGGAGTTACCTCCAGGAAAATGCATAGATCCCTCGTGTCCGCTACGCTCACTTCAGGATGACATCTGCTGAAAAGGTACTGAACTTCTGTTGCGCGCAGTTCAGACGCCCTGCGTGACCGTTTAACCCTGCGCGGTTTGCAAATCGTACCCGGGTACGAGAACATAACCGTTTGCTTACATCCCAGGAAACTCATAAGGAAGCGGCCAAACCATGGCGACGCGGCAGAAGACCGTAACCAGGCAGAAACCAACAAGTCAGATCGAAGCGCCCAAAGGGAAGCTTGGGATCATGATTCCGGGCATGGGCGCAGTGGCAACCACGTTCGTGGCGGGCGTAGAGGCGGTGCGTAAAGGATTTGCGGCGCCCATCGGATCGCTAACCCAGATGGGAACGGTTCGGCTGGGTAAGCGCACCGACGCGCGTGCACCCAAGGTGAACGAATTCGTTCCGCTCGCAGGCCTGAATGATCTGGTGTTTACCGGCTGGGACATTTTCGAAGACGACATGTACTCCGCAGCGGCCAATGCCGGAGTGCTTGAGAAAGAGCTGCTCGCCCAGGTGAAGCCGTTTCTTAGTTCGATCAAGCCTCGTAAGGCGGTGTTCGATCGCAACTACGTCAAGAGACTCGATGGCCCGAATGTTAAGAAGGGCAAGAACAAGATGGATCTGGCCGAGCAGGTGCGCGCCGATATGCGCGAGTTCAAGAAAACTTCCGGTGCTGCGCGGCTGGTGACCATCTGGTGCGGATCGACCGAGACGTTTATTGAGCCCGGCGCGGCGCATCAGTCGGTGAAAGCTTTCGAAAAGGCGATGACGCAGAACGATGAAGCCATTGCGCCATCCATGATTTATGCCTATGCGTCGCTGATGGAAGGTGTGCCGTTTGCGAACGGCGCGCCGAACCTGACCGTCGACCTTCCGGTGATGCATGAGCTGTCGCGCAAGAACGAAGCGCCCATCTGCGGGAAAGACTTTAAGACCGGCCAGACGCTGATCAAAACCATTCTCGCTCCCGGATTCAAAGCGCGGCTTCTTGGATTAAGCGGATGGTATTCGACCAATATTCTCGGCAACCGTGACGGCGAGGTGCTGGACGATCCGGGGTCGTTTAAAACCAAGGAAGAATCAAAGCTGGGGGTGCTCGAACACATTCTGCAGCCCAAGTTGTACCCCGAGCTGTACGGCAACATATTTCACAAGGTTCGCATTAACTACTATCCGCCACTCGGTGATAACAAAGAGGGTTGGGACAACATCGATATCTTTGGATGGCTTGGATATCCGATGCAGATCAAAGTTGATTTCCTGTGCCGGGACTCGATTCTTGCGGCGCCCATCGTGCTCGACCTGGTGCTGTTCCTTGACCTGGCAAAGCGCACCGCTGAGCTGAAGGATATCGGCATACAGGAGTGGCTGAGTTTTTACTTCAAGTCTCCCATGACCGCGCCCGGGCTTTATCCCGAGCATGATCTGTTTATCCAGATGATGAAGCTGAAGAACACGCTGCGTCATTTGCGCGGGGAAGAACTGATCACGCATCTCGGGCTGGAGTATTACGACTGACAATCGCGGGCCAGGGCGGCCCGCACTACACAGGTCAACCCACGTAGCTTCAAGGCAGCTGGAAGCTCTTCAGGATGGGCTCGAACGCTGCTGTCCACATCTGCTGAAAATCAATATTGCAAGCAGGCAAATCCAGTGGGCGAAGATGCGATGACGAAGCACAAAATCGCGGGCAGAGATTTTAAACTGTGACGCATCGTGACGTCATGCGCGAGTTGACACCGATGTTACACTGCGGCCTTCAACAAAAGCAGTGAACCAGGAGGCGCAAAGTGTTCAGTCTGATCTGGGCAGCGATTATTGGATTGATCGTGGGCGCTTTGGCGAAGTTCATCATGCCCGGTAAAGATCCGGGCGGAATCTTGATAACCATGGCGCTGGGCGTTGTGGGATCGATCGTGGCCACATGGATTGGCCGTGCCATCGGCTGGTACCGCGAAGGTCAGTCGGCGGGGTTCCTGATGTCGATTGCGGGCGCGATCCTTTTGCTCTATATCTACCGCCTGGTTCGCGGTAGAACCGCGCGAGCCTAACGACTAAATGTCAGGTCCTGCGATACCCCGCGCCGCGTTCTGCGCGGCAGCAATCGCCATCACAATGCCCGGGTCAAAAGACCCGGGCGATTCATGATTAGTGCCGCTCTTCAGCGGACGCGGATCGATGAGACACGATCGTTCCAGGTGCGCCGCGGATCGGTCGGCAAGCGCCAGTTGCGCAGATCGCGAATGTCGCGGCGAGTCCGGGCGCTTACGCCGCGATAGTTAAAGTCATTGAAGATTGCAACCTGGCTTCCTCCGAACAGGCGGATGGACGAGATGCGATCGTTGAAACCGGGCGGCAAGCTGGGGTATCCGCCTCCGGCACGCAGGCAGAAATATTGTCCACCAAAATCCGGGTTCTGGTAGAAGCAGGCGCCCTGACGCGGGCGCGGGCCTTGTCCCCAACCCGGCAGTGGACGGGGAGGCCGTCCCGGGCCTGGAGGCGGATAAATACCCGGCGGCCGGCCGTTAGTTGCCACACGATCAAACGGCACGTTGTTCGGGATCCGGTAGCTGGAATAGATATCGAACATGCGCTTTTCCATGCTGCGCACTTCGCTCTGGTTGTTGGTACGCCGATACTGCAGCCAGCGCGAATAGTAGCTGTCGAAGCGGCGCTGATCGTCCGGGCTAAGGCGCTGCCAGTTTCCCGGATAGCCCTGCACCTGAGCGGCTTGAGCAAAACCTGACGTGGTAATGCCGTAAGCAGCAATCCATAGCAGCAGAAAGGGAATCAGAATCCGGCGGCTCATAATGTTTTCTTGATGTTCTTAGCCTTTCGAAACCACCAGGTTGTTGGTGACCGAGAACGAACCCGACACTTCCCGCGCGCGGATGTTGGCAAGGTTCTTGTCCATTTCACTGTCCACCACTCCCTCCAGGGTGACGTTGCCGTTCTTCACGATAATCCGAATCGGCTTGATCACCGGCATGTCATATTTCTGCAGCGAAGGATATCCGTAGATGGCGCGGTAGAGGCGCCGCCGCAGGCGATCGTCATTCGGAGAGACCGGAAGAACCTCGATCTGATTGTTGACAGTTTCCACGCCTTCAATTCTTTTGACTACGCGCTCGGCGTCGGTTTTCAGAGTGGGCCGCGTGACCTGGCCCATCAGAGTTACGTTGTAACCGTCCACTCTGTAAGCAAGGTTATCGAACACGCCCAGCAAGGGAAGCATGACCAGTTCGTGGCGGACTTCTTTCTGAAGGCGTTCCTGAGATTTGGGCGATGCCTGGTTGTTCTGGGCAAATGATGACAGGGTGAGTGACACGCCGAGTACAGCGAGAAGGCTGATTCTCATTTACTTCTCCTGTGATTGGAATGGGCCGGGAAAGCGGGGAAATTATAACGTGAGCAGGTTAGGAATGCATCACAGCGGCGCAATCAGTCGAGCACCTGTTCAAGCAGTTGCTCCACTGAGCGATTAGCTTCCAGGATCGAAGAACGATGGTCCATGATGCCGGAGAGATCAGTGTTGGCGAAGGCGACGCGCCCGAACGGGGCAGCGCGCAGGACTTCGCTGGGCGCGGGCTTGTCATTTGTGCCGAAGAAGAATCCGGGCTGCGGATTCAGGTAAGCGTGGCCCCAGCGATTGAGGATGATGCCGGCAATGTCACGTTTGGAATCGAAACCAGTTGACGAGAACATGGCCTGGAATTGCTCTCGAATGCGACCTTCGATCTGAGAGAAGCTGGCGCCGAGCAGTTCAGCTCGCCCGCGATTGCCCTGTTGCTCGGCAGGCATTCCGGGATAGACGTAAAGAATCTTCAAGGTCAGTACCACGGGTGAATCGGGATTGATGGTGGGCGACTCGGCGCCGAAAGTAGCGATCTTGCGGACCTCCATGTAGTTCCCAATGCCTTCAAACCAGCGGCAACCTGTGATTCCGCGTTTATAGAGAAACTGCCAGTTCCGGACTGCGACATTGGCCATCAGCGCAGGTGAACGATAAAACCGGGAGTAGGCGTCACGCTGCGCGAACGGAAGATCGCGGACGATCTGTTTAGTGGTCCAGCTTCCACCGGCCATAATCACGCTGCGTGCTTTTATGCGACAGGTCTTGCCGCCCTTCGTATAAACGACCTGGACATGCTGCGACTTGCCGGCATCTACCTCATGCTGGACCCAGACCACAGTCGACTCGAGGCGAATGCGAGCGGGTGTGCCGGGACGATCGAGCGCATCGAAGTTTACGCTTCCACGACAGACATCTTCGACCGAGTGCCCTCCGGCAATTGATTCGGGAATTAGTGTTTTGACGATGAGCCGCGCGAAGCCGGTATTGCCGCCGGGAAACATCTGTGCGCCGCCCTGTTCGCTGTCATCCAGCGGGTGCAGCATGTCAGCTGCGTAGTCGGTGTAGGCGGAAAGCGCGTCCGCGCCAATGCCGTAACCTCCGCCTTCTACTGGCGACAGGTATTTGCGAATGGTCTCCCGGCTGATGCCATAGCGCTGAATAAAATGGTCTTCCAGTGAAATGGCGTCGAGTTGGCGGGAAGCGGGATCGCCGAAATATTGCGGACGGTGAAATGCGGGATCGCCGCCCTCATTCCATTTCAAAAGATCGGCTTTGGGCTGCGCAGAAATCGGCGCTCCTTCGAGCTTCTTGCTCCAGGGATCAACCAGCCACAGGCCCGGATTCTGGCCAAACGCGGCGCCGAAGTAAAAACCGTAGTTCCTGCCGTTCTCCGGATAAGGAGTAGTTGGCAACGGCATCTCCTGGGTTCTGCCAGACCAGCGCTGGTATTCAAAGCACGGAGACTTCATTCCGATCGACTCGTAAAACCGCGCAATGAAGCTGCGGGGGTAAGGAACAGGAAAAAATGCCGAGCCCTGGTGAGCGATGAGACGCTGGCCGTCCACGATGAATTCGTTACGTTTGGCCTCGCCGCCAAAAATGGCGTGATTATCCAATACCAGGCAAGTCTTGCCCGAACCGGCGAGTCGCTGAAAAAAGAGTGCAGCAGCCAGTCCGCTGATTCCTCCGCCCACAATCACACAATCGTAAATTTCACCGAGGTCGATAAGATCGGCGGGCAAAGAGCTGAACTTGCCATCGCGAATCTGATGCCCGGCAAGCAGGACCTCGAGTGTGTTTCCGTTCGATTGGCTGTAGTCACCGACCCCGCCGTAGCCGTTGAAGTCTTCGCTCTGCGCAAGCAGTTCGAGCGGCGACAAACCTTGCAGCAGCAGACCTCCGGAGGCCAGCAGCGCGCCGTTGAGGAAGTCGCGGCGGGAGATTGCCGCGGTCATTCCCAGAGAGTCGTCAGCTCTTGCGTTTGTAGTCATCGAATCTTTCAAGGAATCGATCGATGTCGGCTTTCTGCAGGTAGTAGGGCGTCGAGAGGCGCAGCTTGTGTGGATCGGCTCCGCGAATCCGAATCTTGTGCTGCTTCCAAAGCCAGTTTTCCAGATCCATGCGCTTGAGCGGGGGAACATTTACCGTCGCAATTGCGCAGCGCAGGGCAGGATCGGGTGAGGTCCACGACTCAGCACCGCGCCTGATCATTTCTGCCAGAATGTAGTTGCAATGCTGCCGATGGCGGGCCTCAATGCGGTCGAGGCCAATGTCATTCGCCATTTTTATTGCCGCACGCAGTCCGGCGAGCGATGGAACATTCGAACTGCCGATACGCTGAAAGCGCTCGGCGCGAATGTGGGGCTCGTCCCAACCCTCGGTAGCAATCGTGCTCCACACGCGATCAATTACTTCATCGCGAAGGTAAAGGTAGCCAGAGCCTTTGGGAGCCTGCAGCCATTTGTGGGGGCTGGAGGAATACATATCGCAGCCAAGATCACGCACATTCAGCCGCATCATGCCGGTGACGTGCGCGCCATCCACCGCGGAGAGAATACCTTTGGAGCGGGCGAGCCCACAGATTTCTTTGGCGGGCAGCACGACTCCAGAAAAAGTCGTAATGTGGCTGAAAAAGATCACCCGCGTGCGTGGTGTGATGGCGTCATTGAAAAGGTTTAGCGCCTGCGCGGCGTTCTGAACAGGTCGCGGCAGCGTGATTTTCTTCACCACGATGCCGTAGCGCTTTGCTCGCAGCTGCCACGGAGACTCGCCGCCCGGGTGCTCCTGGTCGGTCATCAACACTTCATCGCCGGCCTTCAGATCAATCCCGTTTGCAATGTAGCTGTTGGCTTCCGTGGCGTTCCTCAGCAATGCCAGTTCGTCGCGCCTGCAACCTATAAATTCAGCCAGGGGATCACGGAACTCATTCCAGGCGGCATAGCCCCAGATCGGATAGTCTTCCGGTTCGACCTGGTTCATCTGCTCGGTCTGATTGTAGGAATCAAAGATCGCCCGCAGAACTGGAGCAGGGCTCGAGCCTACGGTTCCGTTATTCAGATAAACTTCGTCGGCCGGAATAAGAAACTGCTTGCGGAGTTCTGCCCAGTAGGCATCATCGGCCTGGAACTTTGTCGGATCGGGAAGCGAGGTGGGCGTGTTGGCCAGCTGCGCAGCCAGTTGGTTTTGGAAGCCGAGCGCAAGCGCGCTTGCGGCAGCAGATGTCAGAAAACTTCGGCGATCAAGCAAGCGGCACCTCTTGGGAGCGAAATAGTACGTCGTAATGCAAAGAGCTGCAAGGCG
Source organism: Acidobacteriota bacterium (assembly GCA_003224855.1). Classification (GTDB taxonomy): domain Bacteria; phylum Acidobacteriota; class Terriglobia; order Terriglobales; family Acidobacteriaceae; genus Gp1-AA142. The sequence continues at coordinate 4,619 of QHZY01000052.1, read as the reverse complement.
CAAGGCACGCAAAGTTGACGAGGTTTTTACATCATGGCAGCCGGAGCGTCTTTATCATGATCATGCGATCATCATCATGCGGTTGTGGAGCGGCGAGGAGCGACAATGAAACTGAAATGGCCGAATATCGCGATCGTGTTGTGCATGCTTATTCCAGCCAGCGCGCAGACCCTCCATCCGATGCAGATCGACACTGAGAAATCGGTGATGAGGGTCCATGTTTTCAAGAGCGGACTGCTTTCGGCCTTCGGCCATGAGCACGAGATCATCGCGCCCATCGAATCCGGCAGTCTCAGTGAACAGCCGTCCATGGTGGAACTGACGGTCAACGCCAGGATGATGAAGGTTGAGGACAAAGACGTGTCGGACCAGGACCGCGCCGAAATTCAGCAGACCATGCTGGGGCCGAAGGTGTTGGATAGCGAACAATTCCCGCAGATTCGCTTTCATTCCACGCAGCTTAAAAAGCTGGCGGAAAATAAATGGCAGGCTGAGGGAGAACTGTCATTGCATGGGCAGACCCGGCCGGTCAGGCTTCTGGTCAGCAACCAGAATGGAGCTTATAAGGGCTCGACTGAACTGAAACAAAAGGACTTCGGAATCACTCCCGTTACCGCCGGTGGCGGTTCGGTAAAAACAAAAAATGAACTCAGAGTGGAATACGAAATCTACATCAAGAGCGGCCCCTAGCAGCATCTAAATGAAAAGTAACCCTGCAAGACGTGCCGCGTCCAAGTGAAGAATGCGCTCCGACTGCCAGTTTGCAGGGATATAATCGCGTTGGTTACAGGGAGTTTCGACCATGAAGTCTCGATTTTTTTCGTTTGTTGCTGCGCTGCTGATGTTCAGCATCAGTCCGATCGCGTCGATTGCACAGCAGCAGGGCAACTCTGGATCTACGACCGCCAGTACGCCGCATTCGGATCCTGCGCCGGCGCAATCCACCGACACCCCGCCGTCGAAAGACAGTGCTACTCAGGAGGGCAAGCCGCCGAAGGCGCCCATTGAAGCGGCCGACCCTGAGAAAGTAAAGCACGATGGCGGAAAAACCGATGTAGAGGCGGTGGGAAACCGCAACGTCGGTTGCAACCGCGGCATGGGCAACTGGTACAGCGTAGAAAAGCAGATTGCCATGGGTAAGCAGTACGCACAGCAGGTGGAATCCACAGTAAAGCTGATTCAGGATCCAGTGGTAACGGAGTATGTAAACCGGATCGGCCAGAACCTGGTGCGCAATTCCGATTCGCAGGTTCCGTTTACCATCAAGGTCATTGACGCGGACGACATCAACGCGTTCGCGCTGCCGGGCGGCTTCTTTTACGTGAACTCAGGTGTGATTCTCAACGCAGACGAAGAAGCCGAGATGGCAGGTGTGATGGCCCACGAGATCGCTCACGTAGCGGCATGCCACATCGCCCGCCAGATGACTCGCGGAAACCTGGCGCAACTGGCCACCATCCCGCTGATCTTTATGGGCGGCTGGGCTGGATATGGAATTTACCAGGGCGCTGGACTGGCGGTTCCGGTGGCGTTCATGAAGTTTAACCGCGGCTACGAAGCCGAAGCCGATTACCTCGGCGTCCAGTACATGTACAAAGCCGGCTATGATCCGCAGGCCTACGTAAACTTCTTCGAAAAGGTGCAGGCACAGGAAAAGAAGAAGCCCGGAACCATGGCCAAAGTCTTCGCGGACCATCCGCAGACCCCGGACCGGATCGAGAAGTCGCAGCAGGAAATCGCGCAGATTCTGCCGTCCCGTCCGCAATACGTGGTCTCAACCTCAGAGTTCGATGAGGTGAAGGCCCGGCTGGCGGCGTTAGAGAACCGGCACAAAGTTCTGGACGATAAAGACAATGGCAAGAAGCCGAGCTTACGGCGGACGTCTAACACTGACAAGAACGGAAAAGACAGCAAGGGTGATGATGATGATCATCCGACGCTGAAGCGTCGTCCGGACGGCGATGGCCCACCCAGCAATTAGAAAGCTGATCAATCAACTAAGCGGCTGCCTCGGCAGCCGCTTTTTTTTCGGGCGGCTGTCCCTGCGCGAACTGTGGCAAGATAGAAAAGCCGCAAGCAAGTTCGCTTGCGGCTTAAAAGGCCAGATAAAAAAATCAGGAAATCTTGGGCGCCAGAGCATGCACTGGCCGGCTGACGCGATCGCTGGAATCTACGATCTTCATCTCCTGCCAGTCATAGGCAAACTCTTTCCCGCAGTTCAGGCATACAACGTAAGTCCCGGTCACCGCCGCTGCTTTGCTGCGCCGTTGTCCGGCACGCACCGTAATAGGAAAGCTGTACTCTGAATGCCAACAGCCAAATAGAGCGTCAAATAATCTGCCGAGCATTACATCCTCCCGACCCATACAGGTACTAACCCTGTCGACCAGCAAAAGTTTTCAGCTACTTAGATTCAGATCAGGAGGAAAAGGTTCGCAGCTGGCGACCCACATGCCAAATAAGCAGGCGTTTGCGCAGCCAATGAGCACTGCACTGCAATCAATTGCAACTCAATACAAGATCAGCCTGGGAGGATGCGGACGATACCCCTAAACTTGTTTGGGCCCGGCTTTCTTGCGCGCCTGACATTTGGAAACGATGGCACTGCGAAGGCGGGTGCGAAGGTCTTCCGGCAACGGATAAAGCTGGGAGTCGCGATAAATCTCGATGGTCTTTTTGGTGGTATCGCAAACTACGTAGCAGTTGTGGCACCAGGCCAGGTGATCTTCGAGCTCAGACTTGGTACGCGCATCAATTACCCCGTCCAGATAATTGGTGAGCTCCTGCAGAAATTCAGAACATTTCACTGTTTGCCATCTCCACTCTCACGCTTCTGAAAATACCGGCTGAGCCGGTCGCGCAACTGCAGCCGTGCTCTCAGCAACCGGGACTTCACCGCCGGGATGCTGAGCTCAAGCGCATCAGCTGTTTCCTCGGTCGAAAGTCCTTCCACGTCACGCAGGACGAATACCGTCCGAAAGCTCGGAGGCAGGCCCTGAATTGTGCGCGTCAAAATCTCCCGCAACTCTGCCTGGCTGTACTGCTGTTCAGGGTTGGGGCTCCAATCCGCAACTTCCCGCGGAAGGGAATCTTCATCAGTCTTTACGTCTTCGTCGAGCGAAACCATGCGCTCGGGGCGACGGCGGCGCAGCTTCATCAGCGCCTCGTTCACCGCAATGCGCACCAGCCAGGTATAAAACTTGCTCTGGCCCTGGAACTGTTCCAGGTTGCTGTAGGCCTTCAGGAATGCGTCCTGCACCACATCTTCCGCGTCTTCGCGGTTCTGCGTGATGTGCTGCGCAATACGAAAAACGTTCCGATCGTATCGCCGGACCAGTTCCTCAAACGCCCCAACGTCTCCGCCTTTGGCGGCCTGAACCAGTGCCAGTTCGTCACTGACGGGCTCACTTACTTTCTGTTGGATGGCACTCATTCTTCGTCCGATGCAACAATTTTCGCCGGAAAAAACAACTGTGAGACGGACATCCCATTGTAAAGGCTCACCGGTGTTTGTGCGGCAAATGTTTGACGTAAAACGCTTCAGGAAGTTTGAACAGGCTTCGATCATAGTTGCTGGGTCGTGCCTCCGAACCAAAGTACAAACCACCGGTGACTATCGGTACTATCGGGAACGCGGAAGTGCCATATAATCAGAGATAAAGGCGGATTTAAGCAGCCTGCAATCCTGCATGCCAGATACTACCGGGGCCAAGAAAAATATCGAGAAGGCGATTGCGCAGGTGCTCGACCGCGAGATGTCGCAAATGCGCAATGCGCTGGTCGAGCAAGTGTTGCAGCACCTGCCCGAGGCGATTGATACAGCCGCGCCTGCATCCGACCTGGCGCAACTGGTCAAAGCTGTGGCGGCCATTCAGGGCGGGACCACGCAGCGCGAGATTCTGCGCGCTCTGCTCGATAACTCCGTTCGTTACTGCGGACGCACTGCTCTTTTCGTGGTAAAAAACGGGGCGGCGACCGGTTGGCAGAGCCGTGGATTTTCCGCTGGTGATGACGATCCCATCAAAGACTTTCCGCTGGAAATCAGGAACGGGCTGGCCGAGCGCGCCATGCAATCGCGGATGCCATTCTCAGGACAAAGCAAGGACATGGATTCGGAGTTCGCCACGCGCTTCGGCGGGTCAGACCCGGGAGAAGTTCTGGTATTGCCTCTGGTGCTGAAAGAAAAAGTCGCCGCGCTGCTTTATGCCGATGCGGGAACGGAAAAGGGCAGCGGCTTCGATCCGGCCGCGCTTGAGTTGCTGGTCATGAGTACCAGCGCGTGGTTGGAAGTGACTTCGTTGCGAAAGCAATCTGGCCCCGGGCAGGAAAGCGCGCCGGTTGAGCGGACCGAACCGGTGCCAATGGCGAAAGCGGCAGCCGCGGTCTCAGATCCGTTTGCTGCCCATGCTCCTGGCCACACTGCACCTGTGCGTGCCCCTGAACCGGCCGCGAACGTTGAGACTCAAACCGTAATTGGCAGCTCTCCGGCGGCATCAAACTCCGAAGATGCGGATGTTCATCGCAAGGCTCAGCGTTTTGCCCGGCTGCTGGTGGATGAGATCAAGCTTTACAATCAGGCAAAAGTTGCGGATGGCCGCAAGCATAAAGATTTGTATGAC
>QHZY01000180.1 GCA_003224855.1 Acidobacteriota bacterium | reverse complement strand
CAGCAAGGCTGCCGATAAAAGTTTTCAGGAAGCCTTGAACATCCAGAACAAGATTGGCGACAAACGCGGCCTGGGCGCGACACTGCTCGATTATGGCTCGTTCCTTGACGATCACGGGAATCACGAACAGGCATTGAAGCTTTATCAGCAGTCTCTTCAGATTCAGCGCGACCTCAACAACAACAGCATGCAGGCCCGCGTGCTCAATAATATCGGGAGCGTCGATTACAACATCGGACGCTATGAGGACGCGCTCATCTACTTCCAGCGCGCTCTCGAGCTGCGCGAAAAAGCCAAGGTTCCCGGCGATATTGTTGAAGTCCTCAACAACCTGGGCGAGACCTCCAAGAGCATGGGCCAGTACGATCAGGCCATCTCGCAGTACATGCGCGCTCTCGACCTTCGCCGCAACATGGCCGACAAACGCGGCGCTGCCATTGAGTCCTACGGTATCGGGACGGTTTTCGAATTCCAGGGACGCTTCGGTGCCGCGGTCAATTCCAAGCAGGAAGCTCTGAAAGTTTTTGAAGAACTGAAAGACAACACTGCCTGGATGCCTGAAAGTCAGAGCGGTTACGCTCACGCGCTGATTCTCGCGGTCGTGGAGATGAGGCCGGCCAGTATCTTGACCAGGCCCTCGCGCTGGCCCGCGAGTTGAAGAACAACGGGCTGATTGCGCAGGTCCTCAGCTTCCAGGGTGACGCGCTGTATTACAAAGGCGACATTAAATCAGCGCGCTCGTTCTACGAACGTGCGCTGCAGGCTGCCAATCAATCCAAAGAGCCTGACAAAATTCTGATCAGCAAAATCAACCTTGCGAGACAAGACGTGGGCGAAGGCCGTTCCGCTGCTGGTCTCAGCGCTTTGCGGTCGCTCGCGCAGGAAGCCGACCGCCAGGGCCTGAAATATCAGGCCCTGGAATGCTCAATTCATTCCGCTCAGGCCATGCTGCAGATGAAAAACTTCGCACAGGCCAGGCAGGAACTGGAACGCGACATCGCACAGACTGAGAGGCTCGGCCTTAATCCGCTGAGCGCGCAGGCGCAATTTTTCCTGGCTGGCGTTCTCCGTGAATCAGGGAGCACCTCCGACGCACAGGACCACTATCGCCAGGCTCTCCGCCTGATTGATGCCATGACAAAAGATCTCGGCGCCGACAAACTTCTCAACCGCTCCGACTTCTCCACCATCTCCACCGATTCCAAACGCTGGCTGCAGGGCTGAACTTCTAAGCACGCGGGTGTTACACCGAAGATGGTCACGATGGTTTCTCTGACCTGGGGTGCCCATGTCTCGCCGATTTTGCGAGACGTGCTGAGAGGATTGTGGGCGGCGCAGAGCCAAACCCACCACGAAGGGGAAGGGCACGGCTTCAGCCGTGCCGATCAGCCGTCTAACAACTCGCGGCTTCAGCCGCTGAGGCAAGCCGCAGCAGCGCCGGCAAAATGACAAGCCCGCAAGGGGCGAAACAAACCAAAATAAAAAATGCAGGCCCGAGGGCCTGCATTCGTGAAAAGCAACATTGTTTATTTCAGCTTGAACAAGGCGTCGTGCGCAATGCCGTCATTCAGTGAAACCCGGGCAAAGTAGCAACCCTTTACGTTCGGAGTTTTCCAGACATACTGGTAATTGCCATTACCCAAATTTTGCAGCCCGGCATTGCCTGCCGTTGCCGCCAGGTCTCCAGAAATATCAGTGATGTCGGTATCAACAGTACAACTGCTCGGGCCAAACCTGATGGTTATGGAAGGTGTGGGGCAGCTGCCAGTCGTGCACAAGCTCAGATTGGTCAAGGGCTGACCGTTCGAATTCAGCACCTGGAATTTGAGCGGGATCGCCTGTCCTCCCTTCACCACGTTGATCGCCGCGTTCTGTACTGGATCCAGGAAGCCGATAAAGTTAGAAACGCTATCCGAGATACCATCCGTATCCTGGGTTGCCAGCCAGCACGAACCGGTTCCACCGCTCTTGGCTTTAGTCGTGGGATCGATGCGGGTCTGGAAAAATCCATCAATCTGGTTGGTCTCGAACATGGTCGTCGGGCAAGAAGCACTGTGATTCTTCAGGAAACCCGGCTTAACGATCGTCGCTGCATGGTCATAGCTGGTCGCAAACTCGGCATCGTAACTGCCGCCGCAATCCGGACCTGAACACAGCACGTCAAACTCCCAGCAACTGCCTCCGGTGTTGTCGTAATCGATGCAGGTTGCGTTTTTAGTGGCCCCAAACGTCACAGGAGTGCCTGGATCGATCAGCTTCGCCGTCACCGTCAGATCGTCGCCCTGGCTACTGATCGTATCCTCAGGTGTCGATTTGAAATTGAAGGCACCGAAATTAAAGATCGTGGTATGTCCCGCTGTGGTGTGGAGCGGCCCAATCGTCATCGGTGTGTGAGGAGTAAGTGTCCAGTTAAGAATGTCGGCCGTTTCTGTCGCTCCGCCTGTACCGCCAGTGAATCCGACGTAAGCTTTCCCCTCCGCAAGCAGATTCAGGAGGTTTTCGATCGTTACAGGTACACCGCCATTGAAGACTTGCTGCAGATTTTGGCCATTTGGTCCGCTTACCGAAATAGTGAGCGTTCCGGGACCGGAACATTCAATGCAGGTCGGTGGCGGCACATAGTCGATCACCACAGTATGCACGTTGCCGTCGGCGATTGTGATGGGAGACTCTAAAAAGCTGAGTTGTGCTAAAGCTTGGCCGTCTCCAAAAGAAAGTGTGCACGCAGTGAAAGCCGGGGTCTCACTCGTCGTGAAATTGAAATCACTGTCAACATTCACATGGAACTGGTTGTTGGCACCCGTTCCGCAGCTTTGTACTGCCACATGATTTCCATCCAGGCCTTCGCTGCCTTGTGGCATGTCCCAGCCGTTCGCAAATGTATCGAACTCTATCGCCAGACTGTTCTGAATTCCATTCCCGGGTGCTCCACCAGGATTGCCGCCCTGTCCATAGCCGAGGCCTCCAGCTCCAGCGCCCAGTGCGTTAAGAGGGTTAGGCTGACTTTCCGTTATGGGTTGGTTCTGGATCACAAATGCGAACCCATCACCGCCACCATTCACCTGAAAATCAAATTTCGTTGTGAATCCCTGCTGTAAGGGTTGCGCCGTGTTGAACCACGCGGACCCAGCTTGCCCCACATTGGCTGGTGTAAGCCGCAGCACATTTCCCGATCGCGCTGCCGATCCGTTGAGAGTCAATCCAGTCGTGCTGCTGAAGTTATTAAATGTAATCTGTGCGGGCAGGTGCGCAGCTACGGCAATCACAAAAATCGCGCACAACACCTTCGCTCGGAATGCAGAGCCCACAAGTGCACACTTCATTTTTCTTTTCCCCCTTAAGGAAAGGCTCGGGTTGGGTTGTTTACGAAAGTTGAAGGCCAGAGCGACCCTCAATCACGCTTCGTGGCGCGACTTGCTGGGGGCTGCAAGTTGACACATCTTAACCCTGGAAACAACAATTCCTACCGTCTCGGACCGCCATGGCCACCGCCGTGGCGTCCACCACCACCGCCGCTGCCGCCGCGTCCGTTCCGTCCGCGACGATGACGACCGCCTCCACCGCCACCGCCAGGACGCCCTCCGCGACCGCCGCGATCGGGGCCTCTGTCGGCGCCGCGTTCCGCGGCGCCCGCACCTGCGCCCGCGCCTACGGCATTGGGATCGCGGTTGAAATTGGGTTCCTCGTCGTCTTCGAAATTTCCTCCGCCCTCAATGGTCAGGGCTGGTGCATGCGCCGGAGCAGTTTCCTGTGTGGCCTCGCCTTCCGGCGGCGGTTCGCCTCCGCCCATCTTCGCGCGCTGCTCTTTGAGCACTGCTTTGCGCGATAAGCGAATGCGATTGCCTTCCACGGCCAGGACTTTCACCAGTACCTGATCGCCCTCTTTCAGTTCGTCGCGAACATCCTTGATACGATGTTCGGCGACTTCACTGATATGCAGCAGTCCGTCGGTGCCAGGAATGATCTCGACGAAGGCGCCGAAATCAGCCAGTCGCGAAACCGTACCCAGGTAAGTCTTGCCGACTTCTGCGGTCGCCGTCAGATCGCGAATGATCTGCAGCGCCTTGTTGGCAGAAGCTTCATCGTTCGAAGCGACATTCACTTTGCCGGTATCCTCGACGTCGATTTTCACGCCGGTCTGTTCGATGATCGAGCGGATCATCTTGCCGCCGGGCCCAATCACGTCGCGAATCTTGTCGACCGGAATCTGCAGCGTGTAAATTCGCGGCGCGTACGCGGAAACTTTCTCGCGATGCGTGCCGATGGCCTCAGTCATTTTGTCCAGGATGAACATCCGCCCGCGCTGTGCCTGCGCCAGCGCCTCGCGCATGATCTGGGGCGTGATTCCCGCAACCTTGATGTCCATTTGCAGCGCAGTAATTCCGTCCCGCGTCCCGGCAACTTTGAAGTCCATGTCGCCGTAATGGTCTTCCGCGCCGGCGATGTCACTCAAAATTGCGTACTGCTCGCCTTCTTTCACCAACCCCATGGCCACGCCCGCGACCGGAGCCTTAAGCGGAACGCCGGCATCCATCAGCGAAAGTGACGCGCCGCAGACGGTTGCCATCGAAGACGAACCATTCGATTCGAGGATGTCGGAAACCACGCGCATGGCGTAGGGCCAGTTGTCCTCCGTCGGGAGCACGGTTGAAATCGAGCGCTCTGCCAGGGCTCCATGACCGATCTCTCGACGGCCTGCGCCTCGCAGGAATGAAACCTCGCCCACGCTGAACGGCGGAAAGTTGTAGTGCAGCATGAAGCGCTTCTTGGCTTCGCCTTCGAAGACTTCCAGCCGCTGCATGTCGTCGCTGGTTCCGAGCGTGGTGGTGACCAGCGCCTGGGTTTCACCGCGCGTAAAGATCGCAGAACCGTGGGTTCTGGGCAGCACCCCAACTTCAATCCAGATGGGGCGAATCTCATCGAAAGCCCGTCCGTCAGGGCGCCGTTTGTTTGCAATGACCTGGTCGCGGAAAATTCGCTCGCGCAGAGCTTCGAAATAAGTCTTGACCTTGGCCTGTGCAGCTTCATCCTCTTCCGGCACTTCCGCCAGCAGCGTTTTCTTCAGATCTTTTACCAGCGCGTAGCTTTCAGCCTTGGGATGTTTTTGAGTATCGAGCCGGTCGGTGAGATCGGAGCCGATTTTCTTCTGCAGAGCGTTGTAGTACGACTGGTCGAATTCCGGCGGTGCAACTTGGCGCTTGGGCTTGCCGGCTTTCTCACGCAGTGCGTTGATGGCCGCAACGATCTTTTTAATTTCAGTGTGTGCGAACTCGATCGCGTCCACTACCGTTTCTTCCTTAACTTCCTTCGCGCCTGACTCGATCATCACGATGCCTTCGGCCGTGCCGACCACCATGATGTTCAGCAGCCCGTCGCGCATCTCTGAATAGGTCGGGTTCGCTACAAAGCGTCCATCTACCAGTCCTACGCGCACCGCGCCGATCGGGCCCATGAATGGAATGTCGGAAATTGTCAGCGCCGCTGATGCGCCATTTATGGCCGCGACATCTGGATCATTCTCGGTATCAGCCGAGAGCACGAACGCAATCACCTGGGTTTCACAGCGGAATCCTTCGGGGAAGAGCGGCCGGATGGGGCGATCGATTTGGCGGCTGGTCAGAATCTCGCGCTCGCTGGGGCGTCCTTCGCGCTTAATAAATCCGCCGGGAATTCGTCCTCCGGCGTAAGTGTATTCACGGTAATCGACGGTAAGCGGGAAAAAGTCAATTCCTTCGCGCGGGTCGGCATTTGCCACCGCGGTGGCCAGGACTACGTTGTCGCCCATGAGCACCAGGGTCGATCCGTGCGCTTGTTTGGCAAGCTTTCCGGTTTCAAAAGTGAGGCGTTTACCGCCGGAGAGTTCAACTGATACTACTTGTTTCATGTTTTATTCCTTTTGCAGGAGGCCAACTGCCGTTGGCACGCAGGATGGGTAGAAAAGAGAGCAATGGCAGAATTTTCCGTGTCTCGAAGCGGCTGGAATCCAGCAGCTACACTAATGCCCTGAAAACTACGAGTTCTCGGCAACCTTCATTCGCACGCGAAGGGCGGAAGTCAACACCCGTTAACTGGGTGTTACTTACGCAAGCCGAGCCTGTGAACGACGTTCTTGTAGCGTTCGGAATCGTAGGTCTTCAAGTAGTCCAGCAAGCGACGCCGCTTGCTGACCAGCATGAGAAGGCCGCGGCGCGAACCGTGGTCTTTCTGGTGCGATTTGAAGTGCTCCGTCAGTTGGCCAATGCGCTCGCTCAACAGCGCGATCTGTACTTCTGGACTGCCCGTATCGGTGGCATGCGTGCGATGTTGGTCAATGAGGGACCGTTTCTGCTCTCTGGCTAGCACTAACCTGATGCACTCCTGTGTGGATTCAATTTTCCTGTAACTCCATCGAGGGTAACACGTTGAATGACAAGGTGTAAAGCCGCGTGGGTAGGGCTGCCCAACGGAAACTCGCTTTTTATCATCAAAGTAGCTGTATTCTATGCTTGAAACCATGACCATCCGTTGTGACCAGTGCGGTCACGAAAATAATCCGCTGTATCGCTTCTGCGGAATGTGCGGATCGCCGCTGGCTGCTCCTGCTGAAAGCAGGCCAATGCCGAGCTTTAACCCTGCTCGGCCTCTGCCCAGAAACGATCCGCCGCGTCCTGCTCGTCCCGCGCCCCCGCCGCAGGAAGCCTGGCCGGTCAGTGGACCATCTTTCTTAGGTCTGGCGGATGAGCCCGCAGCGCCTTCGCGCAACGTCGATTATCTTCTCGAAGATGACGATCGCCCGCGTCGCACTTATGGCCGCGCATTTTTTGTTTTGCTGATCCTGGCCGGATTCGGCGCTCTCCTTTATTACCACTGGAAGGGCGAAGGCGTCTCAGTCTCGCTCGCTCAACTCTGGAACAAGGTGAATCCGCAAAGCGCTGCTTCGGCGCCTCCCGCTGCGCAGCCAACGCCTCCGCCGATCGCGCCTGAAGCTTCGCCGACCGATGTTGCCGGGCAGCCTCACTCTGCTACCGTCACCGAACAGCAACCCGCGCAGGCTGCGGCCAGCAATGCTTCTCCGGCCCAGCCCGCAGCGGCGGCGCCAACTCCTGCACCTGCTCCCGCCGCGGAGGCGCCTAAAGCTGAAACTCCGCAGCCAGAATCTTCCGGCGACAATCAGGAACAACCGGCAGAAGCAGCTCCCAGCAACCCTGCGCCCATGAAACCTGCGGTGCATCCCGCGCGAAAGCCTGCGCCAGCAAGCGCGGCGACCGCTGCCGAGCCCTCCGCCGGAGACAGCCTCGCCATTGAAGGCGAACGCTATCTCTACGGCAACGGCGTGCCGGAGAATTGTGATCGCGCGCAGCGCAGCCTGACGCGTGCCGCTCAAAGCGGCAGCACAAAGGCGTACACGCTTCTCGGCGCGATGTATGCAACCGGCCACTGCGCCACTCGCGACCTGCCAACTTCTTACCGCTGGTTTGCGCGCGCGTTGCATCAGGATCCCAGCAATACGCGGCTCGAGAAAAATCTCGAAGTCATCTGGCGGCAGATGACTCCGGAAGAGCGCCAGCTCGCGACCCGCCAATAACACAGCGCATCAGGCATTCACCTGATGACTTAAGTACGAATCCTCCTGCCCACTAGACGTGTGCCGCTTGTCCGGAGCATGCTCTGAGTAGTCACCTTCGTCATCTTTATTCTTTCGCCTTGGGAGGTTTTCGATGTCGCCCTATAAAAGTTTGCTGATCGCTGCTGTGATTTTGTTCGGCGCGTTCACCATGCGTGCCGCTGATAGCAGCGTGCTCTCTGAAGTTCGTTTCGCCGCACGAAGTAATGCGGAAAAAAATGCCGGCGTCTGGATCGACGGTCAATATCTTGGTTATGTAAAAGAACTGACCGGCGACAAGAAAATTCTGCTGCTGCCTGGCAAACACGAGATCATTGCGCGGCAGGCCTGGTACCAGGACCACGTGGAACAGGCCACGCTTGAGCCGGGGCAGATCTACATCATTCGACTCGCCATGCAGAAAGATGGACGCAAGCCCTCTCCCACTGCAACCGGCGAGCTGAAGCTTTCTGTCAATCCGGATCGCGCGGCAGTTTTCGTTGACAACCAGTTCCTGGGACACGTCAATGAATTCCAGGGAATCGGCAAAGCCATGCTGCTGACGCCTGGCAAACACCAGGTGCGGCTTGCGCTTCCCGGATATCTGCCGTTTGAAACAGTGGTC
>QHZY01000051.1 GCA_003224855.1 Acidobacteriota bacterium | reverse complement strand
AATGTGATTGACGCGAGCAGCCATGTTGTCATCTTAACTAGCTCCTGGAACGGCGTCTTGGGGATATTGAATCTGCACTCGCGACGGGGAGCCGTCTGGCCAGATAAGTGCTGTTATATTAAGAGCATAGCCGCCCCAGCGGACCTCGCTCCCAGGGTGTGGACCTAACGCCGAAAGCGGCTTTTTGGTTGAGATGTCGGCATCCGTTGCCTATCTATTTCTAGGAGAACCACTTGGGCTTGGTCATCAGCATTTTTGGTCTCGGTTATGTGGGCTCAGTTTCGGCAGCCTGTTTTGCTCACCTGGGGCACAAAGTAATTGGTGTCGATGTGAGCCAGCCGAAAGTGCAAATGCTTGCGGATGGCAAGAGCCCGATCATCGAAGCCCAGATGAGCGAGCTGGTGACTGAGGCCCACGCGAGTGGACGCCTGCGCGCTACAACCGATCCTGCTACTGCCGTTGCGGATTCGGACATCACCTTCGTTTGTGTCGGTACTCCAAGTTTAAAGAACGGCAAGTTGAACTTGTCTCATGTGGAGCATGTTGCATCTGAGATCGGCGCTGCGCTCAAGACCAAAGACTCCTTCCATGTGGTTGTACTCCGCAGCACGGTTTTGCCGGGCACGACCGAGTCGTTACTCATCCCGACTCTTGAGCGTGCGAGCGGAAAAACCGCCGGCAAGCACTTCGCGGTTTGCTACAACCCGGAGTTCATGCGCGAAGGAAGCGCCGTCGCCGATTTCGAACAACCTCCTTACACGATTATGGGCGCCCGCAGCAACGACCAACTGAAGCAATTGCGCGAGCTTTACGGCGGAGTCCCGGGTCAGGTATATGAAACCTCCATCGAAGTGGCGGAGATGGTGAAGTACGTCTCAAATCTTTACCACGCGCTGAAAGTTGGATTTGCGAACGAAGTTGGCACGCTCTGTAAAAATCTTGGGGTCGACACGCAGTCCGTATTTCAGATTTTCACTTCTGATACCAAGCTGAATGTCTCACCCGCTTATCTTTCTCCTGGTTTTGCCTTTGGCGGGTCGTGTCTTCCAAAAGATCTGCGCGCAATTACGTATCGCGCCAAGGAACTCGATCTGGGATTGCCCTTGCTTGAAGCATTAATGCCCAGCAATGCCGAACACATTGAGCGCGCAGTGGACGCAGTTCTGCAGACTGGCAAGCGCAAAGTGGCGATGCTCGGCCTGAGTTTCAAAGCCGGCACCGACGATCTGCGCGAAAGCCCGCAGGTAGTTCTGATCAAGCGCCTTCTGGGAGAAGGCTGCCAGGTGCGGGTTTGGGACCGCGACGTATCACTCGGCCGGCTCGCCGGCTCCAACCGCCAATACATCGAAGAAGTCATCCCGCACATCGGATCATTGCTCTCTTCCGATCTGGATGAAGTTGTACGCGGCGGCGAAGTGTTGGTGATCGGCTCCAAGGCGGTGACCAAAGACGCACTGTCGGGCCTGATGAAAAACGGCCAGATTGTAATCGACCTGGTGAACCTTGATCCCGCCCGGCGTCCTCGCGCTTCAGCCGATTATCAGGGGATCTGTTGGTAGCGGATTCCCTAATTTCAATGAAGGGCCCTGTTTTCATTGTCGGATGTCCGCGTTCCGGAACCAGTTTCCTTTATCACCTGATGCTGTCTGCGGGCGGCTTCGCTGAGTTCCGCACTCAAATGAACGTGTATGACGTTCTGGAGCCGATATACGGCGATCTGCGGGTGCTCGCGAACCGCCGGCGCATGATGAAAGACTGGCTGCAGAGCAAGGCTTTTGCAGTCTCGGGCCTCGTCCACATCATTCGCGATCCTCGAGATGTTGCACTGTCTTTAGACAAGCGCGGATGGACGCGCCCGTTGCCATGGGACAAGCAAAACAGTTTGCCAGCAGCTGGAGTCTACTGGAAGTGGATCGTCAGCAAAGCCCGAGCCGATGGCAAATTACTTGGCGATGCCTACAACGAAGTCAGGTACGAAACGCTGGTGAACAATCCACATCAAAGCTTGAAAGAACTCGGCAAGTTTCTCGATCACGACCTTGATTACGACCGCATTCAGCAGGTCAGTATCGGCTCGGTCAAAAACCCGTTGACTTCTTTCAGTGAAGATTTGCAGAGCGGCACGTTTATGCCGATCGGCCGCTGGAAGGAAAAATTCCCTGCGGAAAAGCTGGCGCTTTTTGAGGCCCTGATTGGCGACTACATGGGCGAACTCGGGTATCCGCCCTCTAAAGCGGGAACAGTCTCGAAATTACGCGCAACCGGCACGCGATTAACTTACGGCGCATTTTACGAATTTAAGCAATGGGCAAAAATCAATACCCCGATGTCGCGCTGGATGTTGAACTACTCAGACATCCTGATCGATAAATAACTCGAATGAAAGCAAGCGTTATAAAACTCGAGGAGGTGAACTGGAAGCATCTCGACAGCTTCGAAGACCGCACCGTTTTTCAGACCCGTGAATGGGTGGGTTTCGTTGCCGAAACCCAGAAAGCGAAACCCGTAATCGTCGAACTCTCAGAGAAAGGCAGAGTCTTCGGCTATTTCACTGGTCTTACATTCACGCGCTTCGGAGTGAAGACTCTCGGCAGTTCCTTCCCCGGCTGGTCGACCCCATACATGGGATTCAACCTGGTCCCCGGGGCGTCGCGCGCCTCGGCGCTGCAGGCGATCGAACGCCTCGCCTGGGAAAATCTGAAATGTCTTCACATGGAAGTGTCAGACCCGTATTTCTCCCAAGCGGAAGGCCAGGAACTCGGGTTCGGCCTCGAGTTCTACAGTTCCTACCGCACCGATCTCACCCGGCCGGAGACAGAGCTGTTCAACAGTATGGACAGCGCCTGCCGCCGCTGCGTGCGCAAAGCCGAGAAGAGCGGCGTGGTCATCGAAGAAGCTCACGATAACGAGTTTGCCTCCGAGTACTACCAGCAACTGAAAGATGTCTTCGCCAAGCAAGGACTCGTCCCGAGCTACTCGCTGCAGCGGGTGAAGGCTCTGGTAAAGCACATGGAACCAACCGGCCGTGTCCTGCTGCTTCGCGCGCGTGATCCCGAAGGCAAGTGCATTGCAAGCGGCATCTTTCCCGGTTTCAATCAAATTGCGGAATTCTGGGGAAACGCCAGTTTTCGCTCCAGCCAGATACTGCGCCCGAATGAATTCATCCAGTGGTATGTGATGCGTTACTGGAAGCAGCGAGGGGTTCGCATTTACGACTGGGGCGGAGAAGGGAAGTACAAGGAAAAGTACGGCTGCGTGCCGCATCGTGTGCCCTGGTTCACCAAGTCACGCTACCGGCTGTTGTCTCGCCTGCGTGGCGAAGCCAGAAAAGCCTTCGTCGCCAAGCAGAAATTCATGGGCCGGTTCCAGCGGCAGAACCACGAGCAGGGCGATGACTCACTTGCGTCGTCGTCGCAGGCTTCCGGCAAGCCGCAGGAACGTTAGCATGCGTTCACGATGCAGCAGGAGCAGCGTTCCCGCGTATGCTCCTGCCCCGCCCGCAATCTCTAATATCAATCGCAGGGCCAGGGGTTGGTTGGCCGGCAAAAATTGTCGCAACAGCAGTACGGCAACTGTCATGGCGATACTTCCCTCGATGGGCGGCCTTAATGCCAGAACATATTCCTTGAAAGGCATTTCGACCGTCCTTAAGGTCTGGCGATACAACGGGAGTACCACAATTGGATACGCCAGCACCCAACCCCATGCGATTCCGACATTTCCCCAGTGACTGCCAATGTAGAAAGCTATCGGCAACACTACCAGCGCGGCCAGGTCATTCCACATCACGTAACGAGCGTTGCCTATGGAGGTCAGTACTTTTGGCAATAGCGCCACAATCGACCGGAACGCCGCGTAGATAGACAAAACTTCCAGCGGCGCCACAACTCCAATCCATTTCTGCCCCAATGCCAGAGGTACCAGTTCATGGGCAATTAGCCCCAGCCCGATGGTGGCGGGAAAAGTTGCCAGGGCCACGCTCTCTGTCAACGTGCGCACATAGCGGCGCAGCGCGGCTGTGTCGTTCTGCACGGCCGCCAGGTAAGTCGGCACCACCGTGGTGACCAGCGACGTCACTTTCTCCAGCGGCACATTGGCCAGCGTCCAGGCCATCCCGTAATAGCCCAGCGCCGTCTGGCCCAATACTCTTCCCGAGGTCAGGTTGTCCAGTCGCTGGTAAGAATTAAGCGCTACCAGGGAAACCAGCACATGCCATCCGAACTGCAATTCTTTTTTGATCGACCGAAGTCTGGGAAACGCAAAACGAAAAGGCCGGGCGCGCCAGACAAGAAACGATCGCAAAGTAATAGCCAGCAGATTTCCCATCACCAGCGCCCAGTACCCATAGTGAAATGCAGCCATCCCGAGTGTTATGGCGGCGGCCACTACCGCATTCAGCGCATCGTAGAGCGATAACAATCGGAACTGCATGTCGCGCGTCAGTAAGCCCTCAGAAACCGAGCGCAGTCCCAAAGGGATTAATGCAGCGCAGGTAACGATAATGACCGGGACCAGCGGCGGCGTCTTGAAGAAAATCGCGATCGGCTTTGCCGCCGCACAGGCCAGCAGAAAGCAGAATCCGCCCAGCAACGCGCCCACCGTATTGAGCTCCGCGATGTGTTCGTCGGAAAGATCGCGGAAAGTAACGATAATGCGAGGGATGCCGAATTCGCTTATCTGCCGCAAAAAAGGGAAGAAGATTACGGCCATCGCTACCATTCCGAAATCGGAAGGTACCAGCAGCCTGACGATGATTAATAGGGAGCCCCAGCTGAATATCTGGCTGGCCCAGTCTCCCGCCGCGCGCCACGCCAGGCTGTGAACCAGCGAACGGTCCAGCTTACGGCCCGAGGTTGTCGCAGGATCAGCCGGAACCGTTTTCGGCGCTTCGCTGGTAAGGGCCTCTGGCGAATCCATTCCGCCGCTCATCGCAGTTCAACTACAAAAACATCAGTGCGGAAGCCCTTGCCTTTCGGATCGTTTCCCAACCGGTCCTGCCAATCGGAGGTGAACATATAGAAGCGGCCGTCGGGCGAAACATTGCCGCGCGGCGTCGACCAGAAGCCATTGCGCGCCGTGCTGTAGGTGTGCGCGAACCGCCAGATCTTCGAACCTTTGCCATCCATCTCAATGCAATCAATCTCGTTTTCCCAGGGACCGTTGACGGTCAGCGGGGCCCCAGGCGTATCGGGGTTGGTCGGATGAAAGGTCGAGAAACAAGCTGGTGTCGTGTCGTCAGGATCGGCGTTGTTCCACGAAATATGTTGACCGAACCAGCCTTGTTTAGGCGGCAGATCGGGAACCAGCGACGAAGTCTGGTCAATCTTGCCTAGTGGTCGCTTCAACAGATTCATGGCATGCACTCGAAGCGACGGGTTAATCAAATGAGAGTACCCGATCGCGCGATGCCCGCCACACTGGTCCTGAGGATTCGCCCGGCATGGGATCACGCTGGTGGTATCGACGTCCCAGATGGCGGAAGCCCCTCCCCTGCCCGTTACGTACACATATTTCCCGGACTTCGACATACGCGCGTTATGGATGAGATATGAGTCCGAAAAACTGGCCTTGCCGTTCTGACCCCACTTGCCGGAGATTTCTCCCGTTTGGGTGTTGTACCAGCGGCAGCCTTTTTGGGCGTCGTAGATGTAAACGACATTGTTGGCATCCTGCTTTGGCCCGATCACCTCCATAAACCGCTGGTCGTCGGCGCTGACGGTAATGTTTACGCCAATTGCAGATGAATCGAGTTTTAAACAACTTGTAGCGTCGTTGACGGTTGAAAGCTTGTCTTTACTAACCTCATACTTTTCGAAGCTGGGGGATTTCGTGCTCACTCCATACAACACATCTTCATTGCTATAGCTGAATTGCGGCTCGCCTCGCCATTTAACGTTAGGCACCTTCAACTGGGTGGCGTGAAAGTTGGCGGGGTCGAATTTGTAGAGGAAAATTCGTCCTCCGGAATTCAGTACATAAAAAAGCGTACTGTTCCGGTTCCACGAATTCTGCTCAGCCGATGAAGGGGTGCGAAACGGCATGCCGGGTTTACCGGGATCAGGCGGCAAAAATCACCGCAGCAGTGGTTAAAGATGAGCAACGAAAAGCACGGAAGCGCTGGACTGAAGCCATCTTCGAGAGTATATCAACTTCTCTGAAATGATATACTTAGCACTGATATCAAACGGCGCGGATCGCCGCTCAGGCAAAGCATTTTCGGGAAAATTCAATCACTCAGCGCCACCAACGTCCTGTCTTCGTCATCGGCTGCCATCGTTCCGGCACCAATCTCCTTTATGACACCCTCCTCTCATCCGGGGGATTTGCGGTTTATCGTGGCTATTTGCCGGTTTACAAGATGCTGATACCGAAGTTTGGCGATCCGGCCGATCCGCAGAGCCTGAAGACTATGCTTTCAGTCTGGCTGAGGAGCAACGCTTTCAAAAAATCTGAACTGGATGCGGAAGCGCTTACTCAGGAATTGACACAGCGCTGTAAGAGCGGGGGCGATTTCATTCGCATCGTCATGGAAGCTATCGCGCGCAGGCAGGGCGCGATCAGATGGGCGCTTTACGATCCGGACAATCTCCTCTACCTCGCCCGAATCCGTGCCGAGGTCCCTGACGCGCTGTTCGTTCACATCATTCGCGATGGCCGTGACATCGCGCTTTCTCTGAAAAAAATGGGAGGGTTCCGCCCATTTCCTTGGAACCGCAGCGTCCGCAGCTTGCGCGAGACCGCAATCTACTGGGAGTGGATGGTGGAAAAGGGCAGATCCTATGCCAGGGAGATTCCGGGAGATTACCTGGAAGTGCATTACGAGTCCCTGATTCAAGATCCGCGCCAGACCCTGCGAGCACTTGGCGAGTTTCTGGAACACGATCTGGACTACGATCGCATCCGGCAGCAAGGGCAGGGAACACTGGCTGAATCCAATTCCTCATTCCGCGAGGAGGGTCCCCAGGGTGACGGCACCGTAAACCGCTGGAAGCAACGGCTCAATGCCAATGAAGTGGCCGGTATCGAAGCTCTGGTGGGGGATTGTCTGCGAAGTCTCGGGTACCAGCTCGAATCAGGCTCTGCCGTGAGGCAGGGCCTTCAGGAAAAGATGATGAAAGAGTTGTACCAGCAGTTTCTCAATACCAAGCTCTGGCTTAAAGGAAGTACGCCGCTCGGTCGCTTCACTACCCTGGAGCCGCTCGGAATCGACCAGCCTGCCGACGCGAACCAAACTTAGGTTTACTTCAACTCCACCACAAACGCGTCTCCACGGCAGTCTGTGCCCACCGTGCAGGTCGACGAACCAGATTCAGAACCCAGCGTTCCCATCCAGTCGGAAGAGAACACGAAAAACCTGCCATCCTGTGACACGCTTCCGATCGCGTACTTGGTGCTGAAACGGTGTGACGCTACCGTCGCGAAAGTGTGAGCGAATCGAGATACCGTTCCTGCACTGGGTGAGATCGCAAGAATCTCGTTGTACCAGGGCGCCCATGTTGACGTCGTCGACTTGTAAGTCGAAGTAAGAAACGGATTGCTATCGTTGTCGTCGGCGTTGTTCCAACTCGGATGCTGATCGAACGGAATCTGCAGCGTGCTTGGAAGATTAGTAATAACAGTCTGCATCAGAGAAGCATTGCTGAAAGGCCGCTTCTGGTACTGTCCGATCTTGGGTGAACCGTTGTTGTTCACCCAGGTTAAGTTGCCTTCTGTCCAATGTCCGCTGCATCCCTGCTGGCAGGTTACGACATTGGTAGTTCCAATTTGCCAGAAGTAGGGACCGTCGCAGTTAGTACTGAAACACGTGGTCCCCACGATAACCACCCAGTTGCCGTCTTTCGAGATCTTGACGTTGTGAATGGTGTAGCGGTCAGGAGTATTAACAATCCCTGTGCTTCCCCAATTCCCGGAGACCGAACCGGTTTGGGTGTTGTAAACCGTGCAGCCGCTGCCAATTTTGTACGCGGCTACGTACACTCCGGACCCTTGAGTTCCGGTGTTGGAGTAAGCCGCTACGAAAACCGTATCTCCCCGGCTGACGCCTCCAATACCCCGCCAGATCGGTTTGAAGCCTAGCGGCAAGCAATTTGCCGCGCTCGAGAAGTCAACCAGCGATGAGGGCTGAGGAGGGCTGCTGCGGTCTGTGAAGTCGTAACGGCTGATGGAGGGTGTACGTGTTTCGAATGAGTACAAAACATTCGGATCGCTGCGGCTCCATGAGCCGCCTGCGCTTATTCTCATTCCGCCCCACTGCGGAAAACTCTGCGCGTATAGCCGGCTCACCTGCATTGCCGAAGCATCAAAGCTCAGTGGGTACATCCAGCCATACACATCTTGCACGTACAACAGCGACGAATCTGTATTCCACACGTTTGCGTCCGCGCTCCCGCCGAAGCCGGCCTCAAATGTCAGGTTGCGAATGCCGGTATTCAGCGAAGCATCGGTGATGCGCACAATACGGCTGTTGAAATCCGGATCTGTGGTGATCCGATTCATCCCCAGCAGATTGCCGGCGTCTGGCACTTTGCTGGGCAGCGGCGCCGGGTTCAGGTCGGTGCGGGCGCAGCTATAAGTCGGTGGACCGCAGCTGTTATTGACCACGTTACTCTGCACCGTCAGAGTGAGCTGCTGCTGGCTGGATTGCGAACTGGAATCGCTGACCTGCGCGGCGAAGCTGAAAGACCCAGCGCTGGCCGGCGATCCGCTCAGCGCGCCGCTCGCGCTATCCAGCGAGATTCCCTGCGGCAGACTCCCGCCCACTACATGCCACGCGTACGGGGCCACGCCGCCCGACGCACTTAATTGCGCGCCATAATTTGCTCCCACGGTTGCGTTCGGCAACGTGGTCGTATTCAAGGTGAGCACCGCCGGAGGGGTGATTGCTGCCGGAGTTATCAGAACTTTGGCCACCGCTGATTTCGAACTGTCCTGCACGCTGGTAACGGTCACGGTTGCATTTGTGTTCGCCGTTACCGTGGGCGCGACGTAGAGCCCGGTTCCCGAAATCGCGCCTGCGCTGGCCGACCACACTACGCTGTTATTGGTGGCGTGCGTCACACTGGCCGTGAACTGTTGTGAGCCGCCCGAAGTAAGCGTAAGACTTGTAGGCGAAATGTGCACTGCCAAAGTCTGGGCAGAGTTGGTTTTAGCCACTTGAAGCTTGACGTGTCCTAGGCCTTGCGCTCTCTCCCGTTTACTGGCCACCCGTATCAGCAGTTCATAATCGCCCGGCACCAGAGGTCGCCCGGAGATTCGGCCGTTGCTCGAATCCATGCTCAACCCATCCGGCAACTCTCCGGCCAGCAGTAGGAAGTGGTAAGGAGCGTGCGAGCCCTGGGGTTCAAGCACAGCCGAGTATAGGCGTCCGACGATTGCATCGGGCAAGCTATCAGGCAAAGAGATTGTGGACCGGAGGGTCTGTTCAAATTTATTTTTTTGCTGCGAAACCAAACCCTTGACAAAGGGACTGGCAGATCCGCCGCAGCCGGCAGAAATCATGCACAGAAAAACCAGGCAGCTTACGGCCACAACCTGGATGGCGCTATTGTTCCCGGTCGAAACAGGACCTGCACTAAAACGGAACATTACTTATCCCCAACGCGCTTGAGTAGGCTTTCTGCCTGCACTCTAAGGCGAATGGGTAATTCGTCACAGGTAACAAGAGGTCGTGTCCAGACGTGGGCGCATCCGGCCATGTCCTTAAGAGCAGTTGAATTGTTAAGCGGAAAACCGGCTAACCAGAGCGCAGCAACTTGCCGCGAAGTTGATCGTAGAGATTATTTCCCAGTAGATTGCGCGCACCATTTCGCACTCGATCAGCCGCATTCGCCAGCCACAAGCCTTGTCCGCGGCAGATGCGCTCGAAATCTGCGGTTGAAGTGGTACGCAGAATTGTGACCCGGCCCAGGTTGAATTTATCCGTGCTCGAGCTATTCGCGCTAAAACGGCTGGTCGTCACCGTAAGGTAACCACTGTTACGCGCTGCCCGGGCTACGCGTTCATCGTAACGTCCACCCGGGCAGGAGAAATGCTCGACCCGCTTTCCGATAACCTGTTCAATCTCGGCTTTCGGCAGCTCGACTTCGTTCGCCATTTGCATTGGACTGAGGTCGGTCAGGTAAGCGTGAGTGCGGGAATGACAGCCGATTTCAAATCCCGCATCCGATAGTTCCTTCAGGTGAGCGCGCGAAAGATAGCCTGTGCGCCCGAGAAATCCGGTGGTGATATAAAACGTCGCCTGGAAACCATTCTTCTTAAGAAGTGGCGCAGCCGCCAGCAAATCTGTCTCGCAACCATCGTCAAAAGTGATGGCAACGCTCGGCTGCGAAGGAAAGTTCAAAGCATCGCTGACGCACAATCCCAGCCAGTTATTCTGTTTCAGCCACTCCAGTTGCCTGCTAAAAGCAGATTCAGACAGCACGTAGCGGGTGTAACCAGGATCGGACTGGACCAGTTTCCTTCCGGGAAGCTCGAGTTCGTGATACATCAGGAACACGATTTCCGGCTTGGTCATGGTGCACTCGAAAAGAAAAGATGGAGTCGGTCAGCGCGAATTAATAGGCAGGTGCGCGGAGATCGCCTGCATAAGCTCGTCCGCTAGAAGTGGTCCGCATGCCAGCAATCCGGAAAGCAGCGGCGACTTCTGATTGCAAACCAGACTGCCTCCTTCCAGCGTTCGCACTGCTCCGCCGGCACTTTCCACCAGCGCCGCTCCGGCGGCAACGTCCCATTCGTGCTTGGGAGTAAGCGTAAATGTCACGTCAGCAATTCCCGCTGCCACCAATCCCAGTTTGTACGCCACCGATCCCATCGCCTTTACTTGAAACGGTGCGTCCTCGAATTGCTTCCATTCCCCTCGCTTCACTTCACTGCGGCTGGCCAGCACCAGCGCGCCCTGCAAACCCTGGCGCCGGCTGGCTTGTGCCGGCCGCCCGTTCAGGGTCACGCCGCTTTCCAATGAACCGGTGATGAGTTCGCCGGTTGCGGGATTGCAAATTCCTCCGGCCACCGGCTTGCCTCGATAAACCATGGCCACCGAAACGCAGAATTCCGGTATGCCGGCGACGAATTC
Organism: Acidobacteriota bacterium; assembly: GCA_003224855.1. Lineage (GTDB taxonomy): Bacteria > Acidobacteriota > Terriglobia > Terriglobales > Acidobacteriaceae > Gp1-AA142. The sequence continues at coordinate 8,270 of QHZY01000051.1, read as the reverse complement.
GCGCGTGCCATCCAGCGGATCCACTACCCACACCCGTTCTTTGTCGAGCCGGCTCAGGTCGTCCGCACTCTCTTCGGAGAGCCAGCCCTCGCCCGGCTGAAGCAGTTCCTGGCGCAACGCAGCGTCGACCGAGCGATCAGCCTCAGTCACCGGATCGTGCCCTGCCTTATACTCGGTTTGGATTTCACCCGGCGTGAAGTGGCTCAGGATCAGCCTGGCCGCTTCCAGCGCGGATTGGATGCGTTGCAGGGCCTCGGATTGAAAGTTGTCCTTCACTTAGCCTTGCGCGCTCACGCCGATAAAGCCTTCCCGCTCCAGGTGCAGAATGATTTCCTGGGCTGCCTCTTCAGGAGAAAGTTCCGCCGTATTGATCACCACCTCGGCATCTGCCGGCTCTTCATACGGATCGGAAATCCCCGTGAATTCCTTCAATATTCCGGCCCGTGCCTTGGCGTACAGTCCCTTGCGATCGCGCTGTTCGCAGGTTTCGATGGGAGTGGCGATATGCACCAGAATGAATCCGCCCACCGGCTCAATCATCGAGCGAACGTGCTTGCGCACCGAATCGTAGGGCGCAATCGGAGCGCAGATCGCAATGCCGCCATTCTTGGTGATTTCCGACGCAACATAACCGATGCGGCGAATGTTGATGTCACGATGTTCCTTGGAAAATCCCAGTTCTGAGGAAAGATGCTTGCGGACAAGATCGCCGTCCAGCAACGTCACTGGCCGCCCACCCACCTCCAGAAATTTTGTCAGAAGCACATTGGCGATGGTCGATTTTCCCGAGCCTGACAATCCGGTGAAAAACACCGTCACCCCCTGCTTATGCCGAGGCGGAAAACTGCGGCGCAGTTCCTGTACCACTTCGGGATAGGTGAACCACGAAGGAATCTCGCGCCCTTCGTTGAGCCGCTGGCGCAGCTCCGTTCCGGAAATGTTCAGCACCCGCGCGCCTTTCGGGACTTCATTGTCGGGCACGTACTGGTCCTGGTCTTCCAGATAAACCATCATGTTGAAGGGCACCATGGTGACGCCGATTTCTGCTTCGTGCTTTTTGAACAACTCCTGCGCGTCATACGGCCCGTAAAACGGCTTGCCATTAGTATCGCTGCCGGGTCCGGCGTGGTCGCGGCCCACGATGAAGTGAGTTACACCATGATTTTTGCGGATCAACGCATGCCAGATGGCCTCGCGCGGCCCGCCCATGCGCATGGCCAGCGGCAGCAGCGACAGCTTGACCGTTCCGGCCGGGAACTTCGAGAGCAGCAGCTGGTAACAGCGCACGCGCGTGAAGTAGTCCACATCGCCCGGCTTGGTCATACCCACTGAGGGATGAATCAGCAGATTGGCTTCAATCTGTTTGGCGGCGCGAAACGTGAGCTCGACGTGTGCCCGGTGCATGGGGTTGCGGGTTTGAAAGGCCACAATGCGCCGCCAACCCAGTCGCGCAAATTCGGCGCGCAATTCCGCCGGTGTCAGACGCAACCCGCGAAAGTCATACCGCGATGGCATCTGGATGCCTTCGAGCTTGCCGCCGACATACCAGGGATTGGATTGATTCAGAAGATAACCTGATCCGGGATGGGCGCTGCTTACCGTTTTAAACACCGCATCGGCTTCCGCTTTCCGGTCCGGTTGCCAGACGTCCTCTACATGCAAAACCGCCAGCATCACCCCTTCAGCATCGCGCAATGCGATCTTGCTGCTGCCGGGCTTCAGGCGTTTTGCGAACTCTTCGCTGATATCAAGCGTGATCGGCATCGGCCAGATGGGGCCATCCGGAAGCTGCATGTTCTGGCAGACCGATTCGTACTCGGCGCGATTCATGAAGCCGCGTAGCGGCGAAAAACCCCCGCTCAGCAATAGTTCGAGATCGCAAACCTGGCGCGCGGTCAGGTCCCATGAGGGCCAGTCTTTTGACAGGCTTTTCAGTTCCTTGATGCGCTCGGGAACGGCTATCAGCTCACAAAGTTGACCGCCGTGAGCAGGAATAAGGTGGCTGGAAGAAGTCAATCCGTGAAACCTTCCTTTCTGCATGCTTCAGATTTATTGATCAGTTGCTGGGTCCGCTGACACTTCTACAAGTGCGTCAAACCAGCAATTTGGGTTCCTATGGAGTTTTCAAGAAAGCCATCTTTCACTTTGGAATGAACAGCTTGCAGCTTGGCCAATCGGCCCTGCTTCGCGGGGCGCCGGAAAAGTGAAAAAACTTGCTACCGGTTGGTCGCCACCTGACCACTTCTTCTAAAATCTTCGAAACAGATTCGTACTCTCAAGCCTCGCACAATTTTTGCGAGCTTGTCCAATTTCGGCGGTTTCAATCGTGCTTTCCCGCGTTAAAATTCAAAGACCATGTCTTTGCGCGCAGTCTTGACGATACTTTTTTTTACCAGCCTCGGCCTCTGCCAGAATTCCAATCACGGTAAAGCCGGTCACAAGAGCCAGCTGAGCACGCGGCGAACTCACTCTTCAGTTGCTGTTCCCACCGCCCCCAAGGCGAATGCTGCCAATAAACAGTTGGTGCTGCTCGAAAAAGATACCGCACGCACGTTTACTGCTCCCCCAAAAACTTCCCACAATCAGCCGCTCAAGGCTGTGCCGCCGATTGATAAAACACCTGCCAAAACTACAGGTAAGCAGAGAAGCGCGATTAATTTCAATTATCAGCAGCAGCGGACCAGCGGTCATAACACCAACACTGTCCCACGGCCCAAATGATTCACTGGATCACCACTCGACGGGGAATGTAATTCCTTCCGAATCGTGTATTAAATTCCGGAAATTTTTCTACTAAGGTTTTGGGCTTAGGTTGAAGATAAAGCACTTGGTTTGAACCCTGACGTAGCTATGATCCGAAAAAAGCCATGATCCACCGTTAAAAGCTGCGCGGGTCGGCGCGATTTCCTCAGCTCTCTAACAGATCGAACACTTTGGATCGCTCTCCTGGTCAGAAATTAATTGGCCCGGATTTCCAATTATCTCGCTGCAGGCGAGTGACTTAGCTTTTCTCTCCAAGCGAGCAGCCAACCGGTTGAACCTGCGGTCACAATGTGCGGTCTATATTGTCTGTGGAAATCTTTTCATTTCTGCGACATGCAAATCCAGCATCAGCTTGGCAACCTGTGTGCTATGAATTCTGGTAGACGCCCGTTCCATTTGAAGTATTCCGCCGATTGGACGCTCACCCCATAGTGTCCTGATCGCCGCAGTACTCCCTAGAAACGGGTGTTTCGGTTCAATCGACACTATCGAGGGGGAGTAATGGAAGATAGGCCAGTTCGACTCGGCCCGCGCGAAAAACAGATTGTAGAGTTATTACTCCAGGGTTGTGACAATACGGAGATCGCGCGTCAACTCAAAATGGCCCGCCGCACGGTAAAGGCACACTTCAATCGCCTGTTCATGCGGTTCGGCATTACTGGCGGAATCAAACGCGTTAAGTTGGCAACTATCCTATTTCGGAGGCAACAATGGTCGGAGCGGAACATTTCGGAAAGCGTGCGCCCAACAAGCGAGAGCAGCGAGTCATTGAGCTCGTCGCTCAAGGCCTCAAAAACCGCGAAGTTGCGGACCAGATCGGCACAACCGAGCACGTCGTTAAAAACTACCTACGCGCCATTTACGACAAACTCGGACTCTGGAACCGAGTCGAACTCGCACTCTGGTACGAAGCACGGCGTGAGGAAATCCCCGCATAACGGTGAACACCTGGAAAGCTGGGAGTACAGCATTTTGGATTTGGATCCTGCGCTGATAACCGAGAAACATCCTTAGGCTTACTGGTAATACTAGGAAATAAGAAACCCCGAGAAATCGGGGTTTTTAGTTTCTGCTGTTGTGAAAATCCTAACGGCAGACGGCGGAATCGAATTGCCTCAGTTGCTGGGCCGCCACTGCAGAACCTCGCCTTGCCGCCGCTACCAGCAGGATGCGTGCCTGGTCGCAATTCCTCGATACTCCCTCGCCCCGGGCATACAGTTGGGAAAGCGTTAACGCCGCCTCGGAATTCTTCCGACCCACTGCCTTCCACAGCAGCCGTGCTGCTTCCGGCGCGTTACGTTGTTGCAGGTAAGTTTGTGCCAACCGCAGGTCTGGATCGCTTGCTCCCGAAGCATCCGCATTCGCGCGGCTGCCGTCATCCACGCGAGGAGTGGCTTGGGGAATCGCGTGTGATTGCTCTTTCTTAAGCGAAGCCGCTTGTATCTGTTGCTTTTCGCTCTTGTGGTCTGGCAAAGCCCGCTCCGGTCTCGCCGGTTGCGGCGCCTGCACCGCCGGTGCCTTGGTTGCAGAGCTGGATGAGTTCTGGACCGTCGGAGACACGCGTTCACGGGATTGCAAATACAGAAATCCTGCAATCCCTATCGCGACCACTGCCACCAGGTACTTTACCCAGCCAAAGCCGCGTCCCTGATCTATCTGAAAACTTGCCAGCTCCTTGTTGCGCAGCCACTCGAGTTCCTGATCGTGCTCGATCCTGAGTGGCGATGCCCGGTCCGGCGATGCATCCTGAGATCGAATCTCAGGAAGTTCATGCAGCGTACCACCGCAGAAACCGCAGAAGCGGTTTCCGCCGGAATTCACATGTCTGCAATTAGCGCACTCAACGTCCACGGTTCCACCCGCGGGCTGGACCGAATCACGTGCTTCGCGCAGCGCAGAAAACACGGAGGAGGCATCAAGGCTCCTGGCCGGAGTTGCGGCTTCATGCGCGGACACTGGCTGTGGTTCAGCTTCCAGTTCTCGAACCAGTTGGCTCACCGCGCGCTCGCGTTGCTCCGGAGGGGAAGTGAAATAGACCTGTGCCCAACGGCCCAGATTGCGCCCCAGAACTGGATTGGTCAGCGGATTCAGCTCAGGTCGGGGCAAGGAAGGGCCGCCGACAGGAAACTTGTCACTCCCTTCTTTCATTACGTTAATTCCACTCTCTTGCAAATATCTTGTCAAACCCTAGAATGCGGGAAATATTCCTGTACCCTGGCGGTAACTCCATAGTCGTTGTTACTGGGCCCGCGGTTATTGGGCCCGCGGTTCCTGAACCGCGGTTAATGGATCCGCGTTGCGTCAGCAATGTTCACGCAGCAACAGCCGCCCCTCGGTTGTCCCGTCACACCACTCATTTCCACTCGGTGCCCTTTTCCATTACCATGTCTTGCTACAAGCGGAACCGCCATGTCAGAGTTCGCTCTCAAAATTAACGGCAGTGATCACAAGGTCGATGTCGCGCCCGACACGCCGTTGCTCTGGGTTTTGCGCGATACGCTGCAAATGACCGGAACCAAGTTCGGATGCGGCGCCGGGCTCTGTGGCGCCTGTACCGTCCACGTTGAAGGCAACGCCACCCGTTCCTGCTCCATGCCGGTCTCGCAAGCCAGCGGCAAGAGCATCACTACCATCGAAGGCCTTTCCGGCAACGGGCTTACCGCCCTCCAGCAGGCGTGGATCGCCGAAGAGGTGCCGCAATGCGGCTATTGCCAGGTCGGCCAGATCATGACTGCTGCCGCGTTCCTGGCTAAAACTCCCCACCCAACCGACGATCAGATTACCCAGGCCATGGCCGGAAACATCTGTCGCTGCGGCACCTATGATCGCATTCGCAAAGCTATCCATCGGGCCGCCGGAGGTGGACAATGACCCCACTTTCGCGCCGCGATTTCCTGACCGCCGGCGCTGCAGCCGGAGCTGGTTTGGTGATTGGCTTTTATCTTCCCCGCAACGGCGCGTCTCCTAAGAACGGTTTTGCTCCCAACGCATATCTGCGCATTGCGTCGGACGAAAAAATCACGGTCGTGGTCGCGCGCTCGGAGATGGGGCAGGGCGTCTGGACCGCGCTGCCCATGATTCTCGCCGAGGAACTGGAAGCCGACTGGAAGAAGATTGCTGTTGAGCAGGCCGGCGCCAGCATGTTGTACGGCGACCAGAGCACTGGAGGCAGCGCCAGTGTACGCACCACCTGGGACCCCATGCGCAAAGCTGGCGCGCAGGCCCGCGAGATGCTGATCACCGCTGCTGCGCTCGAATGGGGAGTGCCTCGCGCCACATGCAAGCCGGAGAGCGGCTACATCGTTCATGCATCTTCCAACCGGCGGCTCAGCTACGGACAACTCGCGGACAAAGCCGCCTCCCTGGCCGTGCCAACCGATCCGCCACTCAAGCAGGCGAAAGATTACAAAATTGTCGGCCAGCGTCTGGCTCGCCTCGACACCCCCGATAAAGTTATCGGAAAATCCGGTTACGGAATCGATTTCCGCGTTCCCAATATGAAGTACGCGTGCGTGGCGCGCTGCCCGGTGTTCGGCGGCAAGGTTGCGAATTTCGATGACCAGGAAGCTCGCAAAATTTCCGGTGTCACATACGTCGGAAAGATTGGCGACTCCTCGGTTGCGGTGGTTGCCGACAGCGTATGGAGCGCCATGCAGGGCCGCCGGGCGCTGAAGGTTACCTGGGATGAAGGGCCAAACAAAGATTTGAACTCGGCCCAAATCTACGCCGGCCTGAAGCAGGCTGTGAACGGCAAAGCCGCCGTGCTCTATTCCGCCGGCGATATCGCCAAAGTCTCCGGGCGAAGAATCGAGGCCGAGTATCAGCTTCCGTTTATGGCCCACGCTCCCATGGAGCCGGGAAATTCGGTGGCAGATTTTCACGGTGACAGTTGCGAAATCTGGGCTCCGACCCAGGTACCGCAGGATGTCCGCGATTCGGCTGGCCAGGCGCTCGGCATCGATCCTGACAAAGTTAAGGTAAACATCACGCTGCTCGGCGGCGGTTTCGGACGCCGTCTCGAGCACGACTACGCTGTAGAAGCCGCGCTTGTCTCAAAAGCCGCGAACACTCCCGTGAAAGTCATCTGGACGCGCGAAGATGACATGCGAAATTCCACCTATCGCCCTGCGAGCTACCACAAGCTCAGCGCGGTGCTCGATGGCGCGGGATGGCCAGTCGCGTTTTCGCATCGCATCGTGATGCCTGGCATCAATGTACAAAAGGGTACGCCGCCGGTGGATGGCACCGATCCCGAGATCAAAGACGAAGCGTCGTTCGTGTACGCATTCCCGCACGCCCTGGTCGATCACGTGTTGACGGAAACGCCCATTCCGCTCGGCTGGATGCGTTCTGTAAACGCATTGCAGGTAGGCTTTGCGGCGGAGAGTTTCATCGATGAAATTGCAGCTGCCGGGCACAAAGACCCGCTGCAGCTGCGTTTGCGGTTACTCGAAAAAGATCAGAACCTGAATAACTGGCAGACCGCTCGCATGCGCGCTGTTCTGCAGATGGCCGCCGACAAGTCCGGATGGGGCAAGCCGCTTCCCGCCGGACATTACCATGGCATCGCATGCTTCGGGTGCTTCAATAGCTACTCCGCCGAAGTGGTCGAGATTTCAATGGAAGGCGACAAGCCCCGCGTGCATCGCGTGGTTGGCGTAATCGACTGCGGCCAGGTCATCAATCCCAACATCCTCGAACAACAGATTCGAGGCGCAATCATCTTTGCTTTGACCAACGCATTGCAGGCGCAGATCACTATCGATAAGGGCCGCGTGGTGCAGGGAAACTTCGACACCTATCAGCCCGTTCGCATCACCGAAGCTCCTGAAATCGAAGCCTATTATGTGACCAGCTCCGAATCCCCTACCGGCGCGGGGGAACCGCCGGTCCCGCCGCTCGCGCCCGCGCTTTGCAACGCAATATACGCGGCCACAAAAAAGCGCCTCCGGGCGCTTCCCATCATTTCCTAGCCAGCCTGTGTTCTCTCTGCCTTAAGTAGAGTGCGCCGGTTTCTTGACACCCGAGCCGCCTAGGATTTATTGTTAACTCTAGCTCCCCGTAGAACTTACGCGTCTCAGCGTGCTCCGGAGTGGATCGCGATCTTAGGTTTGGGGACCCCGGAGGTTGGCCCGATGCTGATTGAAATCCGTGAATTAGAAGCTCATCCCATCGACTTCGACGAGGAGCTTCCGCCCGAAGCAATCGATTTAAGTCCGGACTGGCGACAGACCGGCCCGATCAAGTCGACTGGACGCGCCCAGTTGGTGGAAGAGCACCACGGCAAACACCGTCTGATTAAGGATATCCGGGTCGCCGGAAATCTGAAGGCCAGGATTGAAACTGGCTGTGCCCGTTGCCTGGAACCAGTGCAGTGCGATATCTCTCGCGATTTCGATCTGCTCTATCGCCCTCAGGGCGCGGACGCGGGCTTGCAGGAAACTCCCGTGACGACAGCCGAAGCCGAGGTCAGTTATTATCAGGGAGAAGGATTGCTGCTCGAAGAC